>JANMWS010000026.1:0-30654 GCA_031394125.1 Gemmatimonadales bacterium
TCGGGGCCGATGGCGATGACGTTTACCGAGGAGGGCCGTCCCCCGCGCGATCTGTTCGAGATCGTGCCAGCCGTCGAGATCACTGTGCCCTTTCTCGTGTGCTCGATGTAGTGCACCGATTCCTGGTGATCGTGACCGCAACACACCACGTCAACGCCCATCTCCGCGAAAGCCCCGAGAATCTTCTGGGTGTTTTTCAGGCCGTGGCGCTGGGATAGCTCGCCCCGCACGGGATTGTGGTGCACCACGATCACGCGCGCATCGCCGGGTGGAGACTTCTCGAAGATCTCCTTCGCCTCGTAGAGCTGTTTTTTGTGGATGTCGCCGATGATGGAGATGTCGCGAAGATTCCAGGTCAACGTGCGCCGAGTCACTCCGTGCGCCGTGTTGATCCCGACGAATGTGGCGCCCGGGACGTGGAGGACGGGCTCGAGGTTCTTGTCGACAAACTTGCGATAATTCTCATAGACCTTCGACTTGTCGCCGAAGCCGAGAGGCGCTTTCCACCAGGCAACATCGTGATTGCCGGACACGGTGATCACCTTGCTCACTTTCCTGGCATCGCGGATGAAGGCTGCCGCCCTCTGAAATTCGCCCGATCTTGCGCGCTGAGTGAGATCGCCAGATATCGCGACCACGTCGAACTTCTCCGCCTGAATGATCTGCTCGATCGCATCGATCTGTTCCGGAACGGCGGGCCATCCGAAATGCAGGTCTGAGACGTGGAAGACAGTGGTCATGTCGTCCGCTTCTCGAGTGTCGGGGTCAGGGCGCGAGAACGAGATCGGCGAAATGCGACGCGACGCTCGCCGTAAGCGCGGGAGAAAGCGTCCTCGCGGGGTCGCTGACGACCTCGCCCACCCAGCGAATCTGAGCCATGCGCGAATCGATCATCACGATGCGCAAAATTGCAACGCCCGTACCATTGCCACGGTTTTCGATTCTAAGCTCGACGGGTAGCAGAGCGTATCGCGATCCCTTCAGGCCGACCAGTCCGCGGACTTGCGACTGGAGCGGGTCGCGCACCGTCGTCTCTGGGAGAACGCGTCCGCGCAGCCACTCGGCGGACAGCGACCGCGCGTCGGCGATCAGCATGCTGTTGAGTTTCGAGGCGCGCTCAACCTCACGGCCGAAGGTCCATGCCTTGCCGAGTCCTCGAGCGGACATGGCGGCTTCGATCTGGTCGTCGAGGGCTGCGAGAAACGCGGCGCGATTCGGAATTCGCTGCTGCCAGCCCAGAGTATCCGTCAAGGACAGGTACTGAACGGGCAATACGAGGATTTCCTGCCCCGCCATCCGCTCGAGCGGTCGAAGGGCCACAGGAGAAGCCTCGGTCTCGGGCGGCTTCGAAGCGCAGGCCGTCAGAATAGTGGCGCACGCTAACAGAACAAATGCTCGCAACTGTCTCTTGGTTTGGATTGCGGGAAAGTTAACGCATCCTCAATTTCATCGCATACGTGCACAACGGTGTGATGGATAGACTGCGCAAGATTGCCATCTGGTCGTTCGTTTCAGTGCTCGGCGCCACGAGCTTCGCGTGGCTCGCGCTGTCACGCGGCGAGCCTGTGAACGCCGCGTGGCTGCTGGTCGCTGCGCTTTGCACGTACGCGGTGTCGTACCGGTTCTACAGTCGGTTCATCGGCAGCCGCATCTTCGCGCTCGATCCTGCCAGGCCCACGCCGGCCGTGCGGCTCAATGACGGCCGGGACTTCATGCCGACCAACAGGTGGGTCGTTTTCGGCCACCACTTTGCCGCGATCGCGGGGCCCGGCCCGCTGGTGGGGCCAACCCTCGCGGCCCAATTCGGGTTTCTTCCCGGCGCGTTGTGGATCATCGTCGGGGTAGCGATCGGCGGAGCGGTTCAGGATTTCGTGATTCTTTGCGCGTCGGTCCGCCGTGACGGGAAATCGCTAGGTCAGATGGCGAAGGAAGAGATCGGGCCGGTGGCCGGATACACGGCTCTCGTCGCAGTGCTCGGCATCATGATCGTCCTCATCGCCGTGCTCGCGCTCGTGGTGGTGAACGCGCTGAAAGCAAGTCCGTGGGGCGTCGTGACGATCGGCCTGACTATTCCAACGGCACTGGTGATGGGCGTGTACCTGCGCTGGGTAAGACCGCACCGCGTGCTGGAAGCAAGCGCGATGGGGTTGGTGCTTCTTGTCGTGGCGCTTTACGCGGGACGGTGGGTGGCGCAGAACCCCGCGCTTGCTCCGACGTTCACGCTCACTGGCAAGACGCTCGCTCTCCTCATCATGGGCTACAGCTTCTTCGCGTCGGTTCTCCCGGTGTGGCTGCTGCTCGCTCCGCGCGATTACCTCTCTGCCTTCGTCAAGATTGGGGTGGTCCTGGCGCTTGCTCTCGGCATCGTGATCGTCTTGCCCCCGCTCCAGATGCCGGCGCTCACGCAATTCACCAATGGCACCGGGCCGGTGTTCGCCGGAAAGATATTTCCCTTTGCCTTTATAACGATTGCCTGCGGATCCATCAGCGGATTCCATTCACTCATCGCATCTGGCACCACGCCAAAGCTGCTCGCCAGCGAGGCGGACGCCCGCATCGTGGGATACGGCGCCATGCTCACCGAATCGTTGGTTGCGGTGATGGCGCTCATCGCGGCGTGTGTTCTGACTCCCGGAGTTTACTTCGCTATCAATGCTCCGCCGAGCGCGATCGGCACTACGGCGGCGAGTGCGGCCGCCGCGGTGCAACACTGGGGGTTCGCGCTCGATCCAGCGCAAATGCAGCTACTCGCGCAGCAGGTTGGGGAGAAGTCGCTGCTGTCGCGAACAGGCGGCGCGCCTAGTCTTGCCGTCGGCATGGCGCATCTCTTTTCTCGGGTGCTTGGCGGCTCGACGGCGATGGCACTCTGGTACCATTTCGCGATCATGTTCGAAGCGCTGTTCATCCTGACGACGGTGGATGCGGGCACGCGGGTTGGACGGTTCATGCTGCAGGATCTCCTGAAGCACGTGTGGCCGCCGATCGGCCGGGTGTCATGGTATCCCGGTGTCGTAATCGCCAGCGGCATTGTAGTCGCGATGTGGGGGCACTTTCTGTATCAGGGCGTACTGGATCCGCTCGGTGGGATCAACTCGCTCTGGCCGCTGTTCGGAATCTCGAATCAGCTGCTCGCGGCAGTGGCGCTTTGCGTTGGAACGACGATCATCATCAAGATGGGAAAGGCGCGCTACGCGTGGGTTACGGTCCTGCCGCTCGCCTGGCTCGCGCTGGTAACGCTTACGGCAGGCTGGCAGAAAATCTTTTCCGCCGATCCGAAGCTGGGGTTCCTGTCCAACGCGCGCCTGATCCGCGAAACGCTGGCCAGTGGCGCACTCCCGGCCGGCACACAGTCGATCGGCGATGCGAGTCGACTGATCCTCAACGACAGGATCGACGCCGCTGTCGCCGGGTTCTTCCTACTCTCTGTGATTGTCATACTCGTCGCGTCGGCGCACGAATGGTTTATCGTTCTTTCGGGACGGAAGGTAGCGCGCAGCACAGAGGTCGAATTCACTCGAATTGCCCCGGCAGCTCTCGCGAGATGACGGTCTTCCGTGCGTCGCGCTACCTCAATGCCACCTACCATATCGATCCGGAGCGGATCGGGCTGTACGGGGGCAGTTACGGCGGCTTCATCACTCTAATGGCCCTCTTTACCGAGCCCAGGCACTTTGGGGCGGGCGCGGCTCTCAGAAGCGTTACCGACTGGGCGCATTACAATCAGGGTTATACCTCAGGGATCCTGAATTTTCCGCAAAACGATACGCTGTCGTATCGTCAGTCGTCACCTATTTACTTCGCGGAAGGTCTCGAAGACCCGCTGCTTATGGCGCACGGGATGGTCGATACCAACGTCCCCTTTCAGGACATCGTCAGACTCACCGAGAGATTAATCGAGCTTGGCAAGACGCGGTGGGAGTTGGCAGCATACCCGGTGGAGGACCACGCTTTCGTGAGACCTTCCTCGTGGGCAGACGAATACCGGCGGATCTTCGACCTGTTCGAGAGATACCTCCCCAACGGCACTTCAAACCGATGATCGATTTCATCAGCTCAGTATTGTCGCAATCAGTCTCATTCGTTCGCGCGGTTGTCGGCGCCCCGGATTATCAGCGCTATCTCGCCCATATGCGCAGCACACATCCCGGGGACCGGGTGATGACGGAAACCGAGTTCGATCACAACCGGATGAACGACCGGTACAACAAGCCCGGATCGAAGTGCTGCTAGCGGGCGACTAGGCGCACGACCCCCCGTGTGCAACAACTGACTCGGCTGACGTCTCCCATGACGACAACCAACCGAGTCAGAAATGAAAGCCTCCACATTGCTGGTAACGATCGCCCTCGCGCTGGGCGCGTCCGCTTGTGATTCATCGTCCTCCGCGGATAGAAGCGGAGTAGCAACCGGAAAGACAGAGGGCGCGCAAAGCGGTCCCGTGAGTGCGGCCTCCACCGCATCCCGTGCGATTGCCGGCAGGAATGAGGCGCAATTCAGTACCCTTCGCGCGCCGTCGAGCGTCGCCGATGCAATCTCCCCAGAGAGCCCTCCCTCCGCCTCTGACCCCCTGCAGAACGTCAACGCCGGCTCTGCTGCGCCAACGATGGTCATCCGTACCGGACAGGCCTTCATCGAAGTAGAACGGGTAGACGCAGCAGCGCTGAAAGTCCGGCAGCTGGCAGCGCAGGTGGGTGGCTACATCACCAATTCGTCGATCACTGGCGGCCGCGACCAGATCCGGCAGGCGACCTTCGAGCTCAAGATTCCGGCGCCAAAATACGATCCGGCCGTTGATCTGTTGTCGACCATCGGCAAGGTGGAGACTGTCACTTCCACGGCGCAGGACGTCGGCGAGGAGTTTGTCGACGTGACCGCGCGGGTGACCAACTCCCGGCGTCTCGAAGAGCGGTTGATCAGCTTGCTCGCAAACCGGACGGGAAAGCTCGACGAAGTTCTCCGCGTCGAACGCGAGCTTGCGCGTGTGAGAGAAGAGATCGAGCGGTACGAAGGAAGACTTCGATATCTGAGCGCCCGAGTCGCGTTGAGCACGCTCACTATCACGGTCCACGAGCCGGCACCGATACTCGGCAATTTGCCGGGAGAGAATCCTATCGCGGCGGCGCTGAGACGCGCCTGGAAGAACTTCATCGCGGTAGTCGCCGGATCGATCGCGGCGCTTGGCGTCGTGATTCCACTGGCGCTGCTCGGGCTCGCCGGATGGCTTGGCTACAGGCGGTGGAAGCGGCAATAGAAGGGACGGGCGTGGGGGTCATTTTCCCGGCAGCCGCGGGCGACTTCACGATCTATTTCTTCAAGTCCCGGTTGTACCACCACAGGGCTCGCGACAGCGCCGAGTAGCTCATGCTGAGGTGCTGTGCGCCCCAGACCATCGCTCCGACACCGCCGATTACGAGCACCGGGCTCGCGGCGTTGTTCGAGCTGTTCGCGGCAACGACGACTCCGATCAACGCCGTCGTGGCGCCGATTGCTCCCACTACAGATCCGCGAAAGTTGTTCATCTCGAACACGCGCGCGTCAGCGACTGCCGGCGGCGATGTCGCGAGGAGCTGGGTCAGATCGAAATCGCGAAACCAGCCTAAAGTACCAACCACCGGCCCAGCCGCGCCGCGAATGATGCTGACGTTGCCCCAGCTCGTCTCGAAGCGAAGGGCTTCGGCGCCGTAAGTGCGGCTGGAATCCGTCGCTGGCCCGGGCACGCTCCCGGCAGGATTAGCCCTGGCCGGCCCCGGGCCCGAGGCCGTTTCTGCGTTGTTCCTGTCCTGCGCGCCTGCTTTCCCGCCGGCACCAGCTATAAGCGCAACGCCAAACATCAACGCCCAACAAAATCTCGAAGTCATTCTCCCTCATTGATTGCCCAAACCGTCCCGATAGAGACGATTTGGGCAACCCGAGGAATACATCAGCCAATCCGGTCACTCACAGGTTCTTCAGATCCCGGTTGTACCACCAGACAGATTTGGACAACGCTCGATAGGCATTCTCCAGCCTAAGTCCCCCATAGACGATCAACGACATGCCGGCAATCGTCAAACCGATGGGTACCGCCTGGTTGAGGTCCGCGATTTTGGAGCTGCCTATCGCCGCGCCAAGCGTGGCGATTCCAAGCGACGTTATCCACGCGCCGGGGAGGTAGTCGCGCTCGAATATCTTTGCCTCCACCACTGCATTCGGTGACGGGCTTACGATTCCCGCCAAATCGGCCGCGCGAAAGGCTCCAACTTTCAGCACCGTTGTTTCTGAAACTCCCCGAACGATGGTGATCGTCCCACGCCGGTGGTCTACGCGAAGTGCACTTTCATCGTAATTCCTTTCCTGAGCAGTCATCAGAACAGGCCTCGTGCTGAGTAGACAGATTCCGGCGCAAAGAGCAAGTAGATGTGACATCCCCACCCCCTTTTTTCGCTATTGACGGTACACAATCGTCGCACGGCCGTTGAGCCTCGTGCCATCCATTATCACGTGGGTGTTCCCAGGGTAGTAGTAGCCGGCGCTCGCTTGATCGACGGCCGCACCCAGGAAATCATCGTTCGTGAGAAGCCATCCTCCGGCATTGGAGAAGAATGTCCCGAGGAACGCCCCGACGATCACCCACGGCGGCGCAGTCGGAACGACTTTGAGCGCGACGGTGCTGAAAGCCGTCGCAGTTGATTTCAACAGGTCCGTGAGCACGTTCGTGTCGAGCTTGAGCGTGCAGGGCTCGTTGTCGTCCTCCCAGAAGAGAACGTGAAAGCCCTGCTGGAATTTGTTGGCGAAAGCGACTGTCTCGTCGGCTGAAAAGAGCATCACCCTGCCTTCCCAGAATCCGCCGTTCTGGTTGAAATACTTCTTCGGGTCACCGACATGCTCACCAGAACAGGAGAGGTTGTCGCCGTAGGTAGGCGCGGCCTGGCTGGTCGGCCCGTGAATATGAACTTCGATCTCCGGGTCCCCGCGGAACCACGGTTCTTTCATGTCGAGGAGGCGCGAGAATTCCAGGTAAAGGCCCGGTGGGATGGGCTCGGCCACAACCGACCCTCCGCTGCATGAATCGTCGCACGCCATGAGATTCGACGATTTCACCTTGATCGGCTCGAGTGTTCCGATCGTACTGCCGTTTTCGTCGCGCACATTTTTGGACGCGATCGCTGGCATCGGCTGGTCGAACCGGGTCTCCACCGGCACGATGGACAGCGTCGGTTGCGACGGGGCGACATTGCGATCGAGGTCTACCTCGCCGCCGCTTTCGTCGTAAGCGACGATCGCGTCGCGCTCGTCAAGTTGGGAAGCCACCAGGACATCGGCGCTGCCGGTCCAGGACTCGCGATGAGACGTGACGGGCACGTAGAATTCAAGCCTCCGAATGCTCGAAAGAGCGCTGAGCAACTCGGTTTCCGTTCCGCCACTCAGTCTCACCATTCGATCGAGCAGAGCTTTTCCATCCTTCGATCGGAGGTAAGGCGCCAACTCCAGCTTGTGCTCGTGGAAAGGAGCAGCTCTCATGTCGCGCTTCAGATGCTGCCGCGCAGGCTCGTTGTCCAACGCCACCGCCACCAGTCGGGCGATTTTCGACAGCGCGGCTCTCTCTGCACTCGGGGAGGCGGGCGTAGGCTCGCTCTGCGCGTCGTGGGGCACGCCCAGACCGACCGTTCGGCTCGCGGGATCAGCGCAGGCAGCGAGTCCCGCGAGCAGCGCAACAAAAAGAACTCCTTCGCCATGTGTGTGTTTCATACTTCCTCCTCGGCGATGGTGCGGTTGGTGAAGTGCGCACCTTACCGGTCCTGGAGGAGGAAAGCGTAAGCCGCTTGCCGCCTACGAGATCACTTCGCTTCGCGTGCTGTGGGCGATGGAGCTACGAACGCCATGAGCAGCGCGGCCACAAGCGCGAGCGTGGCGCCGAACACAAACGCGCTCGGCGCGCCAAGTCGGTCCCAGATAGCGCCGAAAATGAGAGACGCCGGAAGAGCGCCTAACCCGATCGCGAGGTTGTACCAGCCGAACGCCGATCCACGGCGAGTTGGAGGGACGATGTCGGCGACGAGAGCCTTCTCGGTTCCCTCCGTGGCGCCATAGAAAATTCCATACACGGCGAACAGGACCCACGCTTGCCACGCGGCAGTAGCCCATCCGAACGCGAAGTACACCGCGGAGTAGAGGAGCCACCCGGCCACGATCAATGGCTTGCGGCCCAGCCTATCCGAGAGTCCGCCCCCATACGTACCCGTCGCCGATTTCACGAAGTTGAGCAACGCCCAGAGGATCGGCGCCAGCGCGATCGGCACACCAAGCTGATTCGCTCGCAACAGAAGGAAGGCGTCGGTAGAGTTTCCCAGCGTGAAAAGGAGAATCACGACGAGATACGCCCAGAAGCGCTTCGTGAGTCCGCCACCGATACTGGCCACCGAAGCGGGCGCTGCCGCTTTCTCTCCGGCGTCCCGGTGCGGCACATCGCGGACGACGATGATGAGAACTACCATCGCGATCAGAGCTGGAATCGCGGACAGCCAGAAAACGTTCCGCAGAGCCTGTTCGTCGTGCGCGAGAAGATGCTTCGAGCCCTCGAATGAGCCGACGCCCTGCAGCTTGAGAAAAAGGAACGCGAGCAGTGGCCCGACCACGGCACCGGCGTTGTCCGCGGCCGCGTGAAATCCAAACGCGCGCCCGCGCGCCGTCGCCGGCGCGGAATCCGCGAGAAGCGCGTCGCGGGGCGATGTCCGGATTCCCTTCCCTACTCGATCCGTGAGGCGGATGAAGAGCACCTGCTTCGCGGTTCCCGCCATCGCCGTGAAGGGTCTTACCACAGATGCGATTCCGTAGCCAATCACCACCAGGCGCTTGCGACTGCCGACCTTGTCCGACCACCAGCCGCTTACGAGCTTGAGCAGCGATGCCGTCGTCTCCGACACGCCCTCGATCGCCCCGATGAAGCTCGCGTTCGCGCCGAGCACGCTGGCGAGAAACACCGGCAGCAGCGGATAGATCATCTCGGTGGAGACGTCGGTGAAAAAGCTCACCGCGCTCAGACCGAGAATGTTTCGCCCGAGCTTTGGCTTGCCGTCGGTCATCGAGACGACGCTATGATGCGTGTACCTCTGAATGATCTCCGACGGTTACCTCTCCCTTCACCCCTTCGACGACCGTGTCATCCCCGATCAGCGAGTTCCGCAATGTGGATTGCCTTATCGTCGCCTTCGAGCCGACGATCGAGTGGCTGATCTCCACGCCCTCCAGTACCGAGCCCGCTCCGATGGAGACGTTGGGCCCGATTTTCGACTTCTTGAGCGTCACATTGTCTTCGATGTACACAGGATCGATGATCGTCGAGTCACCGGCGCTCTTCGGCCGGCGGGCGCGCCCGCGAGAAAGCATCGCCTCGTTCGTCTCGATCATCGTCTCGATCTTTCCAGCATCGTACCACCCTTCGACATCGACGACTTTGATCTTGGCGCCTTTGTCTATCATGTACTGGAACGCGTCAGTGAGAAAATATTCGCCCTGATTCTTCGGCTGCGTGAGGACGTGCTCGATGCCCTCGTAAAGCAGCTTCCAGTTCTTGATGTAGTAAAGCCCGATGTTGGCGCGCTTTGATATCGGAGTCTTCGGCTTCTCGACGATCTTCGTCATGTTGCCGGCCTTGTCGGTCACGACGACTCCGAATCTCTGGTAGTCCTCCACTTCCTTGACCCAGATGATTCCGTCAGCGTCGACGGTTTTCACCTTGGAAAGGTCCGCGTCGAAGATCGTGTCGACGAAAATTATGAGTACCGGCTGATCGACGTATTCGCGGGCGAGTGCGACGGCGCCGGCGGTGCCGTCCTGCACTTTCTGCTCGACGAAGATCGACGGCACGTTCATCTCGGACCGCGCGAACTCCTCGACCTTCTCCTTCAGGTGTCCCGTGATATAGATGATCTGCTCGACGTTTCCGAGCTTCTTCAGCTCGTCGAGTACATAGGACATCACCGGCTTGCCCGCGACCTTCATCATCGGCTTGGGCGTCAGATGCGTGTGTGGGCGGAGACGGGTTCCCTTGCCCGCCAGCGGAATTATCACTTTCATGGCGCGCTCGTCCCTTCCCGCCCGTACTTGTCGCTCAGCCGCACGACATCGTCGAGCTCCGGCGTGGAGACCTCGAGGACATCGCAGTCAGTCAAAGCCACCATCTGATGAATGGTTCCGGGCGTGATGCGGAACGATTCTCCCAGCTTGAGCTGGACGTCCTCCAGCAGATCGGAATCCCTCTGGACGCGGTAGATAATCTCACCCGAGAGCAAATGTACGGTCTCGTCCTTCCTGTCATGGTACTGCACTGATAGCTCCTGGCCCGCGTTGATGTGCAGGATCTTCCCCACATAGCGATCGGACCGGGCCCAGATCGTCTCGTGCCCCCACGGCTTTGGTATTTTCACGACCTGTACGCGACAGGAGCCAGGTTGCGCAACCGGTTTGGTATGGGATTTCTTGGCTCCCGCCACGACAGGTTTGGTTTGGGATTTCCTGGCTCCCGCCCCGACAGGTTTGGTTTGGGATTTCCTGGCTCCCGCCCCGACAGGTTTGGTTTGGGATTTCTTGTTGGTCATGCATAAATATCTACGGTGATGCGGGACAGAGCCACTTTGACAAGGGCATGGATTCTGCCTTCGCGTACCACATGATTCTCTCGCCGAAGCATCTTCCGCGCCTCGCCGCGACACTCGGGCTGTTTACCAACTACGGCTTGCGCGATTTCGCAGGCCGGCAGGGGCTGCTCAATCTCGAGGGTGCCAACGTCGCTGCCGGAGACGGATCGGACGGCGGAGAATCGGCCGCCAAGGCCAAGGCGTTTCGCGAGCGTCTGGTCGAGCTGGGCCCCGCGTACATCAAACTGGGTCAGGTCCTTTCCACCCGTCCCGACCTGTTGCCCAAACAGTACATCGACGAGCTCGAGCACCTCCAGGACGAAGTGCCGCCAATGCCCTATGAGGTTGTGGAGCAGACCATAGAGGACGAGCTGCATGCGCGTATAAGTAAGCTGTTCGCATCGTTCGAGCAGCAGCCCCTCGGAAGCGCGAGTCTCGGGCAGGTCCACGCCGCGGAGCTACGCGACGGCCGGAACGTAGTGGTCAAGGTGCAGCGGCCGAACCTCAGGGAGCAGCTCAATGACGATATCGAGTACTTCCGCGAGCTCGCCACATTTCTCACTGAGCATACCGCTGCCGGCTCACGAGTCGACCTGATTGGCGTCGTACAGCAGGTGGAGCAAGCGCTGGTCGAGGAGCTCGACTACCGCACCGAAGCGCGAAACACGGCGTCGTTCCGGAAAACCCTCGCCATCTTCCCCCATATTCTCATTCCGCGCGTGATCGACGCCTACACCACCCATAAGGTCCTGACCACAGAGCGGATAAGGGGAGTGAAGATAGACGCGATCCCGCCGATCAGCCGGATCGAATACGACTTCTCTGACCTCGCTGACGAGTTCGCGCGCGCGTACCTGCAACAGATCACCGACAGCGGACACTTCCACGCCGACCCGCATCCCGGCAACGTGTTCATAGTCCTACCCGGCCGGGACAATCCGCGCACACCGGCGGAGGCAGCGGCGGACGATCGTCGTGAGGTCGTCAGGCCTGGAGCTACGGCACTCACGCAGTCGGAGAACGAGGCCAAAGCCGCCGCCGGAACGGTCGCTCCCTCGCGCGACGATCCAAAGCTCGCGCTGATCGATTTCGGCATGACTGCGCACCTCACCGGGACCATGCGCGATCACGTCGTGCGGCTTCTGCTGGCAATGGCCGAGAACAACGGCGACGCAGCCGCACAGGCGCTGATCGAAATGGGGGAAGTACCGGACGAGTTCAACCGCACGGCGTATGTCCGCGATGTGGCAGCCCTCATCGCCAAGCATGCGAATCAAACCGTCGAAGAGACCCCGGCAGGAGTGATCCTTTACGAGATCATCACGATCGCTTTCCGCGAAGGACTCAAGCTGCCTGCGGAGCTCACTCTCCTCGCCAAGGCGCTGTTCAATCTCGATGCGGTCACGAGATCTCTCGATCCCAACTTCAACCCAACCCAATCCATTCGCGACTACACCGCAGAGATAGCGAACAAGAGGGCGCAACGCGATATGTCACCGCGGCGCCTGTTTCAGATGGCGGCTGAGACCTCGGACTTGGTTCGCGCACTGCCCCACCGACTGGATGTCCTCACGCAGAAGCTGATCTCGAACGATTTCGCCGTGCGCGTGGACACCCCGCAGCTCGGCTCCCTCCTCCTCGGCCTCGAGAAGGTCGCCAATCGAATTTTCACTGGCTTGGTGCTGGGCGGATTGCTTGTGGCGAGCGGGCTTCTGATGGCGTATCAGCGCCGCCTCGGAATGATCGGCTTTCTAATTGCCGGGCTTATCGGATTGTGGATGATCGCGACAATTTTCATTCAGGATCGGAGGAGCAGAAGGCGGAAAGGGAAATCTTAGTGCCGCGAGCTGGCGCTGCGAATCAGTGACGAAGGATCCCCGGCTCCGGCTTCGGCCATTCCTGGATCTCGAGCACTTCCGGTCCGCCCGGGCGGGTGATGACGACCGCTCTCATATCGACTGAAATTAAGCAAGCGGAAATAGAAAGGCCGGCCCCGATGAGCCGGCCTTTCTACCTTCTGGAAATCGAACCGTCAGGAGTTGTTTTGCCTATCGGACCTTGTTGCCGTTAGGGTCCCAAACCTCGACCGTTCCAAGATTCCGCGCCCGAATCGGCGCTTCGATCTTGGAGAGGTCACCGGCCACGACGACGATCACGTTGTCCGGCGTTAGCCTGGTGCTTGCCGTTCGACGAATGTCGTCCGGCGTCACAGCCGCAAGTTTTTCCCTGTACGTCGTGTAGAAATCCACCGGCAGTCCCCAGACGATCAGGTTCTGCAGCCGGCCGGTCAGACCTTGTATGGTCTGGACCGAGCTGGGAAAACCAGAGACGAGGTTATTCAACCCGCCCTGGAGCTCTGGCATCGGGATGGTCTCGGTCGCAATGCGGCGATACTCGCTGACCGCTTCGACGAGCGCTGAATCGGTGGCGTTCGTGCGCACCTCCGAGGTGACGCGGAACGCACCCGCTCCTGGCCTCAGATCGAAGCTGCTGAACGCGCCGTAGGTGTATCCATGCTTCTCCCTCAGATTCATGTTCATTCGCGAGCTGAACCCGCCGCCGAGAACGTGATTCATGGCAACCATGCTGAGGTAGTCGGGATCCGTCGCGCGAAAACCGGGCTGGCCGATGATTATCGACGACTGCACCGAGCCGGGTCGATCGACCAGAATCACCCTGGTTCCCGAGCTGGACCGGATTGGATTCGCGATCGGCGCCAGTGGCGCGCGTGTCGACGTCCAGCTTCCGTACGCCCCTTGGGCAATCGAGCGCGCCTCGGCGGGACTCAGGTCACCCACCAATAGGAGCGTCGCCGCGGACGGGGCATACATTGTACGGTGCCAGTTCACGACGTCGTCGCGCGTCAGCGCGCCAATTGTTGCTGGAGTCCCGCTCGCGGGCCGCGAGAAAGGCGCTGCGCTGTCAAAGGCAGCACGTATGAACGCGTCGGATGCGAGTCCAGCGGTCCGTGCGTGGTTTTGCTGATAGGCGGCCAGAGCCTGGTTCTTTACCCGTGAAACCTCGCCGACGGGAAAGCTCGGCGCGGTTACTGTTCTCGCCGCCAAGGCCAGCGCTTGTGGAAACACTGTCTTGAGCGCGACAACGTCCGCGGTCGCGGTGCTGTAACCCGCGCCTGTGAAGTACTGTGCTCCCAGGGCGTCCATCGCTCGCGCGATCTCCGCGCCGGTCATGGTCCCCGTTCCCTCTGATAGAAGGGAGCCAGTGAGTGAGGCAAGCCCATTTTTCGCGGCCGGCTCCCGCATCGCTCCTGCATCGAGGATCAGACGGCCCTCGACGACTGGTAACGTATGCTTCTGAACGAGAATGACCTTGAGGCCATTCGCAAGCTGGAATTGTTCGACTGGTGGAAAGACATAAGGCCGCAGCGCGCCGGCCGGCGGCGGGCTGGTCTGAGCTAACGCCATTGTTGCCGGCAACATTGCCAGAGCGATGAGCGCGAACGTCTTCTGGAAATGAAGGTGGTTGCGCATTAGTTGACCCTCCCTGAAACGGTCTCGCTTGCGGTCTTTTTCGTCGGAACGTAAACGAGAATCGCACGGTTGTTCGAGACGAGCCGTTCGCGAGCCAGAGCGTTCAGATCGGCAAGCGTGACACGATCGATTTCGCCGAGGACGGCATTCACGTGATTCGGATCGTGAAAGAACGTCCACCCTTCAGCCAACCGATCAGCGCGTCCACCGAAACCGCCGGTAGTTTGAAGTCCATCAACGAACGAGAAACGCGCCGAGGCACGAGCGCGCTCAAACTCGGACTGTGTGAAGCTCGAGGCTCCGGCCAGCTCCGCCAGGAGAGCCCGCTCCAGCGAATCCGGACTGCTGCCAGGCTTCCCGGTCGCCTGCACCACCAGAATGTCACCACCATCCGCGAGCTCGAGATTGAACGCGCTCACGCTGGTTGCGATCTGTTGACGGCGAACGAGCGATTCGTCGAGGCGCGACGAGCTCCCACCCCCAATGATCGTAGACAGCAGAGAGACCGCGGGCGCTCGCCGATCTTTCGCGGGCGGAACCCGGTATGTGACGTAGACGCGTGGCGCCGGAGCCAGAGCATCCTGAATGACGACTCGTTGCTCGCGACCGACGACGGGTGACACGCTCATGTTGGCCAGCCTTGGCGGCACCGGGCCCCGAGGGATCGGTCCGAAATACTTGCGTACCATCTGCTTCGCCTGAGGCACGTCGATGTCTCCAGCCACCACCAGCACGGCGTTGTTCGGGGCGTAGTAGGTCTTGAAGAAGCTCTGAACATCCGCGACCGAGGCCGCTGAAAGATCTTCCATCGATCCGATGATCGAATGGTGATAAGGATGTGAGGCGGGGAACAACAGCTCCTCACTCTTCTCGAGCCAGGTTCCATAAGGCTGGTTGTCGACGCTCTGCCGGCGCTCGTTCTTCACCACTTCGCGCTGGTTGTCCAGCTTTTCCTTAGTGAGCGTTTCGGTGAGCGTGCCCATCCGATCCGATTCCAGCCACAAGCCCAGCTCGAGCTGGTTCGAAGGAATCTGCTCGAAGTAATTGGTGCGGTCCCAGCTGGTGGTGCCGTTGATATCGCTGCCCGCCCTTCCGCCGGCCGCTTCAAGGAGCGCAAAATGCTGCCCGTCGCCGACGTTCTTGGATCCCTTGAACATCATGTGCTCGAACAGGTGGGCAAAGCCCGTTTTCCCTGGCTGCTCCATCTTAGAGCCAACGTTATACCATAGAAGAACAGCGGCTACCGGCGTCGAGTGATCGACGTGATAGATCACATTGAGCCCGTTGGGGAGCGTCTCCCGAGTGAAATCGACGCGGAGCTCGAGACTCTTCCCGGGCTGCGTTGACCTCCTGGCAGTGGACTGCGCACCGGCAACACCGGCGGCAACGCACAACAGAGAGACCGCAAAGAAGCGGAGTCTCATTCGACCTCCATCAAATTTTGGGACACCGACGGCTGGACGGGAGCTGCCGGAAGGAATGGATAAGGTAGAAACAAGTAGCGCCGCTCGAAAGAGCGACGCTATTGAACACCCAATGTCGGAATCTTGCTCTGGGCTATTCGTACCGCAGCGACTGGATCGGATCCAAACCAGCAGCCCGCCGCGCCGGCCAGACCCCGAAGAGGATTCCCACAAAGCCGGAAAAGAAGAACGCCAGCAGAATGGACGATGGGGAGACCGAAGTGTTGAAATTCCCGAATTTCGACAGTGCCAGCGCGCCGCCCCAACCAAATACGATTCCGCCCACTCCCCCAAGGAGACACAGCACAACGGCCTCGATGAGGAACTGAAGCAGAATGTTCTTGGGCGTCGCGCCCAGCGCCTTTCTCACCCCGATCTCTCGCGTGCGCTCCGTCACTGACACCAGCATGATGTTCATGATCCCGATTCCGCCCACGAGCAAACTGACTGCGGCAATCCCGGACAACAGGAAAGTGAATATCTGCGTCGTTTCGCCAAGCGTGCTCAAAAAGTCCGCCTGATTGCGAATCTGGAAATCGTCTGGAACGCCCACGCGCAGCCGATGCAATCGCCGCAGCGTTTTCTGAATCTCGGCCATCGCATGGGGGATCTCCGCCTCGGACGCCGCCAGCACCGCTATCTGGCGGAGCCGGTCGCTACCGAATACGCGGAACTGCGCGGTCGTGACCGGGATCAGAACCTGATCGTCGGGATTTCCGAATCCGCCGCTGCTGCCCTTGCTGGCGAGAACTCCGAGGACTTCAAAGAGAAATCCGCCGATGCGCACGTTCTGCCCCACGAGAGTGGCGGCTGGCACGCCAAGATTGTCAGGTATCGCCGCGCCGAGCACCGCCACTCGGCGACTCGCGCGATCGTCACCCTCGGTAAACATTTTCCCCTGCGCGATGGCGTATTTGCGCACATCGAGATAGTTGGATGTTGTGCCGAGTACTGTGGTGTTGGTGTTTGTATTGAGGTACTGGACCTGGAGCTGCTTCTGCATCTCCGGCTCTACCGCCGAGATCGCCGGCCCGGCGGAATCGAGCGCTTTCGCGTCTGCGACTTTCATCGGAGCGCGATCGTTGCCGGACGAGACGCCTCCGGGGGCGAAGATCTGTCCAGGCTGCACTGTGAGCAGTGTCGTTCCCAATGCCGCGATTCGCGCGTTGACCGACTGCTGCGCTCCGCGTCCGAGCGCGACTACGGCGATGACGGCGCCCACCCCGATGACGACGCCGAGCATCGTCAGGAACGAGCGCAGCTTGTTGGCTCGCAACGCGCCGAGCGCTACGCCAATGGTCTCTCCGAGTAGCATGGAACTATCTCCTTTATGCGCCCGGCGGACGCCCACCACCGCCGCCACCAGTTGGTGCGGGCGTTGTCTGCTGTTGCAGCCCACCGCCTGTGCCAGCTCTCACCCGCGCCTGAACCTGCTCGCGCTGCGCTTGCAGAACCGCCGGTCCGAGGAGCGCGACCTGTTCGCCGAGAACCAACCCGCTTAAGACTTCGGTGTAGTCGAAATCGCTGATCCCGACCCGTACTGCTCGCGGTGTGAATTTGCCGTTCACTTTTGCGAACGCGATCATCCCTCCCCCGCTGCCACCACCACCGGGCGCTCCACCACCCCCGCCACCCCCGCCACCTTGCCGAGAGAATCCACTGCGCCGACCTGTTGATGATGCTGCCCCGCCCAACGACGAAGGAGTGGACGAAGCTGCGCCGAGCCCGCCTCCCCGCGCCGCGCGCGCGGCCGCAAGGACCGCCTTGATCGAGTCAGGGCTCACACCGAGTACGGATGCCACCGTTGCCGCATCCCGCGCGTTCCGGACCGCGTCGCTTGGGATGGCGAGCACGTTGTCGTGACGCGCAACTTCCATCGTCACCTGCCCGTTCATGCCCGGCTTGAGTGAGCCATCGAAGTTCTCGAGACTGACCAGAACCGGAAACATCGTCACGCTCGACTGAACGACTGCTGATGGCTCGACCTGCTCAACAATTCCGATGAACCTGCGATTGGGAAACGCATCGACGGTCACCGTCGCCACCTGTCCCGGCTTCACATTGCCGATATCAGTCTCGTTGACGAAAGCGCGCATTCTCACCTTGGACAGGTCCGCCATCCGAAGAATCGTCGTGCCGCCGCTCGCCGAAGACGTCGCTGAGGTGATCACCATGCCGAGCGACACCGGCTTCTCGATTATGGTACCGTTCGTCGGCGCGGTTACCGTCGCGTCTGCCAGCCTGAGCCTCGCGATCGACAGATTGGTGCGCGCCTTGATCAGCGCTGCGTCCGCGTTGGCAAATGCCAGCGTCGCGACGTCCATCTCCTGAGCCGTAATGATCTTCTGCTTGTAGAGCTCCGCGGAACGATTGCGCTGCGCCAGCGCTGTGGCTCTCGAAACAGTGCCCGAGCTGACGTCTGCCGCTGCCTGATCGTACTGATTCTGCACGTCGCGGGGATCGATCTGCACCAGCAGATCGCCGGCCTTCACGTTCGCGCCGATGTCGACTGGCATCCGGATGATCGTCCCGGATGCCTTCGACTTCACCTCGACGATGTTGACGGGCTCGACCGTTCCATTCGCCTGCACGCTGAGGACAATGCTCCGCCGCTCCACGGGTGCCGTTTCAATCACGAGGGCGGTGCTGGCCTTCTTCGAGCAAGCCGCCGCCCCGATGGCAATCAACACGACGACGAACACTTTCCCGAGTGAGGCCCGCCACGACGCGTAGGATTTCATTGGGTCTTTCATTTGATTGCGTGAAAATTCAGCACTCTCGATCACTGCAGATCTCTTCCAACGAGTGCCTCGAGCTGCGCCCGCGCGATCCGGTAATCGTACCGCGCCTGAATCAACGCCTGCTGCGCCGATGCCAGCGCGGCTTGCGATGTTATGAGGTCCAGGAACGTCGACGCGCCGATGTTGTAGCGCTGCTGCTGCACCCGCACATCTTCCTCGGCGGCAGCAACGGATGCGACCTGAATCGCCACTCTCTGCGATGCGCCACGCAGGGCGCCGATGTTCTGCGTCAAACTTTCCTGCGCCGCCAACTGCGTATCGCGCAGCGTGACCTGCGCATTTGTCTCGGCCACCTTCGCGCGCACTACCTGCTCTTCGCGCTGGAAGTTGTTGAAGACGGGATAGGAGAGCGAGAACGACAACCGCCCGTTGTAGGAGAACGGATCGGGCCCCAGCCCAAAGCGGCTGTCTACGCCGCTGCCGGTGCGCGAGTAGCTCGCGCTGAGCGATGGCAGGTAGGTCGCCTTCGATGCCTTGGTTTGTTCCTCCGACGCCTGGACATTCGCTTGTGCCTGTTGCACCGCGGGTCCGTGTTTCGCGAGAGCTGCGAGCTCCGCGCTGTCGGGCAATGCCGCCATGTTCTCCTGCACCGACGCCGGATCCGCCGTCACGGGCACTTCCGAGCCGACGAGTCGCGTGAGGGCGGCGTCCGCCGCCTCTTTGTTGCTCTTCGCGGTAATGAGGGCAAGCTGCGCGTTGCCGACCTGGATCACCCCGCGCAGGGAGTCAGACCTCGTTGCAACCCCCGCCCGTACTTTGGCCACCGAGGTCCTGAACTGTTCGGCCGCCTGGCTCATCTGAAACTGGGCGGCGTCGCGACTTTCAATCGCCGCAAGGACAGCGTAGTACTGCTGCTTCACCTGGAGCGCAACGTTGTATTTCACCGCAACGCGGTTGGCTTCAGCGGCGGCGATGTCGTACTTGGCGGTGCGCAGATTGTACAGACGCTGCCCACCGTCGAATAGCGTCATGTTCAGATTGAGGCCGGTGCTGTTCGTCGGCGCGGCTGCAATCGCGACGGTCTCGCCATTCTGATTTACGCGCGTCTGGCCGCCGCCGTATTGAATTACCCGTCCCGCGTTCAGCGTCATGCTCGGCATGATCGCTCCTATTGCGGATACCTTAGCCGCCTTGCTGGTCCTCTCTACACCCTCGGCTTGAACCGCCGCGGGTGCGTTCTGGTCAGCCATCCGGATCGCTTCGTTCAGCGAGATCTTCCGTGCGCTATCTGGGGCGCGGGTTAGTCCCCGCTGAAGACCGGGCTGGAGAACCTGCGCTCCAGCCGCGTGGACGACGCCGAGCAACAGCGTCACGGTTATGGCCGAGAGTAGTCTCAACGGCCTCTGCTTGTTGGAAGACATTTGATTGTGAAGCCGGATCAGTTTGGCAAAATGAAAGGGCCGCACCTAACTGCGGCCCTTCAATGACTACGCCCCACCGGCTGGTAGTGCTGAGAACTGACCAGACTATCGAGCCGCCGTCGTGAGCATCCTGCTCCGGAGGGAGGCCAGACGGCGACGCACCGAGCCGTCCATGACCGTGTCGCCGACCTTTACGATCACGCCACCCAGAATGGCAGGGTTGATCGAGATGTGAGGCACGACGCGCTTACCGAACAGCCGCGACAGCTGCTGCACCAACGCTTCGTTCTCCGGCTCGGCCGGCTCACGAGCGACGGTGACGTTCGCGTGCACCCGGTCTTCCGACGCGTCGATGAGTGCGCGGTACTCCTGCGCGATGTCGGGGATCACCATTTGCCGCCGCTTCACTATCACGGTCTGGAGGAAGCGGAGAAAGAGAGGCGGAACACGCTTCCCGAGGGCCGTTGTCAGGATCTCTATCTTGCGCGCGGCGGCAAGCTTCGGCGATCCGAGGAAGGTCTTGAGCGTGCGATCTTCCTGCATCGCTGACGCGATGGACTCGATGAGCGTTCCCCATTCCTCCGCCTGCCCCTCTCGCTTCGCGAGGATCAGCAGAGTCTCGGCGTAATTCCGGCCGATGGTGGCGTTGTTCATCCGCGCTTGGGCTCGGTAACTGGGATCGAAGCGAGAAAGCTCTCCACCATCTTCCGATTGGACTGATCGTCCAGGTTCTTCTCGATCACCTTGCTCGCTCCAGCGATGGCGAGCTCGATTGCCTCGCGCCGCAGCTCGGCGATTGCTTTCTCCTTCTCCATTTGGATCTCGCGCCGTGCGCGCTCCAGCATCGCCTGCTGCTGCTGTTGCGTCTCCTCGATCATCGTGGCGCGCACCTTTTCTCCAGCTTGGCGCCCCTCGACGATGATCTTCTGCGCTTCCAGGCGGGCGGCCTCGATCTGCTTCAGCTGTTCCGCAAGGACGCGCGCTGCTTCTTCGCGATCGCGCTTCGCTCCCTCGATTGCCTCCTCGAGCGCCTTCTCACGCGCCTCGACGGCCGCCGTGATCTTCGGGAAGACGAGCTTGCCGAGGATGGCGAAGAGAATCACGAAGGTGATGAGCGTCCAGAACATGAGCCCGCCAACCGGCGTTAGCAGATCGCCCGATGGCGCGGCTTCTTCCGGAATTGCGTTGGCGGCCTGCTGGACGAGTGCGAAAACGACTGTGGTCATGGAGTGATTACCCGTAAGTCAGCGGCGGAGCCGCGGCGCGAAAGAGCGCCGCGGCTCGCACCGTGGTCCTAGAACTTTTTCTGAATCAGGAACGAGATGACGACCGCGAACAGCGCGACGCCTTCGACGAGCGCCGCGAAGATGATCGCGCCTGTCTGAATGCGTCCGGCCATCTCCGGTTGACGCGCCATTCCATCCATCGCCTGCCCCGCCAGACGACCGATACCAATTCCAGCTCCGATTACCGCGAGTCCAGCGCCAACTCCGGCGCCGAGCATCGCCCACGCACCGGTGTATTGCGCGGTGTAGCCGCTTGCCGCGGGTACTGCCTGCAGGAGCGCTAAGATCATTTTCCCTTCCTCATCATTTCAACGTGATATGTCATGCTCGCGACATTGGGTCGCCGCCCGTCAGCGGGACTGTTCATCCCAACGGACTTCTCCAGCCCGCTCGGCTGGATACCTACGCGAAGTTGAGCACGCTCCGCGTCAGTGCGCACCCTCGCGAATCAGCCCAATGAAGACAGTGGACAGAAGCGTAAAGATGAACGCCTGCAGAAATGCAACGAACAATTCGAGAAACGAGATGCCCAACGCCATTAAAATCGGCACCGGCACCAGCAACCAGCTTCCAAAAGTGAATATGAGGCTGATGAGCGCCAGCAGCACGACGTGGCCCGCGGTCATGTTGGCGAAGAGGCGGATCGCCAGCGCGAACGGCTTGGTCAACTTTCCAACGAGCTCGATCGGTGTCAAAATCGGCGAAATGAACAGCTTCATGCCGAGCGACATGTCGTGCGGCCAGAAAATTATTGTGTTGATATAGCCCTTCCCCTGCGCTTTCATGCCGGCCACCTCGATCACGATGAACGTCACGATCGCGAGCGTCGCGGTGACGGAGATGTTTCCGGTAGCCGTCGACCCGTAGGGAACGAGCCCCAGCAGATTCGCGAACAGGATGAAGAAGAAGAGCGTGAGCAGAAACGGAACGTAACCATTGCCGTGAGGGCCGACGTTGGGGAGGATGACTTCGTTCCGGAGGTAAAGCACCAGGGCCTCGAGGCCGTTGCCGAATCCGCTGGGCGCTTTTCCTTCGCGCGTTCTGCGATTGTGCGCCCGGAGAGCGAGCAGCGTTGTGACAACGCACAGCGTAGCGGCAATCCAGAGCATGACGACGTGTCTGGTGGGCGAGATGTCCAGCGCGAAGCGCCCGATGTGGATCGGATTCCAGCGCGGAAGCTCGTACTCGCAGACGAACCCGGCCTTGAAGCACGGATAGTCGAGCGTGTGCGAGTCGCTGATGTGCGGTGTTATGAAGTCGACTTGATCAACGATCATATTCGAGCAACAGTGGTTCAGCCATCATCGTCATGAAGAAGAAAGTCACCAGGCTCACGAGCGCCGCATCGAGCGAAAGAAACATCACCCTCGCCAACGGCGCATACAACACCAACACCAACAGCCTCATCACGGCGCCGATGCCCCAGCGAATCAGCAGCTCACCCGGCGCACCGTGTCCGCTGCGCGCAGGGCGGAGCAGAGCGTAAGAGCCGAGCTGTACTGCGAAAGCCAGTCCAGCGCTCACGAGCATCGCCCTGTGCTCGGTCACCGTCCTGAAATAGATCCGTAGAACCACGCTCGCGATGATGATGAGAGCTGCCGAGACACCAGCAAACAATCCCAATGCTCTACCTTCCTTCACCGCTGACTATCTGTCGGACCAGGACCACTCTTCGCCGATCTCTGTTCGTCGTCGCGCCGCTGCGCCGCGGCAATCTTGCGGTACATTAGGTAGAATGCTGCACCTCCGCCGATGAAAACCCCCGCGATCGTGAACAAACCGGAGGTTCCGAGCTTGTCATCCACCCATTGTCCGGCGAAGAGGAAGAGAACAATCGCGGCCGCGAACTGGAGCCCGACGCCGGCGAAATCGGCGCCCGACAACCCGCCCGAAGGCGAGCTTTTGCGCAGCCCCTTTTCGTCTCTCATTCCGGGGAAAAATTAACCGCTTGTGAAGATTTTCACAAGCCGAATGGGGCCTGGTTTCCGAACATAGGCCGAAGATTTCAAGGGGTCGCAACTCCAACATACACGCGAAGTTAGTTGGGTTACGAAGGTGTTGACCGCTCGTCTTTGAATTGATATGTTGGGCTTCTCGCAAATAGTGGAGAATCGCCCTGCGCGCCCATCATCGCCGATCCCCAGACTGACGTAAATGCACAACCGCCTCATCCTCCCTTTGCTGTGCGCAGCATCAGTCGCGTTCGCCGCGGCTCCTTTCTCCCACGACGGAAAAGCGATCGCCTCAACCAGACATAATGGCGAAGAAAAAACCGCTCCGATCGTATCGACATTCGACATCTTGCGACCGAAGGACGACGCTGAAAAGCTCAGATTCTCTCTGCGCGTGACCAACAACACGACGAAGATGCTGGAGCTGCGCTACCCCGACGGACAGACCCACGATTTCGTGGTGAAGGATTTCGCGGGCAAGGAAATCTGGAAGTGGAGCGAGGGTCGCATGTTCACCTCGGCGATGCGCAGCGAGACTCTGAAGGGCAAGGGTGCGACGACGTTCGAGGAAAGCTGGAATCCGAAGGGCCTGCACGGATCATTTACCGCCGTCGCGATACTCCGCAGCAACAACTTCCCGATCGAGACCTCGGTTCAGTTCGTACTGCCGTAGTCTCGCCACACCACCCAGATAGAAACTGAAACGCGCTCTCACGGGCGCGTTTTTGCGTTTCTCCCCAGGTTGGCTTTTCTTATTTGCGGCGGCCAGCTACGTTAGAACGTCAGCGGCTATCAGGTACCGAGAGGAATGTATGAATATTACCGGCGGACAACTCGTGCTCGGCGATCGCGAAGTTGCGATCAATGGTCTTCAGATCATTCTGGATGAAGGCGCGAAGGGTGGGAGCGAGTCGGGCGCGGACTGGCGCGGACACTTTCGACTGAACGCGGAGCAGCGCCGGCGCGTTGGAGGTCTCGTTGGCGAAGCGAAAATCGTTTTCGACGACAGGCGCAGCGGACCTGTGAAGATCGACCACTACGACGCCATCTCGGGCGAGGCCTCGTTCACTGGAGCCGGCGAGCTCAAATAGCGCTCAGCGAACTTCCTTCAACAGTTCGCGAACGAAAAAGGGGGGAAGCGCCTGGAGACGCTTCCCCTCTTATCCAATTGCTTCTCTATACTCTATTGACGCCCGGGAGGGCGCCAAGGCAACGGGAAATGCGTCGGCCCCGACGCATCTTCCCTGGCCCCATGGCAGGGGGGCCTACGCATTGCGCGTGGAGTGGCCGGGGTGGTTTACACGAAGTCCGAGCGCGAATTGGGCTGGACTCAGCCCGCCGGCGCCACTTGATACTGCTCCAGCTTTCCGTCCGGCGTCTCGTAAGTCCACACTCTGAGCGTGCGACCAAGAAAGCTCGCCCTGTACGAGCGATAGACCATTCCCCCGCGCTCCGACTTCCGCGTCTGCACGAAACCGGTGGGCGGACCGAGCGGACCCAGACTCGACGCGAAATCCGCGAGCGCTTGCGGGCTGAAGTACGCGTTGGCGTTGGCCGTAAACAAGGTCCTGTCGACCGTGCCGTGCTGGAGTCCGTCGAAGATCGCGCGGGCCTGCGCCGTCCTGTTCGCCGCCAGGGCGTCTTCCGTGGCAAACAGGATCTGCGAGATCTGTCCCGCGATCGCACCAGCGGCGGGCGCCGCGTCCTGATTGGTCAGCACCACGATCGCCACGCTGTCATCCGGAAACACCATGTTCTCGGCCGTAAAGCCCGACACCTCGCCGCTGTGCTCGAGCATGAAGCGGCCACCCTGCATCGACACGTCGATGCCGAGCGCGTACCCGCTCGATGCACCGTTTTTGAGACCGACGTTGGCGGTTAGCGCGCGGTACGACTCCGGCTTGAGGAGACTGTGGCGAATGATAGAGATGTCCCATGCTGCTAGATCGCGCGGCGTCATGGCCAGCTCTCCAGCGGCCCACATCCAACCGGCTCCCGCATCGGGCGCAGGGCGGAGCGGTCCAAGACCGTAGCGCAGATAGCCGGTGGGATCCACCGCTCTCGGATTCACATCGAAGTCTTTCGCGCTGGCGAGAGCTAGCGGTTGAAGGATGCGCGTGCGCACGAATTGGAAGAACGGCATCCCGCTCGCCTTCTCGACCACCATTCCTGCGAGCGTGTAGTTCGTGTTGCTGTATTGCCAGCGGGAGCCCGGCTCGAAGTCGAGGGGCTGCTTGCCCCAACGGTCAGCGATGGATTGGGGCGTGGTCGCCGACAGCATCATGGGCATCACGTAGTCCTGCGGCCAGAAGTCCTGGTACCCCGATGTATGTGATAGGAGCTGGCGGACCGTCACATCGTTTCCGCGAGTCAGTCCTGGGATGAATTTGGAGACTGGATCGTCGATCGAGAGCTTTCCGTCCTGCTGGAGGAGCAGAATCGCTGAAGCGGTGAACTGTTTGCTGACCGATCCGATGGCGTAGCGCATGTCGCGTGTGGCAGCGACCCGGGGTTCGAGCTTCGCCGAACCATAGGCGTTCGCGTACGCGACACGCCCGTGCCTGACAACAGCGACCGAGGCGCTCGGAACTCCCGTCGACTGCAGCACCAGCATCGCGATGGAATCGACCTTGGCTCCTAGCGCCGCGTCTAAGGCAGACACCCCTTGCGCGTAGGCAGGGCCGGAAAAAGCGATGAGCGAGAGTGTCAGCGAAACGAATTTGGCTTTCAGCATTCGGGTCTCCAGAGTGTTGCGGTTCCTTACTTTTTCGCTTGGGGCATCTCCCACCAGAAGCATCACGGTGCTCCAATTGGGCGCCTCAAGATGTACCCCGAGCCCGTAAAAAGCACTGCGTGCGCGATTTGGCCCTCGCAAAGAACCCATTGTGATGCCAATTTCGGCCTCCATAGGCATTCTGACGGGATTCTGACGCACCCCAACGAGCTTCCAGCAATTAGGAGGGAGCCCAAATGATCTTACTGCGTGCTCTTGGAACTGCGGAAATCGATACTGGGGTAACGACGCTTACTCCCTCGCAGGAGATAGTGTTCGCGGCGGCCCTATACCTGATCCTGGAGCGCGGGAAGCGTGTGAGCCGTGCGCGGCTGGCATCACTTCTCTGGCCGAGAGTAGCTGAGAAGGCGCGAGCTCACAGGTTGCGCCAGACAATTCTGCAGCTGAAAAAACTGGGAATCGCCGTCAGGGCCGATCGTGACAGTTTGCAGGTGTCGCAATTCGACGCGCGGAGCGACATCGAGGATCTCGCAGGACCGGATCCGTCTCCGGTGTTAAGGAAAGATTCGCTGGAATTCCTGCCGGGTTATAATCCTCGACTTTCCGAATCGCTTCGCGATTGGGTCGAGTCAAAACGAGGCGAAGTGCACTCGGCCTCGACAAAGCTCCTGGTAGGGGAGCTCGAGCGATCACGGCTCCAGGCTGATTGGCCGAATGTGGAAAGGACCGCCGGAAAATGTCTGTCACTCGACCCATATAACGAGACCGCAGTTCTTGCTCAGGCAGAAGCCGCCGCAATGCGTGGCGGAAAGCGAAAAGCCGTATCCATTCTCGACCGTTACATCGCCGACGTTGGAGGCGCCCAGCACGATCTCCAATTGCCGGCAAGCCTCTTACGCAGGAGAGTGGTAGAACGAATCCCCGACCGACCGACTCTTTTGAATACTGAGCCGCCGTTTGTGGGGCGCGAAATCGAGATGGAGTCGCTTACCCGAAGCTTTGAACGCGCTCAAAGAGGACATGGATCGGGTACGCTAATCATCGGGGAACCGGGCGTCGGCAAAAGCAGGCTCACAGCTGAACTGGGGCGGTTTGCGGACCTACAAGGAGCTCAGATACAACGAGTCACCTGTCGCAGAGCTGATGTCGACCGGCCCCTGTCGCTGTTCGTTGATATCGTACCGCAGCTGCGCGAAATGCCCGGGGCTTTGGGCTGCGCGCCGGAAACCTTTGCGTGGTTGAAGCGGCTAACGGAATTCGAACAACGGTCCGACGACTCCCGCCAATTTGATTCGGACACTTTGTTCCAGAACGTTCGTGCGGCGCTCTTTGACCTTCTGGACTCGGTCGCTGAGGAGCGGTGCCTGGTCATTCTTATCGAAGACGTTCAGTGGCTGGACAATGCGTCGGCCCGAATTCTAGCTCGCATGATGGAGTGGTGCGCGACAAGACATCTATTCTTTTTGTTGAACTCGCGGCCCGGCAACAGTTCCTTTCTCGACTACGTAGAGCAATCTCATCTCGCCACCCTGACTGTGGGTCCGTTGAAGCCGCTGGCTTCAACGGCGCTTCTGAAATCGGTCGCTTTGCGACCCGGTGATGAGCCCCAGGCAGACTTTATCGATTGGTGCCTGGCGGTCGCCGAAGGCAATCCATTTTTCCTCCAAGAGCTCGCACACCAGTGGATCGAGACTGGTCGAAGGTACGAAGCACCGCCTTCCGTCACCAAGGTGCTGCAGGAGCGATTGTCGCGATTGAGCGGCGAGGCACTCCAGGTCCTTCAGACCTGTGCGGTGCTGAGCGATTACGCGACGCTCGACCGAGTCGAGATGGTTCTTCAATATCCCCCGCACCAGTTGCTCTCTGCCGTCGGTGAATTGAGCAGCGCTGCGATGCTTAGTACGCCAATTGAGGGGAAGGACGTTTCCCCAGTGCAAGTCCAGCCCCGGCACGACTTCCTCGCCTCAGCTGCCATCAGTCGATTGCCTGCAGTGTCGCTCGCGTTCATTCACCGGCGCTCCGCCGACGTTCTCGAGACGGAGATTGCACAAGCGACAATGCCAACAACTGTGTTGTGGGCATGCGCGAGACATCGGCATCATGCAGGGGAGAGGCAGAAAGCCCTTAGTCTGAGCATGGCGTGTGCTGAACACCTTCTTGACTTAGGCTTGGCAGAAGGGGCTGCGGCCGCATTTCAGAAATCCTTGGAATATTGCGCCACGGACGGGCAACGACTCAACGTTCTACCACGTTTGGCTTTCTGCTACCAACTGAGCGGAGAATGGGAGAAAAGTAAGGAAGTGCTACGATCGTGCATTCGGCTAGCAGGGAAAGCTGATCCTTCGTCGAATGGGCACAACGATTTTGAACTCCTTCTCTTTACGGCCCGACACCAAAGCGCATTAGACTTTTCGTCTCTACTGGCCGACATCATTCCCTGCGTGGAATCTGCCGATGCATCGCCCGCTCACCGGGTACGGGCTGCCATTCTAGCCCTGAAAATCGCAACTGATATTGGACCGGCGGAAGCACTCGATTCTATTTACGGATGTGTTGAATCCTTTCTAGACAACGATGAGGTGAGTGAAACCGCGCGCCTAGAGGTCAAGACGATATACCGTACAACGCGCGGCCACGAAATTATTCCGCTCCAGGAGCTACAGCGATTTACAGAATCGGCGCGTCAAACTGGTGGCGAACTAGCCTACTCCAATGCGTTGCTGACTGCTTCAGCAGCATGCAGGATTAGCGCACGCTATGAAGAAGGACTGGCCTTCGTTGCCCAAGCCTTCGACCAAGAGCGGGCAAACAAGAGTGAGGCTCGACTTTCTCGTCTGCTGGTAGCGGAATTACGGTTGCACGTTGCTGCGGGCGCGTTCACCGCCGCCGAAGCTACTTTGGATCGGCTCATGGAATGTTCCATATCTGCGGACGACGATTTTGCGCACTCAGAGATTCAGAGTTATATAGCTAGAATCGCGATCGAGAAAGGCGATATTGCCAAAGCGTCTGCCGTATTCGGCCAGGTCCAAGCTCTTCCACTGACTTACAGCACACGTCGCAGAGCGAATTTACTGTCTCTTCGGCTTCGCATCCGCCTAAACGAAGGCGCGACGGAGGAAGAACTTCGACCGTTAGTGTTGGAACTCGAAGCCGCACACCTTCGAGTGCGCGGATTCGGCGGACACGATTTTGAGACGCACGCAGTGTACTTGGGACTCTGCGCGATAGGCGAGGTTGAAAGAGGTAGCCGATTGGTATGCGAATACGTCTACAATCACCGCGTGTCAAGTTGGCCGCTTCCCGCTTCCATCCAGCGCATAGTCCATGACCGGAATCCCGGGGCGCCAAATCTAGAATCTCCGTCGGGCCAGGCGTCGCCAACCCTCTCTCCGGTCGCTAGCTAGCCGGAAACGGCGGTCCGAAGAACCGACCCTCGATCGGGAGTTCGCTGAACCCACTCTTCCGGAGCTGTATTCACAGGTGCAAATAGCTTGGAATACTCTGGGCTGCGAAGAAGAGCATCGCAAAGTTGTGGATCGAACTGACTCCCTCGAAAACGAAGGAGTTCCCGTCGAACGGATGCCGCATCGAGCGCCGCACGATAAGGCCGATCAGTCGTCATCGCATCGATTGTGTCCGCGAACATGATTATCCGCGATCCCAGGGGAATTCCATCTCCAGTCAGCCCATCTGGATACCCCGAGCCGTCCCAATTCTCGTGATGATGTCTGATCAGCGGTACCACATCTCTAAGCTGTGTCACAGTGCCCACGAGTTCCGCACTCTTAATAGGATGGGTGCGCATCACAACCTGCTCTTCGGGCGTCAGTCTACCCGGTTTGCTGAGAATGGGCCCAAAGACCTCGTGAATCTTTCCAACGTCATGTAAGAGCGCCGCAGCCACAATTCTTTCGATCTCCTTTTCCCTCAAACCAACCGCGCGTGCGATGACTCTAGCTTTTTCGGCAACGCGTCTTGAGTGGCCGGAGGTATAGGGGTCGCGCGCTTCAATTGCTGCAACCATGAGTTCCAACAATTCTCTATTAGTCCGCTCAAGCTGCCAGTTAACCTTGTAGATCTGCCTCAGACCCAGTAGCGGAACTGCCAACACGAATGCCCCGACCACGCCGTACTGGGTGTAGATCCAGACGAAGAACAAGATGACGGGAAGCGAGAGAAAGTCGTAAGGCAACACGCTGAGCGTGTTTTCTCTCCAGATCAACCAAGGGTTTCTGGCTTTGATTATTCCCAGGGCCCCGCTTACGCAAACGGAGTTCGTTATGAAGAACACCAAGAAAAGTGCAAACAAAGAGAGGGAACCTGACTCTCCAATCCGATGCAAAGGAACTCCGCCCAATGAGCGATAAGCGAAAATCGCGAGGGATATGGCAAAGCACTCTTGTGCAATGTTGAATACGCTCTTGAGCGGACCCCTGCGCGCTACCACCTGTGCACTGAGGGCGGATCCGGCAACCGCGACAGCAGTCAGCCAGTGCGGAGCAATCGCAGCGCTCGCAAGGACTGGGATAAACGACAGTGACCCTGACGCATCGCCGCTAGTTTTGTGGGTCAGGACGTTTGCCAGTACAGTGATCAGCCCAAACGTCAGTGCAGCCTGCGCAAACTCGACGTTAAATGCGGGATCACGCAGGAAGAGCACGGCAACGCTACCGAGCGCTGCCGCAGTAACCAGTGCGACGTATCGAGTGATCTGGCGTTGCATAAGAAGAAACCCCCGTACCCGCTACCACCAACCCTGCGTTTCAGGGAACAGCCAGCTCAATAAGGAATAAAACATTCGCGTCACCCCCCTAAAATTCAGTCGCACTCAGCATCTGCTGAAATGCGCTACAAGGTGGCTCCGCTCGTGTAGCTAGGCTTGCCCGCTCGACTCAACTCTTAGCCGGGACGGGGGTTCTTTTATCCTATTGGATCCGTGTTAAGGTG
>JANMWS010000031.1:0-13311 GCA_031394125.1 Gemmatimonadales bacterium
GGACTGCATACGAACGGATACTCGCTGGCGCGGAAGATCGTCAAGGATCGACTGAAGCTCGGGCCTGGAGACGCGTTTCCTGGTGGTGGCGGGGCGGTCGCAGACGTTCTTCTCGCTGAACATCGGTCTTACTTGGCGGTCCTCAAACCGGTGCTCGATCGCGTTCACGCGATGGCGCACATAACGGGCGGGGGATTGCCGGACAATCTGGATCGCGCGCTGCCGAAGACTCTGGACGCCGTAATAGACACGTCCAGCTGGGAAGTACCAGGTGTTTTCACGGTACTGCAGAAGGCGGGTTCGGTGGAACCTGCTGAGATGTACCGAACGTTCAATATGGGTGTAGGAATGGTGGTCATCTGCGCGCCAGCCGACGTCAAAGCTGTATTGTCGGGGGCTTCCGCAGTCGGAGTCGCGGGTTGGAAGCTCGGCTCGCTCAAGCCCGGTTCCGGCGTAGTCATACTCTCTTGAGGATTATCAGATGAAAACAGGTCTGTTCGTTTTGTTCGCAGCCGTTGCGTTTGGCGCGATTTCAGTTCAAGCGCAGGTCGATACCGGACGTTGCCCGCCGGGAACCGTGAACGGTTTGGGAGTTCCGGATCAGCAGCGCGCTTCTCAGGACGCATGTCAGAAAGCGATTGATCTCTTCCAGTACATGGCCCCGCAGCTCGGTGCGGCCCTCACCGGTGGCAACGCCACGCTCGGTCAGGGTGGAAGCCTGGGCGGATTAGGGCATTTCTCTGCCGGCTTCCGCATCAACGCGGTTCAGGGAAGTGTCCCTCAGGTTCAGAACGTAACGCCTGCAGTTACCGGCGCGACGAGCAGCCGCTACGACACCAAGACGCAGATCCTTCCGATGCCGACCGCCGAGCTGGCGATTGGAGTCTTCAAGGGGCTTCCGCTCGCCATCACCAACGTCGGCGGCGTGGACGTCCTGGTAAGTGCGTCCTATCTCCCCGAGTTCAACAACAGCAACGTCAGCGTCAAGGTCCCGAATGGATCGCTCAAGTTTGGTTACGGCGCGCGCGTCGGAATCCTGCAGGAATCGCTGCTGGTGCCGGGCATCTCGGTGAGCTACCTCCACCGCGAATTGCCTACAGCCAACATCGCGGCGAACACCAACAATGATTCGCTTTACGTCAACAACCTCAGTTTGAAGAGCAACGCCTGGCGCGTTGTCGCGAGCAAGAGCCTGATTTTATTCGGCCTCGCCGCCGGCTTCGGTCAGGACAAATATGACGCCTCCACGGAGATTCGTGCTCACGTCGCTGCACGAACCGTCCCGCCCATTCCGGCAGCCAATGCTGGTCCTGTGTCGCTGTCACAGAACCTCACCCGCACGAACGTGTTTGCTGATTTGTCGATGAACCTTCTGCTTTTCAAGCTGACCGGCGAAATTGGACAGGTATCCGGTGGCACGATCAACACGTACAACACTTTCAATGGCAAGCAGGCAGCCGATTCCAGAATCTACGGATCGGTCGGAGCTCGTTTCGGGTTCTAACGATGCGCGCGACGCAGAATTCATGCGTCGCGCGCTGGCACTCGCCCAGCAAGGCTGGGGACAAACAGCGCCGAACCCTATGGTCGGCGCTGTTGTCGTTAAGGACGGCACGGTGGTCGGCGAAGGGTACCACGCCCGCTTTGGCGAGGCTCACGCAGAGGTCCTGGCACTAAAAGCTGCCGGTGATCGCGCGCGAGGGTCCACCATGTACGTGACGCTCGAGCCCTGCAACCACTTCGGCAAGACTCCGCCCTGCACAGAGGTCATACTCGAGGCTCGGGTCCAGCGGGTGGTGATGGCCGCCGCCGATCCTACCGCGCTGGCCGGCGGGGGAGCGCGCCATCTCGCCGACTACGGGGTTCAGGTCGACTTCGGCGTGGAAGAAGCCGCCGCCCGGGAGCTCAATGCTCCGTTTTTCTTCGCGGCGGCGAATACGTCCCGGCCGTGGGTGACGCTCAAGCTGGCGCTCTCCAGCGATGGGAAAATAAATGATCCCTCCGGGGAGCGTCGGTGGATCAGCAACGAGCTCTCGCGCAAGGAAGTACAGCGCTTGCGCGCGAATGTGGACGCGATTGCGGTCGGCCTGGGGACCGTGCGGGCTGACGACCCCCAGCTTACGGTCAGAGGCTCCATACGTCCAAGAGTGACGCCGATGCGCGTCGTCTTCGACAGAAATGCCGAGACTGGCCTCGACGCTGCGCTCGTCCGAACCGCGAAGGAGACCCCGACCGTCATCTTCGCGCACCATCCTCCGATTGCTCGGCTCGCGGCGCTGCACAACGCGGGCGTCGATGTCTTCGAGGCCGAGGATCTGCCGGCAGCTCTCCAGGCGCTGCGTGGGTTCGACGTGCAGCATCTCCTGGTCGAGGGCGGGGCGCGGGTGGCCCGGGAGTTCGTGCGGCACGGCCTGGTAGACAGACTGGTTATCTTTCAGTCACCGGTCACACTTGGTGCGGGCGGGCTGAGCCCGTTCGACGAGCTGTCCGACTCTTTGAAAGAGCAGTTGCGGAGCGCTCGTGTGGTGCGGCGCGCCGAGTTTGGCGAAGATGTGATGACCGGGTACGCGTTGCGCGAGGGTTGAATGTTTACCGGATTGATCGAGCAGGTTGGCGAAGTCGAGAGCGTGCGGCAGACGGATGCCGGGCGCGAGCTTCGCATTCGTGCTCCGTTCAACGATCTCGCGGCGGGCGAGAGCATTGCCGTGAATGGTGCGTGTCTCACCGTCCGCGAGTTCGGTCCCGGCTGGTTTGAGGCGGCCGCGGTGCTCACGACGCTCGAGCGGACGACAATCGGAGGTTGGAAGAGCGGGACGCGCGTGAACCTGGAGCGCTCCGCTCGCGCGACCGACCGTCTCGGCGGGCACATCGTGCAAGGACACGTCGATGCTGTGGGCGTCGTTACTTCGCGAGATCTTGCGGGCGACGCCGTGCTGATAGATCTCTCGCTTCCCGCTTCCCTCGAACCGCTTTTCGTGCTGCACGGATCCATCGCGGTTGATGGCGTAAGCCTCACGGTGAACGAGCTCAAGCCCGGCGGTTTGCAGCTTTCGGTGATCGATTACACTTTGCGTCACACGACGCTGGGCGATCTGAGAGCGGGAAGCAGGGTGCAAGTCGAGGCTGATGTCATTGCCAAACATTTGCGCCGGTTACTCGAGCCCTACCTCCGCGAGGCATCCGCGGTAAATTCCATGACGGATTTCTCGCTGGAGCATTAGAGGATATGGAGTTCGGAACAGTCGAGCAGGCCATTGCCGACATCAAGGCCGGCAAGCTCATCATCGTCGCGGACGACGAGGATCGCGAGAATGAAGGCGATCTCATTTGCGCCGCGCAGCTCGTCACGCCCGAGCTCATCAACTTCATGATCCGCAAAGCGGGTGGATGGATCTGCCTCGCACTCACAGGCGCGCGCGCCGACCAGCTCGATCTACCGCAACAGAGCGAGACGAACACCGAGGAGTTTCGAACGGCGTTTACGATGACGATCGATGCGGACGAGCGTTTTGGCGTCACTACCGGTGTGAGCGCGCAGGACCGCGCGAGAACCATCCAGGTCGCTGTGGACCCGAAGACAGTGCCCGCCGACCTGCGTCGGCCGGGGCACGTTCCCCCGCTTCGGGCGCGGGACGGCGGTGTGCTCCAGCGCGTCGGACACACAGAGGCGGCGGTTGATCTTGCGCGTCTGGCCGGACTTACTCCCGCTGGTGTCGTGTGCGAAATCCTTAGCGAAGACGGATCCAGCGCGCGCCGGCCGGAGCTGGAGAGATTTGCCGCGCAACATGGTGTGACGTTCATCACGGTTGCGCAGGTCGTCGCCTACCGTTTGCAGACCGAGCGCCTCGTCCACAGAGTCGCCGAGGCCCGGCTTCCCACTGACACGGGAGTGTGGCGCGTACTGGGCTACAGGAACGATGTCGACAAGCACGAGCACATCGCTCTTGTGCTCGGCGATGTTGGTCCCGATTCCAGCGTGTTCGTCCGGATGCATTCCAAGTGTCTGACGGGCGATGTCTTCCACTCGCTTCGCTGCGATTGCGGTTGGCAGCTCGAGACGGCGATGAAAATGATCGCCAAGGAAGGCAAGGGCGTGATCGTCTATCTCGATCAGGAGGGACGCGGCATCGGTCTCCTCAACAAGCTCAAGGCATACGAGCTCCAGGATCAGGGAATCGATACCGTCGAAGCCAACGAGAGACTCGGCTTCAAGCCCGACCTTCGGAACTACGGAATTGGCGCCCAGATCCTCCTCGATCTCGGATTGCGAACGATCAGGCCGATCACGAACAACCCGCGCAAGTTGGTTGGGCTCGAAGGTTACGGTCTCACGATCGACGAGCGCGTGCCGATTATCGCGATCGCGCACGACGAGAATTCCAGCTACCTCGAAGCCAAGCGAGCCAAGCTCGGACACCTGTTCGCGTCGTAAATGCCCGAATTCGAAGGACTGCCCAGCGGTGTCGGGCGGCGCATCGTCGTCCTCGCCAGCCGATTCAACGAGCCGATTGTCAAGAAGCTGGTCGACGGCGCGCTCGAAGCCTTGATCAAATACGGCGTCGTCTTTGAAGACATCGATGTCGTCTGGGTCCCGGGAGCGTGGGAGCTTGCCCTCGGCGCGCGTTGGCTTCTCTCGAGCGAGCGGTACGACGGTATCGTAGCGGTCGGTGCCGTCATTCGGGGCGAGACCGCTCACTTCGACTACATCGCCGGAGAAGCGTCGCGAGGCCTTGCTGCAGTCAGCGCGGATTCCGAAACCCCAATCGGCTTCGGCGTGTTGACCTGCGACACCGACGAGCAGGCCGAGGCGCGCGCGGGTGGCGCGCACGGAAACAAGGGATGGGACGCGGCTGTCGCTACCCTCGAGATGATCGACCTCTACAACCGACTCGAACCCGACGATGCGGATTGAGTCGCGCGCTCGCGCGCGCGCGCTACAGGCGCTCTACGCGTGCGAGATGCGGGGCGGAGCAAATCTCGATCGGGTCGCCACGCAGGTCTGGGACGATCTTTCCGTTGCTCCGGAAGAACGGCGCCTCGCCGGGCTGCTTGTCCGGGAGGTCGCCAGTGGCGGTGCCGCGCTCGACTCGCGACTCGCGGACGTCACCACCAATTGGCGACTCGAACGACTCGGCGCGATCGAGCGCTCGGTGCTTCGCCTCGGGGCTGCGGAGCTGATGAAAGGCGAGACGCCGCCGCGGGTGGCCATTCAGGAAGCCGTGCGGTTAGCCGAAAGATTCGGCACGTCAGCGAGCGCAAAGTTCGTAAATGGAGTGCTCGACGCTTTCGCCCGCCAGGCCGGCATGATCTAGTGCGGATACTCGTACTGAACTGGCAGGACCACGAAAATCCCCAAGCTGGCGGGGCCGAACTTCATCTCCGGGAAATCTTCTCGCGATTGGTCGCTCGCGGTCACAGCGTAGACCTCCTCTGCAGCTCCTGGGAGAGTGCGCCGACCCGCGCCAACTTGGACGGGATCGAAGCCTACCGCATCGGCAATCGCAGCACTTATCCGTTCCTCGTGCGGCGCTACTTCGAAAGGAATCTGCGCGCGAACAACTATGACGTCGTCATCGAGGACCTGAACAAGGTTCCGCTCTACACTCCGATGTGGGGCGTGCCAAAGCTCGTGGCTCTCGTTCATCACCTCTTCGGAGCGACGGTCTTTCGCGAGGCTCCCGCGCCTCTTGCAGCCGCAGTTTGGCTCTCCGAGCGCCCACTCGGCGCGCTCTATAGGAAGGTCCCGTTCGAGGCGGTCAGCGTGAGCACTGCCGACGATCTGGTCAAGCGCGGCATTCCCCGCCACGCAGTCCGAGTGATCTACAATGGAGTCGACTCCGCGCGCCTTACACCGAATCCTCTCGAGCGAGAGGAGAAGCCTCTATTCGTTTATCTGGGCAGGCTCAAGAAGTACAAACGAGTAGACGTGGTCATCCGCGCATTCGCCGAGCTGAACGTTCCCGAGGCCACTCTCGAAATTGCCGGCACTGGCGACTATCGCGCTCAGCTCGAGGGACTGGTAGACTCTCTCGGTATCAACGATAGAGTAAACTTCCTCGGCTTCATTTCGGAGGAGGCGAAGCTTCATCTTCTTCGCCGCGCGTGGGCATCTACGCTGGCGTCGCCAAAGGAAGGGTGGGGAATCAGTAATCTCGAAGCGGCAGCGTGTGCTACGCCGGTGATCGCGGCGAACTCGCCCGGGATCCGCGAGTCAGTAGTCGACGGCGAGACTGGATTCCTCGTTCCCCCGGACGATCCCGGCGCGATGGCCGCTGCCATGAGGGGAATCGTAGAGTCGCGCGATCTCGTGAATGTACTGGGCGCCGCCGGCCGGCGGTTCGCCCAGAACTTCACATGGGAGCGCGCGGCGAACGACACCCTGTCGCATCTTGAGGAAGTAGTCGCCAAATGATAGAACGCATCTTGTCTGCAGCGGAGTGGCCATGCCGAGTCCGAAGGTAACCGTCGGCCAGCTCCTCGATCGGCTGCGCGGCACGCTGCAGCTGGAGGAGATCGAGCCGGGAACAGGTCACGATCGCCCCGTCGGAAACGCCGAAGTCTCCAGCCCCGGCCTGGTGCTGGCGGGTTACGTCAAGCGATTCTCCGCCGAGCGGCTTCAAGTACTCGGCGAAACGGAAATCACCTATCTCATGTCGCTGGACGCCCCCGAGCGGAAGCGAATTTTCGAGCTCTTTTTCTCCTTTCCGATTCCGGCGGTCTTCGTCACCAAAGGGCAGCGTCTCCCCGCTGGCCTCAGGGAAAGTGCGAGCGCCGCCGGAATTCCACTGATACGTACCAAGCTCAAGACCGCGGAGTTCTATCGGCGGATCAAGCCGGTGTTGGAGATGGAGTTCGCTCCGACCGCCACGCTTCACGGCTCGCTCGCCGATGTTTTCGGCGTCGGTCTCTTTTTCACTGGCATGAGCGGAATCGGAAAATCGGAATGTGTGCTCGATCTTGTCGAGCGGGGACATCGGCTGGTTGCGGACGATCTCGTAATCGTCAGCAAACGTGGTAACGACGTGTTGATCGGACGTGGCCACGAGATGCAGCGGCACTACATGGAGATTCGCGGCGTCGGTCTGATCGACATTCCCGCGATCTTCGGTATTCGCGCCGTTCGCCAGCAGAAGCGCATCGAGGTAGTCGTGCAGCTGGAACAATGGAACCAGGATGCGGTCGTAGACCGAACCGGGCTCGACGTCGAGACGACCACGATGCTCGAAGTGGAGCTTCCGAAGATCACGGTATTCCTGAATCCCGGGAAAAACATTACCGTCATCGCCGAGGTGATTGCGCTCAATCACCTGCTGCGCTACTCAGGCATCCACGCACCCGAAGCATTCAATGATCGGCTCATCAAGCGGATGAAAACGGCAGCGGCCTCCAATATTCGCGAATACCTTCAGGAAGATCATGAGTAGCGGCGAATCAGCAGAGGCGCCCAAGGTTCGCGCGATTGTCATCGGTCACGGAGATTTTTCCGCCGGCCTCGTCTCCGCCGTGGATCAGATCTGCGGGATGGCCGGAAGGCTCGTCGGCCTCTCCATGATGGGACTCACGCCCGAAGACATCGAGAAGACGATTCGAGGGGAGCTCGCCCGTACCGGAGCGCACGTCATCTTCACCGACCTTCCGGCCGGGAGCGCCACCCTCGCTGCCCGGCGCATTGTGAAAGATGATTCCAGCATGGTCCTCGTGAGCGGTGTGAATTTGGCCACGCTTCTCGACTTTGTCTTCAATACCGAGGTTTCACCCATCGAGGCGGCAAGATCCGCCGCCGATCGCGGAAAAGCCTCGCTGATCGTGGTTGAGCGGAGCTGATGGGGATCCACCTTTACCGCATCGATGACCGGTTGATTCATGGGCAGGTGGTGGTCGGTTGGGGTCAGCCGCTGAACGCGCGGTTTCTGATTCTCGTCGATGATCTGGTCGCTTCGAGCGAGTGGGAGAAGGAGTTGTACCGAATGGCGGTGCCGCCCGAGATGGACATCTATTTCGCCGACGTCTCCACCGCGATCAAAGACCACCCGCGTTACGCCGCCGACCCGCGTCCGGGAATTCTTATCGCCGGAGATACCGACAGCATGCACCGGCTCGTGAAAGGCGTGAAGGCGATCGGCAGCGTAAACCTTGGCGGGATCCATCATCGCGCCGGACGCGCCGAGAAGCTGCGCTACGTTTTTCTCACACCGGCGGAAGAGGAGCAACTCCGCGCGCTCGAGGCGTCGGGTGTCGAGGTGACCGCGCAGGATGTACCCTCCGCCCGTGCTGTCCCGCTCTCTGAGATTCTCGAGGGGGCATCGAAGTGAATCTGCTCGAGGCTCTGCCGCTCGCGCTTCTCGGTGGGTTGCTCGGGCTGGATGTCGTCAGCTTTCCGCAGGCAATGATGTCGCGCCCGATCGTCGCGTCAACGCTGGCAGGAACGTTTATCGGCCACAGCGAGTCGGGCCTGCTGATCGGAATAGTTTTGGAGCTGATTGCTCTCGACACCCTTCCCTTTGGAGCGTCCCGTTATCCTGAATGGGGCTCTGCCGGAGTCGTCGGAGGTGCGCTTTTCGCCGCGCAAGGGCACGGTTTGCCAGGCGCTCTGCCGGCTTCGATTCTGGCCGCTCTGCTCACGGCGAGCATCAGCGGCTGGAGCATGGTCGTCTTGCGCCGCGTCATCGCCGGTCGCCTCGAGCGGACCCGCGACCGAATCGAGGAGGGATCGAGAGACGCACTTCTCTCTCTCCACTTGTCGGGGATGACGCTCGACCTGCTCCGTGGCGCGCTCGTGACGACGCTCGCGATGATGATCTTCAGCCCTCTCGTCCGCGCCATCGTAGCCGTTTGGGGAAGTGAATCCGACTATTCGCGGGCGGTCGTGGTAGTCGTCGCCGCGACGGTCGCAGGTGGCGCGCTCTGGAAGGTTTTTCATTCGGTACGCCACGTGATCTGGTTTTTCGTCGGAGGGCTGATCGTGTCCGCCGCGCTTCTGCGAATCACATGACAGCGCCAGCCACGCCGGGAATCGCTCTGCCAGTTCGTGTCAGGCTGGCGATGTTTGTCCGTATGCTCGGCGTTCAGGGGTCCTGGAATTACGAGACCCTGCTCGGAACTGGTATTGGGTTCGCGATGGAGCCCGCGCTGCGCTATCTGCCCGGTGGCGTTGAAGGCCCGCAATACCGCTCCGCGCTGGCGCGGGAATCGCGCTACTTCAACGCGCACCCCTATCTAACCGGAATCGCGGTCGGTGCGCTCACTCGAGCCGAGCTCGAAGGCGTCGATCCAGCGAGAATCGAGCGCTTTCGAAGTGCGCTCGCGGGTCCGCTCGGCAGCGTAGGCGACAGGCTCGTGTGGGCCAGCTGGCTACCCTTCTGTTCCGTCGTTGCGCTCGGCGTTTTCGGCGCCGGAGCGTCCGCCCTGGCAGTAGTCGGTACATTTCTCTTGCTCTACAACGCCGGACATTTGCTGCTCAGAGCCTGGGGGCTCCACATCGGCCTGTCTCGAGGGTTGAACGTCGCCGCGGCCCTCGGCAATCCTGTGTTCCGGCAGGGACCGCAGTACATCGGGAGCGCGGCGGCGCTGGTGGCCGGAATTGCGCTACCGGTGGCGCTGGAGCGGATCGTTGGGCCGGGCCGGGTATTCGCTGGTGGTATCGTCGGCGCGGCATTGATTGGGATTCTCCTGCTCGCACGCTTGCGCGAACGGGCGGAGGGTTGGCGCATTGCTCTCGGAGTCCTCGCGGTGTTCGTACTTTACTCGGTCCTTACCTGATGCCTGAGCGCGAAGCGAAGATCGTCAACAAGCTGGGCATACATGCCCGCCCGGCCGCCGAGATCGTGAAGACGGCGGGAAAATTCAAAAGCAATATCACCATCGTGCGCGACGATCTCGAGGTGAACGCGAAGAGCATTATGGGAGTGATGATGCTCGCCGCCGAGTTCGGAGCGACGATCGCTCTGCGCGCAATTGGTGACGACGCCGAGGCTGCGCTCGACGCGCTTTCCGCAGTGATCGCTAACAAGTTCGGGGAAAGTTGAAGTCCACGGGACTTGCTGGCATGCCGGCGTCTCCCGGGATTGTGGACGGGCAAGTCCACCTTCTCCGGTGGGAAGTCCCCGACGTTCGGCACCGCATCATCCCCGACGAGGCAATTCCGGAGGAGATCAAGCGGTTCCACCAGGGCCTCACCAAGGCCCGGGAGAGATTGCTGCAGGTGAGAGCCCGCGCTGAGAAGCACGCTGGTCCGGAAGAGGCGGCGATCTTCGACGTGCAGCTGTCGATTCTCGAGGATGGTGAGCTGCTTCGCCAGGTGGAGGAGCTTGTTCATCAGAACCTCGGCGCGGAGAAAGCTTTCGACCTGGTTCTCTTCGAGTGGCGCCAACAATTCGCCGCCCATGCGCGACCGATGCTGCGGGAGAGAGTTGGCGATCTGATCGATGTGCACATCCGCGTGCTGTCGATTCTCCTGGGGCTTCCAGACCACGACCCTGTCGATCTCCCCAAGGGATCGAACAAGATTCTCGTCACCCACGATCTCACCCCAAGCCTGACGGTGCAGCTCGATCGCGAGGCGATCATCGGGATTGCAACGGATGCCGGCACTCGCACCTCACACGTCGCAATTCTCGCCCGATCGCTCGGACTTCCCGCTGTGGTCGGCTTGCGCGATGCGACTGAGCGCCTCGATGGCAGCGAGTACGCGATCCTCGACGGCACCTCGGGCGTGCTGGTCATAAATCCGACTCCCGCGCAGCTCGCCACCTATCGTGAGCGGCGCGCGCGAGAAGAGGCCGAGGTAATCGAGCTTCAGGCGATGTCGACCGCCGATTCAGTGACTCTCGATGGTCACTGGGTCACACTTCGCGCAAACGTCGATTTGCCCGAGGAGGCCGAGTTCGCCGCTCATAGCGGGGCGGAAGGCGTTGGGCTGATGCGCACGGAGTTTCTTGTAGTGGGCAGGGCGACGATGCCGGACGAAGAGGAGCAGTATCGTGCCTACCGCCACGTCGTCGAAGCCTTTGGCGGAAGGCCGGTTGTCATCCGCACTTTCGACGTCGGAGGCGACAAGCTTCCCATCGGCGGCTATCCCACCGATCCGAATCCGTTCCTCGGTTGGCGCGCCATCAGGATGTGCCTCGACGAGCCGGAGCTGTTCAAGACCCAGCTTCGTGCCCTCTTGCGCGCGGCGATGCACGGCGATGTCCGCATCATGTTTCCGCTGATCATCACGCTCGATGAAGTCAGGCAGGCGCGCGGTCTCCTCGACGAAGCGGCCGCCGAGCTGGATGCGCGGGGGGTCGAATACCGTCACGAGCTTCCGCTCGGCGTGATGGTGGAGACGCCCGCCGCTGCGCTGTCGATCCACACTCTCGTAGACGACGTCTCGTTCTTCAGCATCGGGACCAACGATCTTGTCCAGTATACTCTCGCCGTCGACCGCGGCAGCGCGAACCTGGCGTCACGCTTCACTCCGTTGCACCCAGCCGTTCTGACTCTGATCAAACGGATCGTGGACGTGGGAGTCGCTCATCACCTCGAAGTTGCGGTCTGCGGAGAGATGGCTTCACAGCCGCTCATGGCCTTCGCGCTGATCGGCCTTGGTGTCCGCTCGCTCAGCGTCGCGGGCCGCGCTGTCCCTCTCGTCAAGAGGATTGTGCGGGGCGTCAGCGTCGCCGTCGCCGCTGAGGCGGCGAATGCCGCACTCGAATCGAAGACAGCACGTGAAGCGGAGGGAGAGCTTCGGCGGCGCCTGCTCTCCGCCTTTGGTGACGCTCCGTTCTTGCGCGACGGGTTGCCTGGGATCGTGGATGGAAATATCTTCGAAGGCTCCGGTGGGTTGAAACCTTCCTCGGCACACGAATAGTACGGCGTGTGACCGTTGCCACCGATCATCCTCACATTCCTCAGAGGAATTTCGTGCTCGATCGACATCTGTTCACATCCGAATCCGTCACCGAAGGCCATCCTGACAAGGTCGCGGACGCGATTTCGGACGCCATTCTCGACGCAATACTCACCGACGATCCCCAGGCGCGCGTTGCCTGCGAGACACTTGTAACGACCGGCCTCGCCTGCGTCGCTGGTGAGATCACCACCAAGACATATGTAAACGTTCCCGAGATCGTGCGCTCCACCATTGACCGGATCGGATACAACGACGCCAGCATGGGCTTCGACTCGAAGACCTGCGCGGTGATCAGCACCATCGACAAGCAGTCTCCCGACATAGCACAGGGCGTGGATCACGGCGGCGCTGGCGATCAGGGCATGATGTTCGGCTACGCGACCGATGAAACCGAAGAGCTTATGCCGATGCCGATTCAGCTCGCGCATCGGCTGACGGAACGGCTCGCGGCGTTCCGCAGGTCCAAGGAAGGAAGTTGGGTACGACCCGACGGCAAAGCACAGGTCACGGTTCTCTACGAGGACTATCTTCCGATCGGTGTCGAGACCGTCGTCGTCTCCACCCAGCACTCGGAAGACATCTCGACGAAGAAGCTTCGCGAGGCGATCATCTCCGAAGTCATCGAGCTCGTCATCCCGAAGGAGCTGCGGGACAAGACGATCAAGTTTCATATCAATCCCACCGGACGCTTCGTGATCGGCGGGCCTCAGGGCGATGCCGGACTCACTGGCCGCAAGATCATCGTCGACACCTACGGGGGAATGGGCCGGCACGGTGGCGGAGCATTCAGCGGCAAGGATCCCTCGAAAGTGGATCGCTCCGCGTGCTATGCGGCGAGGTGGGTGGCGAAGAACATCGTGGGCGCGAAGCTCGCGCGGCGCTGCGAAGTGCAGCTTGCCTATGCAATCGGTGTGGCGGATCCGGTATCCGTAAACGTCGACACGTTTGGAACGAATACGGTTCCCGAAACGGCGATCATGAAGGCTGTTCAGCAGGTATTCAACCTGACGCCCAAAGGCATCATCAGCGCGCTCGATCTGAGAAAGCCGATCTACAGCCCGACTTCTTCCTATGGTCACTTTGGCCGCGCGCCGAGGAAGAACGGCAAGGGGACGCTTTTCACGTGGGAGCGGCTCGATCGAGTCGCCGATCTCAAGAAGGCCGTCCAAGGTAAGTAGGCCCGAGAGAGCGATGGAGGTGTATGATAGGCTGGCCGTCCCCTGGCCAGCTTTTCTACTTTCCACCCATCACGTTAATTTGATCTCATGCAGCTCGTAGAAGTCGAAGTCATGCGACTCGGTCTCGACCGATCGACAAACTCCTATGTGGTCATATTGCAGGAGAAGGGCGGAGCGCGCCTGCTGCCGATCTGGATCGGGCAGCCCGAGGCGGAGTCGATCGTGATCGAGATGAACAAG
>JANMWS010000053.1:0-3284 GCA_031394125.1 Gemmatimonadales bacterium
CGACTGATGCGACCAAGCAAATTCACAGAAGTCCAAATCGTGCAGGCTCTCCAACAAGTCAAGGCCGGAACGCCTGCCGTGCAGATTTGCCGGAAATTGGGCGTCACGCAGACCACCTTCTACCGTTGGCGCGCAAAATACAACGGCGGGGGGGCGAGCGAGTCGCACGAAGTGCTTGAGCTGCGGGACGAGAATCAGAAGCTCAAACAGATCGTAGCCAACCTTCTCCTCGACAAGGAAGGCTCGACGGACTTTCTCCGCAAGAAATAGCCAGGCGAAGGGCCGACCGCCGTGACCACTGACGCCACTTCCTTCGATGCGATCGTCGTTGGGTCCGGCATCTCCGGCGGCTGGGCCGCAAAGGAGCTGTGCGAGAAGGGACTGAAGACGCTCGTGCTCGAGCGCGGTCGCAACGTAGTCCACATCAAGGACTATCCCACCATGGACGTCCTCCCGTGGGAGCTCCCACACCGCGGCGCAATGTCCCGGCAGCAGCTGAAAGAAAATCCTCTGATCAGCAAGGCCGCAGGCTATGGCGAAGACACAGCGCACTTCTTCGTGAAGGATCGCGATCACCCATACGTGCAGGAAAAGCCTTTCGACTGGATTCGCGGATATCAGGTCGGCGGCAAGTCGATCATCTGGGGCCGCGCCTGCCAGCGGTGGAGCAAATACGAGTTCACCGCGCCCGAGCGCCAGGGTTACGGAATGAACTGGCCGATCGGGTACGACGACGTCGCACCGTGGTACTCACACGTCGAGCGGTTCATCGGAGTTTGCGGCAATCGCGATGGCGTCGAAGCCATGCCAGATGGAGAGTATCTCCCGCCTTTTGACTTCAATTGCGTGGAGAAGCATCTGAGTGACAGCGTGCGCGCACACTATGGCAATCGCTACGTAGTGCAGGGACGCTGGGCGCACCTCTCACAACCGAAAGAGATACATCTCCAGCAGGGCCGAGGGACTTGTCAGGCGCGGAACCTCTGCATGCGCGGATGTCCGTACGGCGGGTACTTCAGCTCGAACGCATCCACGCTTCCCTGGGCGGCGAAGACAGGCAACCTCACCATCCGGCCCGACTCCGTCGTTCATTCCATCATCTACGATGAGGCAAAAGGAAAAGCAACCGGAGTACGGGTAATCGACGCGAAGACGCATGCCATTACCGAATACCACTCGCGCATCGTGTTCGTGAACGCGTCCGCGCTCAACACCAATCTCATCCTTCTCAACTCTACCTCCTCCCGCTTTCCTCACGGCCTAGGCAACGACAGCGGCGTGCTGGGGAAATACGTCGCGCATCACAACTACCGCACCGGGGCGAGTGGGAAGATCTCTGGCTTCGAGGACAAGTACTTCTACATCCGGAATCCCACCGAATGCATCCTCGTCAACTTCCGCAACCTCGGGAAGCAGGATACGGACTTCGTCGGTGGCTACACAACTTTCACCGGCGCATATCGGGAGCGCGGCGACCCAACGGAGCGCGTCGGCGGCCCGTACAAAGACGGTTTGGCGCAGCCAGGACCGTGGGGGATCTACATGTACATGCAGGGCGAGACGATCCCGAGGGAAACCAATCACGTTCGCTTGCACGAAACTGAGAAGGATCAGTGGGGAATTCCTCGCCTGGTTACCTCCGTTGGCTACGACGACAACGCCGAGAAGATGATCCGCGACTGGCGGACCGAAGCGAAAGCTATGCTCGAAGTTGCAGGTTGCCACGATGTGGAGACGCACGACAACCACCAGGCCCCCGGACTTGACATCCACGAGATGGGTGGCGCACGCATGGGGAGCGATCCAAAGACGTCGATTCTCAACAAGTGGAATCAGGTTCACGCGTGCCCGAACGTCTTCGTCACTGACGGCGCGTGCATGACGTCCACCGGCAATCAAAGCCCATCAATCCTGTACATGGCGCTCACCGCCCGCGCGGTGAATCACGCCGTCAGCGAGATGGCGAAGCAGAACCTGTGAGGAATTAGTCCTGATGCCGCCGATGAACCGACGGGAAGCGGTGAAAGCAGCGACCGCATTGATCGGTGGTGTGCTGGTCACATCGAACGGTTTTCTGATCGCTTGCGCGCGGGACTCGTCCAGGCCAGCCGGCAAGGTTTTGACGCTCGACGACCAATCGCTCATCGAAGAGATCGCGGATAGTCTTCTTCCCACCACCCCATCGTCTCCAGGCGCAAAGGCTGCCGGCGCGGGGGCAGCGATCAACCTGCTCCTCAGCGATTGTTACGAGCCGGAGGCGCAGGAACGTGTCGTGAACGGCCTGAAGGAATTCCGGAAGATGTGCCGGAAGCGTTGTGGCGACGCCTTCGCTTCCCTCCCCCAGAAGGAGCGCGAGCAGGTTCTGCGCGAGATCGACGCGGAGGCCAAGAGAGCCGGACCTACCCATTACTTCGGACTGGTTCGCGAGCTCTCGGTTCGCGCGTATTTCTCATCCGAGGTCGGAATGACCAAGGCGCTCCGCTACGTGATGGTTCCGGGCAAGTGGGTCGGATGTGTGCCGCTGAAACCCGGCCAGCCGGCTTGGGGATGATGTCGAGCGCGTCCATCAGGAACTGGTCATAGTGTCGAAGGTGAAGATCGGAATCGTCGGCTCGCGCTTTCAGGCCGATTGCATAGCGGCATCGGTGAAGGCGATGCCGGAAGAAATGGAGGTAGTCGCCGTCGCATCGCCGACCAACGGGAATGCCGAAGCGTTCGCGCGGCGTCATGGCATTCCGCGTTTCTATTCCGACTACCGGGAAATGCTGAACGACCCAGCGGTCGAGATGGTTTCGATCACCGCGCCGAATCGACTCCACGCGCAACTAACGATTGACGCCGCGCGCGCGGGCAAGCACGTCGTCTGCGAGAAACCTCTGTGTGTTACGCTTGAAGAGGCCGACGCGATGATGGGTAAGCCCTTTGGCATTCCGCGGACCGGCGTTTTCGGTTTGCTCGATCTGGTCGGCATCGACCTCATGCCCCATGTCAATGCCAGTCTGGCGCGGGCGCTGGAGAAAGACGATCTTTTTCACAGCGTGAATGTGGCGCTGCCGTTCGTCGATGGAATGATTGCGCAGGGTCTGACCGGACGAAAAGGCAAGGGCGGATTTTACCGCATCAACCGCGAACAGGGAAAGCGCAAGGAGGCGATCGATCTGGTGACCGGCGAATATCATGCGGCAAAGTCAATCCATGTTGACCCGCAGGTTTCGTTGATCACCGAGGATAGCCGGCTTGGCCGCTATGCCGGGGCGGTGATGCTGAAGACCCTGGCCTACGCG
>JANMWS010000083.1:0-79379 GCA_031394125.1 Gemmatimonadales bacterium
GGGACTTAAAATCCCTTGGGACAAACTCCCATGCGGGTTCGATCCCCGCCCCGAGCACTAAATGAGCGACTCCCTTCGCGCGCCAGCATCGCGCGGCGTGAGCGCGGCGACCGCGACCCAGCTGTCCCCGCGGCGGATCGAGCGAGTCTTGCTGATCGTCAATCCCGCGTCGCGCCGGGGAAGGAGGATTCGGCGGAAGGCGCTGAAAGCTTTCTCCGACGCAGGCGTCGACTGCGACATGATCATGACGGAAGCGCCGGGGCACGCGGCGACTATCGCCAAAACGCACGCCCACAACTACGACGCAGTGTTCACCCTCGGCGGCGATGGAACTGTGATGGAGGTGCTGACCGCGCTCGCTCATCAGGGTCCGCCAGTGGGAGTGTTGGCGGGAGGAACTGCCAACGTCGTTGCCAGAACTCTGCGGATCCCCCTCAACCCCGCCCGGGCGGTGCCCCTTCTGCTGGCCGGTGACGAGGCCACGATGGACCTGGGCAGGCTCGGGGACGGACGACGCTTCGCAATTGGCGTGGGTGTCGGTCTGGATGCGACGATGATCTCTGAGGCTCCACACCGGCTCAAAAAGCGTTTCGGCTTCATGGCGTACATCCTCGGCGGGTACAAGGCGGTCCTTCGCAACCAGAAATTCCAACTTCGCCTGACCGTGGATGGGGTGGTTTATGAGCGGAGGGCTTCGGCGATTCTGGTCGCGAACTTTGGGGCGGTTCTCAATAACCTGGTCGCGTTCGGCGACGGGATCGTTCACGACGACGGGCTCCTGAATGCGTGCGTCTTCTCCCCCGATTCCCTGTGGGATGCCATGAGAATACTCTGGAGAATGTTGCGCAAGGATTTCGGGGCCGACCCTTGCCTCTTCTACAAATCCGGCCGGGAGTTTACGATCGAGACCATCCCACCCATGATCGCCCAGGCGGACGGTGAGCTCCTACCCGACACCCCCCTCTCGGTATCAGTTGACCCGCTGGCCGGCTGCTTGCTTATTCCAAGGAAGGGAAAGACGGAATAACAAGGAGAGGTGAGGCGGGATGGCAACTTCTGCGTCTGCGCGTGTGAGACCGAGCGCCGGTACGGTGCTCGGGACATTTTTCTACATGTGGTTATTGGTCGGCCTGGTGCTCGGCACGGCGGTCCTCGTCGGACCTGTGCGCCTGATCACCGAGGGAATGGGTCGCGCCGGATGGGAGCAGAGCTCGCAGGATCACGTATTGATCGTTGTGATCCTGCTGTACCTAGCGTTCTCGCTGCTGCTTACCCGTTGGATAGTCGGCATCATGTTCCGCGCGCGAAATCGGAACACTCGCTGGGCCATCGCTGCCGTCTTCACCCTACTGGGGGCTGGCACCGCCTGGGAGTGGTCGAATCCGGCAAAGCTGCTGGCGGGGATTGCGGGTGGCGGCGACGGCGGAAGCTACAACGTGGCCGGCGGAGCAGAATTCCTTTTCGGGGCGTATCCGGACGACGCCAAGCTGGAGTCACTCAAGAAAGCGGGAGTGACGGCGATCATCTCGCTCCAGCATCCGGGTGTCGTCATTGAGAGGGAGGGCATCAGCGCCGAGCGCGATGCGACCAAGAAGCTGAACCTCCAGTTCATCCAGGCGCCGATGCTGCCGTGGGTCAGCGACAACGAAGAATCGTTGCAGAAGCTTCGCGAAATCGCGCGAACGGGGAAGGGAAAATATTTTGTGCACTGCGGACTCGGTCGTGACCGCGTCAACGTCGCGAAGCGCATCATCGAAGCGGAAGGGAGCCAGATCGCGCTCAGCTCCGACATCAAGACGGCAACAGGATTTGCGGACAGGCCCGATCCGTTCGAGCGTGGCTCGCTGGCGCACCTCGAGCCTGGAAAGTGGCTGATTCCCTATCCGAACAAGCACGAGATGTTCGGGTTTATCCTGGGCGGCCAGTCGGGGACGGTCGTGTCGCTGCTCGACGCGACCGATCCGGAGCAGGCGGCCTGGAACGCGGAGATGGAGAAGCTATTGAAGGAGTACTCGGTACCGTTCATCATGCGGCCATTGCCTCAGAACGATGTCGCGAGGGCAACTGTAATTGCCAAAGAGGTCAAGGCTAGGCCCGGGCCGCTGACGGTGATCGTTCCACAGACGCCGAACGAGGATGGAAAGCCGCGCTCACACACGCAGGCAGCTCTTGCGTTCATCACGGCTTATGGGCAGATCGCCCCCGGGACATTTGCCGCCAAGCCGAACTGGCACCTCAACAAGGCGGCACAGGCCACCTACAAGTACGGCGACACCACCTCGGGAACGGTGGAGAAGCGGCAGTAAGCACAAAAAAAGAGCAATGGATCGCTCGCAGCGGGCACAAGTTTCGCTTCGTGAGCTCCTATGGAGCGCGGTCCACAATTTCTCAAGAGCCAGGTCAACAACGCGGTCATGCAGCATCGGGCATTTCTCACCGCGCTCGAGGCGCATGAGGATCAGGCCGACGACGACCGCTTCCGCGATCTTTGCTCTCGCCACATTCCACAGATGCGCGAGCATCAGCGCATGCTCGAGGAGTATCAGTCCCAGCTCGGTGGGGAGGTGGGGGCCGGGAAAAACATCCTTGGAGCAGTGCTCCCGGCTGCACGTGATCTCGCTGATGCTGCTCGCGAGAGCGACTTTGCGCGCCTTGTTGCGGACATCGTGATGGCACGCCAGGCCGAAGACACGTTCAAGACGTTTCGCGAAGCCGGCAAGATGATGGGGTATCACACTCTGTACGAGATTGGCGACGTCGGTGAGCGGCGCCACGATGCATACGTGAAGGAAGCGAACAGACTAGTTCAGCACATGTTCGTCGAGAACGCTCAGGGCGTCGATCGCGCCTCTCGCCCCTCGGTAGCGCCCGAGCTCGAAGCTTCACCGCCCTGACACCATGCACGGGCGGAGCTAACTTCTCCGCATGACCGATGTCGTCTCGCTTGCGGCGGAGCTGTTGTCGATTCAATCGACAACAGGGTCCGAAGGCACCGCCGTGGATTTCGTTTCGCGCTGGCTCGTGGGACGCGGCTGGAACGTGACCCTGCAGGAGGTTAGCCGGGGACGCGCCAACGTCTGGGCTTCGCGCTCTGGCGGAGGCGTGACGTTCTCCACGCATCTCGATACAGTTCCGCCTTATGTCCCACCGCGGCTCGAGGGAAGCAAACTGTACGGCCGCGGATCTTCCGACGCGAAAGGCATTGCCGCAGCGATGCTGGTTGCGGCCGACCGGCTCGTCGGTGCCGGTGAAAAGCGCGTCGAGCTCCTCTTCGTCGTCGGAGAGGAAAAGGGTTCTGACGGCGCACGCGCGGCGAATAATCTTGGAACGAAGAGTCGATTCCTGATCAACGGAGAGCCGACGGGGAGCAAGCTGGCGAGCGGGGCGAAGGGCTCACTGCGCGCCACCATACGGATCCGGGGACGCGAAGCACACTCCGCGTACCCGCACCTCGGGCGGTCCGCGATCGAGCCTATGCTCGAGCTGCTGCCAACTCTCCGAAAGCTTCCTCTTCCGTCCGACCCTGTGCTCGGGGAGACGACCGTCAACATCGGCACCATCAAGGGCGGGACCGAGGCGAACGTCATCCCCGCGCACGCTGAGGCGGAGATCATGTTCAGGCTCGTGAGTGACGTCGGGCCGATCAAGAAGATGATCCTCGATTGGGCGAAAGGTCACGCAGATATCGAGTTCGGCTCGCACATACCGGCGCAGAGATTTGCGACGGTGCCCGGCTTCGATACGGAGTCCGTAGCCTATACTTCGGACATTCCGCTTCTCTCCAACTGGGGCGAGCCGTTTCTATTCGGGCCGGGCTCGATCCACGTTGCGCACACGCCTGACGAGTTCATTGATGTCGACGAGCTGAGGGCCAGCGTCGATGGCTATGAGCGGCTGGCCAAAACCCTTCTCGCGCGATGACACCTTCGAGCCTCCCCAGGAATCGGAAGGGCAAGTGGCCGGTAGCGGTGCTGGGAGCAACCGGCGCCGTGGGGCAGATGTTCGTACGCATGCTCGCCGACCACCCATGGTTCGAGCTCAAGGAGCTGGCCGCGTCCGAGAGATCAGCGGGTAAGAAATACGGCGAGGTCACTCGCTGGCTAGAGGGTCCGCCTCCGCCAGACTCGATCATGTCCCGCCGGGTGATCGCCTGTGATCCCGGCCTCGTGAGCGCTCCGATCGTTTTCTCGGCGCTCGATGCAGTGGTGGCGGGCGAGGTCGAGCTGGCGTTCGCCCAGGCGGGCAAGTTCGTGCTGAGCAACGCAAAAAACTTCCGAATGGAGCCGGATGTGCCGCTCGTCATTCCGGAAGTGAATGGAGATCACCTCGGGCTGATCGAGTGCCAGCGCAGCAAACGCGGGTGGAGCGGGGCCATCGTGACCAACGCAAATTGCTCGGCCACCGTCGCGACTGTGGCGCTCGCACCATTGCACCAGAAGTTCGGGATCAAACAGCTCTTCCTCTCGACGATGCAGGCCGTGTCGGGCGCCGGATATCCGGGCGTACCATCGCTGGACATTCTTGGCAACGTCATTCCGTACATCGCCGACGAAGAGCCGAAGCTCGAGCGCGAGATGCTGAAGCTGCTCGGCCGGTACGAAGACGGCGAAGTGATGAGCGCAACTTTCAAGGTGAGCGCACATACCAATCGCGTGGCGGTCGAGCACGGTCACACGATTTGCATGACCATCGGCTTCGAGGACACGCCCAGCCCGGAAGCTGCGATTCAGACAATGCGTGACTGGAAAGGATTTCCGGCAACCGCTGGACTTCCGACCCGACCCGCTCACCCGCTTGTCGTCACTGAGATGCCCGACCGTCCCCAGCCGAAGCGCGATGTCAACGCCGGGAACGGGATGACGGTCACCGTTGGACGGGTGCGTCGGGATGCCATACTCGATCTGCGGATGGTCGCGCTCGGGCACAACACGGTTCGGGGCGCGGCGGGCGGATCGGTTCTGAACGCGGAGCTGCTGGCCGCGAACGGCGCTTTCGACACCGCGTGATCGTCGTCAAGTTCGGCGGCACATCGGTGGGGGACGCCGAGGCGATCGAGCGCGCCGCCGCCATCGTCAAAGGCCGTCTCGCACGTCAGCCGGCGGTGGTCGTGTCTGCGCTGGGCGGAGCGACGAATTCTCTGCTCGCCATCGGCGAGCAGTCTGCTAAAGGCCATCTGATCGGCGCATTGCGCGGCGTCGAGACGTTGCGCGACCGGCACTTCACGCAATGCGAGACGCTGCTTGGAACGTCGAGCGAGGCCTCGGAAGTCGCGGGCGAGATGAGTGCGACCTTCGACGAGCTGGCGAGCCTGGCGGAAGCGCTGTCCATCCTCGGCCACGCGACTCCGCGCAGCTTCGACGCGATCGCCGCGTTCGGGGAGCAGCTCTCATCGCATCTCGTCGCTGCGTTCTTCAAGTTGCGTGGAATTCCCGCGGAGCACGTCGATGCCCGGGATGTCTTCATAACCGACGACAATTTCATGACAGCGGAGCCGCAGACGGATGCGATCGCCGAGAACGCGCGCGATGTCGTGCAGCCATTGATTCAGGATGGCAAGGTGCCGGTGATGGGCGGATTCATCGGCAGGACTCCAGGGGGAATTACGACTACTCTTGGACGCGGCGGATCCGATTACAGCGCGTCGTTGCTCGGTGCGGCCCTACACGCCGATGCAATCGAGATCTGGACGGACGTCGATGGAATGCTGACCGCGGACCCCCGAGTCGTGAAAGGGTCCAAGCTCATCGAGCAGATCCGATTCGATGAGGCATCCGAGCTCGCAACGTTCGGCGCGAAAGTGCTGCATCCTAATACGATCGCTCCCGCGGTACGGTTGGGAATCCCGGTTTTCATCTATAACTCACGGAATCCGGAGGGGAAGGGAACGCGCATCACATTCGACGCCCCGCGGCGCGCCGTGAGCGCGATTGCCGGGAAGGGCGGCATCACGATCATCAAAGTTGGAGCCGCGAAGATGTTGTACGCGCGTGGATTTCTGCGGCGCGTATTCGAGATCTTCGAGAAGAATGGAGTATCCGTCGACGTTGTCGCTACATCGGAGGTCTCCGTCTCGGTAACGGTAGATGATCCCTCGGGGCTCGAATCTCTAGTCGTCGATCTGGCCGCGCTCGGCGACGTGTCCGTCGAGCGGGATCGCGCGATCGTGGCTGTCGTTGGCGCTGCGATCAGCGAGGACGGCGGCGCCATGGGTCGCGCCATCGCCGCCCTCGATGGAATCAAGGTGCAAATGATGTCGCTGAGCGCGACTGGAATCAATCTTACGATCATCGTCGACGGCGATCAGCTGAACCCGGCGTTGGATCGCCTTCACAGCGCGTTCTTCGGTAAGGCGAAGTGAGCGTGCGGACAATAGCAATCATCGGCGATGGCAAGATGGGTCAGGCCATTCGCGAGCTGGCACAGGCAAAGGGCTGGAAAGTCGCGGCGCTCGTTGGCGAGCGAGAGAGCGCCGGTGGGACCGGGATTACCAGGAGCACGCTCGGCAACGCCGACGTCGCGGTGGAGTTCACACAGCCCGATGCAGCAGTTGCAAACATCTCCGCGGCTTTGCGAGCCGGCGTGCCGGTGGTCGCGGGTACGACCGGATGGTACGACCAACTGCCCGCGGTAACGCAAGTCGCGAACGAGGCCGGGACGGCACTTTTGTGGTCGCCGAACTTTTCGCTGGGAGTAAACGTCCTGATCGAGCTGGCTCGCTTCGCTGGAACGATGATGCGGACGCTGGAGGAGTTCGACGCCCACATCGTGGAAACGCACCATTCGAAAAAGAAGGATGCGCCGTCGGGTACCGCGGTTGCCATGGCCAAGGCGGCGAGCGAGGGGCTGGCGCGAGCGATCCCCACGACGAGTGTGCGAACTGGATCCGTTCCGGGAACACACGAGCTGATGTTTGACGGTTTGTACGAGCAGCTTTCGCTCACCCATGTCGCACGAGACCGCCGCGTTTTCGCCGAAGGCGCGCTGGCGGCGGCCGACTGGCTGGTGGGCAAGCGAGGCGTGTTCACTATGCGCGACGTATTGGATATCCAGCGGGGCTGACAGCAACTCGCTCTTGGCGGCGAGTGCCGCGTACATTTAACGAATGAAATCGCAGCGGCTCACCGGATGTGGAACCGCGCTCGTTACCCCCTTCGCGAAATCGGGGGAGATCGACGAGCGTTCGCTGCGGTCTTTCGTGGACTGGCAAATCGCGAGTGGCGTGCACTTCCTCGTTCCGTGTGGCTCTACCGGTGAGGCAGCGACCATGACGACCGCGGAACACCGGCGCGTCGTCGAGATAGCAGTGGAGCAGACTTCGGGAAGAGTGCCTGTTGTCGCCGGCGCCGCATCGAACGACACCAAGAGAGCGATCGCGCTGTCCCGCGAAATGGCCGCGGCCGGAGCGACGCACCTCCTTCACGCATCACCGATGTACAACAAGCCTCCGCAACGTGGTATCGTCGCGCATTTCCGCGCAATCGCCGACGCGGTACAGATACCCGTCGTCGTTTACAACGTCCCTGGCCGCACGGCGAGCAATATCGAAGCTGCCACGACGCTCGAACTGGCCGAGCACGAGAACATCGTCGCAGTGAAGGAGGCCTCCGGCAATCTCGCGCAAATCGGAGAGATCATCCGCCACCGTCCGGCGCGCTTCTCTGTGCTCTCCGGCGACGACCCACTCACGCTTCAAGTGATGGCTGACGGCGGGGACGGTGTGATCTCTGTAACGTCCAACGCTGCGCCATCCCTTGTGGCCCAGCTCACCGATCTCTGCGCGGCCGGAGATTTTGTCGCGGCCCGCGCCGTCTATCATCGTTTGGCGGAGTGGACGGTGGCGGCGTTCGTTGAGTCCAATCCGATTCCCGCGAAGGCGGCGCTGGCGATGATGGGCAAGATGGCGAACGTGGTTCGGCTACCCCTTGTGCCCTTGGCCGAGAACTTCGAGCCGACCGTGCGCGCCGCACTCGTCTCGGTGGGAGCGCTCACTGCGTGAGTACCTTCGACGTTGGGGACATTGAGAAGCAGGTGGAAACGATTGCCGCGACTCCCGCCAAATCACCGCTTCCAAAGGATGCGCGCGCGGTAGTTGATAGCCTTCTCGACGCGCTCGAGGCGGGGACCGTGCGCGCGGCCGAAAAGGATCCTCGCACCGGAGAGTGGCGGGCTGTACCCTGGGTCAAGCGAGGAATTCTGCTCGGCTTCCGCGTCGGGGCGATAGTCGATATGTCGATCCCTTCCGCCGATAAGCGCGCTTTCGGATTTTCCTTCTTCGACAAGGATACCTATCCGCCACGCCGGTTCACATCCGCGGACGGTGTTCGCATCGTCCCTGGAGGATCGAGCATTCGGCGCGGGGCTTACGTCGCCAGCAGTGTCGTATGCATGCCCCCGATGTACGTCAACGTCGGAGCGCACATCGGAACGGGAACGATGATCGACTCGCACGCTCTCGTCGGATCGTGCGCTCAGGTTGGAGAGCGCGTCCACTTGAGCGCGGCCGCACAACTCGGTGGCGTGCTCGAGCCGGTCAACGCTGCTCCCGTGGTGATCGAGGACGATGTTGTGGTTGGCGGCAACTGCGGGATTTACGAGGGGACGGTGGTGAGAAGGGGAGCTGTGATTGGAGCCGGTGTGGTTCTAACCCGAGGCACGCCCGTCTACGACCTCGAGCGCGAGATCGTGCATCGCGCCGAGAGCGGGCGGGCGCTTGTGATCCCCGAGAACGCGGTCGTCGTACCGGGCGCGCGCCAGGCGAAAGGCAAATGGGCGCAGGATCAGGGGATCTCGCTTCAAACGCCGGTCATCGTGAAATACCGCGATGAAAAAACGGACGCGGCGACGGCGCTCGAATCTTGGCTCCGCTGAACGTTGCCGGCGCCGTCAGGGTGCCCGGCGACAAGTCGATCTCGCACCGCTCGCTGATTCTCTCGTGTATTGCGGAAGGAGAATCGAGGGTTGCTGGCATTCTCGATTCCGAGGACGTTAGATCGACAGCCGGCGCCCTGCGCTCGCTCGGGGCCAACATCCCTGAGCTTTCGGGCGAGATGCGGATCGCCGGCGTAGGGTTGCGCGGCTTACGGCCGCCGAAGGTGGCTCTCGATTGCGGCAACAGCGGAACCACCACGCGCCTTCTCGCTGGTGTTGTCGCCGGCCATCCGTTCTCTGCCCGATTCGAAGGCGACGTCAGTCTGAGTCGCCGTCCGATGAAGCGTATCGCCGAGCCGCTCACCTATATGGGCGCCAAGTTCGACTTCGAGCGCGGGGACGGACTGCCGATGACGGTCCAAGGAGTCGAGCTGCGCAGCATCGACTGGGACACGAAGTCGGCGAGCGCGCAGGTCAAGAGCGCGATCCTTCTCGCCGGATTGGTGTCGCAGGTTGAGGTGCGGGTAACCGAAAGCAGTCGATCGCGGGATCACACCGAGCGGATGCTCCGGTCGATGGGAGTGGATGTCGAGAGCGACCGAAATCAGGTCTGCCTTCGCCCCGGGCGACGGCTCACGCCGCTCGACCTGGCGGTACCGGCGGATCCTTCATCGGCAGCATTTTTCGTAGCGCTCGCGACGTTGGCGGCAGGCGGAGAGCTTCAGCTCGATGATGTGTGCCTCAACCCTACGCGCATCGGCTTCATCAACGCGATCAAGCGCATGGGAGGGGACATTCGCGTCAGCGCTCGGGCCACTGAGGGAGGTGAAGAGACCGGCACACTATCCGTATATCCCGCCTCCCTCGGCGACGTTCGCATCACTGCGGCCGAGGTGCCTTCGCTGATCGATGAGCTGCCATTGCTGGCGTGCGTCGCGGCTGCCGCCGGAGTGCAGCTGGAGATAACTGGCGCGGCGGAGCTCCGGGTAAAGGAGAGCGATCGCATCAGCGTAGTCGTTCGGAATTTGCGCGCGGTTGGCGCGAACGCCGAAGAGCTGCCCGACGGACTCCGCGTCTTGCCTGGACCCCGAGAATTTGCAGGCAGCGTCGATCCACAGGGCGATCACCGGATCGCGATGGCGTTCGGGGTTCTCTCAGCAGTCTCCGGCAATCGAATCGAGATCGAGAATCCGGATGTTGTCGCCGTCTCGTACCCGCGCTTCTGGGAAGACCTGAAGCGAGTCGCGGCATGAAGCGTCGCACATCCGTCATCGCGATCGATGGTCCGGCGGCGTCGGGTAAGTCGTCTACCGCGCAGATGGTCGCCGACAAGCTCGGATTCCTCCACGTCGATTCGGGCTCGCTCTATCGAGCGGCGACTGCCGCGATCCTGCGCCGCGAGAACGATGCGTCGCGCTGGACGGAAGACGCTGTGCTCGATGCCACGAGGCCGGTAGAGCTTCGTGCTGCGCGAACCTCCTTCTACCCAGTCCTCGACGGAAGGTCGATCGAAGAGGAGATCCGCGGACCCGAGGTCACGCGTCACGTCTCTCGCGTCGCGCAGATGCCGCGCGTGCGCGAGTGGGTAAACGAGAAGGTGAGGGAGACCGCCAATTCGAGAAACGTGGTGGTGGACGGACGCGACATGGGCACCGTCGTATTTCCGGACGCGGAGCTGAAGATCTTCCTGGTCGCTGATTCCAGGGAGCGGGCGCTGCGAAGACTGCGACAGCGCGGCACACCAACCTCGGAACAATTGCTGGACGACGAGACTATTCGTATCAGAGAGCGTGACGCGCGAGACGCGAAACAGACTGTTGCCGCGCCGGACGCTGTGACAATCGACACAACAGCTCTGACGCAGGATGAGCAGGTCGCGCAGATTGTCGCCCTTTCGAAAGAGCGCACGCAGTAGCAGGTTTGCGTGCGCTCTTTGCCACTCTGCGTCCGCTGGTATGAGGAGGTCGTTCGCTGATGCGTAGATTCACCGATCGTGGAGGTCTGGACTGGAGCGCCTTCGAAGCGACTCGGCCGGGTGGTCACCCGGACCGAAGGCAGAAGCCCGCCAGCGTTACTGTCGCGTTCAAGTGCGACGATGGGACCGAGATGGCGATGGATCTCCCTCTGGGTGCCCTCGAAGGGTTGACCGACGAGGAGCTGATTCTCCTGTTGACGAACGGACTGAAATAGCGGCGTCCGATCCCAACTCGGGGGAAGTTGACCCGTAACCAGAGAGAGTCTATACTTAAAGGCTTGGCCCGAACCTACTCAACCCTTTAACCAGCAACATGATAGACTCGCCCAACGAAACACAAACCACTACCGGCACGACGCTGACCGCGCGAGAGAAGCGCGATCTGCAGAAAGCGCAGCTGCGTCCGCTTGCCAACCTGAGACCTGAGCTCTACGACGAGGACGATTACTCGCAGGACGAGCTCGAGACAATGATGGAGATGTACAACGGGACGATGGCTTCCATAGAGGAAGGCGAGATCGTCAAGTCCCGTGTGCTGGATATCCGTGACAACATGGTCGTCCTCGACATCGGCTTCAAATCCGAAGGGACGATTCCGCTCGAAGAATTCAAGGACCTTCCCGACCTCAAGCCCGGCGACGAAGTCGAAGTTCTTCTCGAGCACCTCGAGGACATGGAAGGTTCCGTCGTCCTCTCGAAGAAGAAAGCGGACTTCATGCGCGTATGGGAGCGCATCCGCGTTGCCTACGAGAACGATGAACCCGTGCGCGGCTCGTTGATCAAGAAGATCAAGGGCGGCGTGGTCGTCGACCTGATGGGAGTCGATGCATTCCTCCCCGGCTCGCAGATCGCGCTCCGCCGCGTTCCCAACGTCGACGAGCTGCTCGGTCAGACCTTCGACTTCAAGATCATCAAGCTCAATAAGCGCAGACGGAACATCGTGGTATCGCGTCGCGTCATCCTCGAACAGGAGAGGGCGGGCAAGCGCGAGAAGCTGATGAAGGAGCTCCAGAAGGATCAGGTGAGGAAGGGTGTCGTCAAGAACATCACCGACTTCGGTGCATTCATCGATCTCGGTGGCGTCGACGGTCTGCTCCACATCACCGACATGTCGTACGGCCGCATTCAGCATCCGTCCGAGATGGTCCACATCGGACAGGAGCTCGAGGTCAAGGTTCTCGACATCGATTGGGATCGCGAGCGCATCTCGCTCGGACTCAAGCAGCTCCAGAGCTATCCATGGAAGGATGTCGCCGAGAAGTATCCGGTCGGCACTCGCGTCGCCGGAAAGGTCGTTTCGATCACCAACTATGGTGCATTCATCGAGCTCGAGCCAGGCATCGAAGGGCTCGTTCACATCAGCGAGATGAGCTGGACGCGCAACGTTCGTCACCCATCGAAGCTGGTGTCGATTGGCGAGGCGATCGAAGCGGTCGTGCTCAAGGTCGATCCGAACGAGGAGAAGATCTCCCTCGGCATGAAGCAGACTGAGCAGGATCCATGGATGATGCTGCCGGAGAAGTATCCAGTCGGCACGAAGCTCAACGGAAAGGTTCGCAACCTCACGAGCTTTGGCGCCTTCGTGGAGATCGAGCCGGGAATCGACGGACTGATTCACATCTCCGATATGTCCTGGACCAAGCGCGTTCAGCATCCTTCGGAGGTCGTGAAGAAGGGTGATTCGGTAGATGTTGTGATCCTGAACGTGGATGCTGAGAACAAGAGGATCTCGCTCGGACTCAAGCAGGCGACGGAAGATCCGTGGCTCAGAATCGGTGAGACGTATCCGGTCGGCACCGAGCTGCGCGGTAAAGTCGTTCGGTTGATGGACAAGGGCGTGGTCGTCGACATCGGCAACGACATTGAAGGTTTCGTCCCGGTGAGCCAGCTCAACTTCGGTCAGCCGGTGAATAGTCCGGCGGATATCGTCTACGAGACGATGAATCTCGATCTCAGGGTTCTAGAGGTCGATCCGATCCACCGCCGCATTGTCCTCGCGGTGACGGCGATTCCCGAGGAGCAGCCTCCGCGGCCCGAGACACCGTCGAAGGTCATCCCGATGGAGTCGGACGACTACAACCTCTCGGATCCGATCCCAACGCCACCGGACTCGTACGTCGAAGAGCCGGCCTAGTCGGCCAGGTCTGATCGATGAAAAGCCCCCTCTGAACGAGGGGGTTTTTCCTTTCTCCGGGTTAGGAGCCCACGACGGGTTGTCAGGGAATCCGATACTCATTGCGCGCCGGAATCGTCTACATAGGCACGATTCCGACACATTATGACCTCAGCGTTCCTCCTCTCCAGTTACTCATGATCAGTCCCAGCTCTCCGCACGAAGCTCTGGTCGTTCTCGACGCAGATCTCGTTGTACGCGCTGCCAACCAGGCGTTTTACTCGATGTTCAGAGTCGCCCCAGAAGAGTGCGTCGGGCACAAGGTCTACGAAGTGGGTGGCAGAAACTGGGACATTAAGCTGAAACCAATGCTCGAGACGGTGCTGAATGGGGCGCCGCAATCGGATCACTTGGAGCTCATACACGACGGAAAGCCGGGCGGCCAGGCGGTGCTCTGGCTCAGCGCTCGTCTCGTTCCTTCCGCGGATGCCAGTGATGCGACAATCCTCCTCTCTATCGAAGATCTAAGCGCCGGTGGCTCCATTGAGGAAAACCTGGCGCTTCGGACGCAGGAGCTTCACAACTTTGCGGAACTTGCGGGACGTTCGGCGCACGAGCTCAACAACATGCTCACAGTCATCCGGATGAATGCGGACCTGATCGAAGGCACCTTGAATCAGGCGAAGCTGTCCGCGAGCGAAGCGGTGGACATTCGCAGTGCGGCAGACCGCGCTGAAGCGCTAACCAGGAAACTGCTGCTGGCCAGCCGGCGCTCGCTGCCGCAGCCCACGGGTCTCGACCGCGGCGTCGCCACGGTTCCTCTTCCCGGCTCGCCGCTCAAGGAGTCACCGGAAGAGATTGCGGCGCGGGCGTCACACGAGGCGCAGGCCGGACGAGTGATAGGTCTAAAGCACGGGGCGCCGACGGGAAGAGAAACAATCCTGCTGGTTGATGACGAAAAGGCGCTGCGGAAACTGGGCAAGCGCGTTCTCTCTCAGGCCGGCTATCGCGTTCTCGAAGCGTCCGACGGCGCCATGGCTCTCCGAATTGCCGCTGAGGAAGTGGGTGAGATAGACCTCGTCCTCACAGACATCGAGATGCCGACTCTCGGCGGGCGCGGCATGGTGGACGAGCTGCACGAGCTGAGCCCGGAGATCAGGGTGTTGTTCATGTCCGGCTACACGGACAACGAGATTCTCCGGCGAGGAATACACACGTCGGAGACCGACTTCCTGCAAAAACCTTTTACCGCCGAGAGCTTGTGCGCCGCCGTGCGCTCCGTTCTGGAAAAGCCAGCGACGCCGTTAGCCTAGAGATATCGAGTCCGCAATATCTCCCGATGGTGGAGCTCATGGCCGGCGATGATGTAAGCCAAGGCCCTGACCGAAACCTCCGCGCCGTTCGCTATCCCGCGTCGCATCCAGGCGTCCTCCTGAAGATGCTTGAACAGGAAGATCGTCGACTCACGTACGACGCCCAACTCCGATGAGAGCTCGCTGAGCGGAAAGCTGTCGAAGCTGGAGTTGCTGACATAGTCGTCCTGCTCGAACCCCGGGAGTGGGGCCGCATCGCCGCGGCCAAAGCGAAGCGCGCGCGCGGCGAAGATGCGCTCACTGTCGATGAGGTGTCCGATCACTTCGTTGACGCTCCACTTGCCGGGCGCGTACCGGTAGGTCGCTACCGACGCAGAAAGACCGCGGAGCAGCGCTTGAGTCTCGGCCATCTGCTTTGAGAGCGTAGCGAGAACATCACCGCCTGTGACGAGATCGATGTACCTCTCGTAGTAAGGAAGAAACTCGCCCTTCTCCGGCTTGATGGCTGCCGACACTGCCACTCGATTCCCCCGATTCGGATGTACGGTCACAAATAGAATCCGATTCGGTACAGCGCGCCACCCGATGATTGCCCGATGAGTCACGCCCGCGTATCATCCGGCTTCCTGAATCTCGTCCCCCGAGGGAATGGCAGAGCAACACGACCCGTACGTATCCCTTCGCAATCCCAACTTTCGCTGGTACGTCGCGAGTCTCGTCGCGGTAACGCTGGGCACCCAGATCCAGGCTACGGTCGTTGCGTGGCAGGTGTACGCGCTCACCAAAGATCCGCTCTCCCTTGGAATCGTCGGCCTTGCCGAGGCTCTGCCGTTCATCGGCGCCGCACTCTATGCAGGTCACTTAGCTGACCGCCACAACCGAAAAACGCTCGCGCTCATTGCTATTGCCGTTCAAGTTCTGTGCGGAGTTGCGCTTCTCGTCCTCACCATTCGCTCGGACGTGTTTCTCGCAGGGAAGGTGTGGCCGATTTACGCCGTCGTTGCTGCGAGCGGTCTTTCGAGAAGCTTCTTCCAGCCTGCGCGGACCGCGCTGGGCGCGGATATCGTTCCGCGCGAGACATACGCCAACGCCGTGACGTGGCGCACTTCGCTCTGGCAGTTTGCCGCGGTCGTCGGTCCGGCGCTTGGCGGAGTGATCTATGGATTCTCTGGGCCGCGTCTGGCCTACTTCTTCGAGTCCGTGCTTTGCGCGATCGCTCTAGGACTGTTCGCGCGCATCGCGTATGCGCGGCATCCCCTGGTGCCCAATGAGGGCAGCATAGGGGAAAACCTCACGATCGGGATCCGTTTTCTCCTGACTCAGCCAAAGCTGCTCGGTGCGCAGGTGCTCGATTTGTTCTCCGTGTTGTTCGGTGGCGCTCCCGCATTACTCCCCATCTTTGCGTCGGAAATTCTGCAGGTCGGCCCTCAAGGGCTCGGGGTCCTTCGCGCGGCGCCTGCAGCCGGCGCGGTACTCGTGTCGGTGCTGCTCCTGCACCGCCGCCTGAGAAACGCGGGTCCTACGCTTTTTCTTTGCGTTGCGGGATTCGGTGCGTGCTGGATTCTCTTCGCGCTGTCGCGCTCGTTCTGGCTATCCCTTGCGCTGCTGCTCATAAGCGGGATGCTGGACAACGTCAGCGTGGTGATCCGATCGACCCTGCTCACGCTGCGGACTCCGCAGCACATGCTCGGTAGAGTTTCCGCCGTGAACCAGATCTTCATCGGATCGTCGAACGAAATTGGCTCGTTCGAATCCGGTGTCGCAGCGAAGCTGCTCGGAACGGTCAGATCGGTGATTTTTGGGGGGATCATGACGCTCGGGGTGGTCGGCGTCACCGCTTGGAAGATTCCGGCATTGAGGAAGCTCGACGCTCTGGACTGACAGAGCGGCGCGCTGGCAAGATTCGTCTGTTCCCAAGCCGGCAACAGTGCCACATTTAGTGATGGATCGCACAACGTCGATGCTCGACTCCATGACGCTAGCTCCCTCGTCTGCAGTTCCCGGCTGGACCGCTGAATACGCCGTCCCCCTGGGCGGCCCCGGGCATCTCCTCCTCGCCACGTTCGAGCAGGCCGCGATCGGCATCGCGCATATGACGCTGGCCGAGGAATGGATTTCCGTGAATCAGCGTTACTGCGAGATCACCGGCTACTCACGGGAGGAAATCCTCAAGCTCAAGGTCGAGGACCTCACGCATCCGGAGGACGTTCCCGCGACCCGGGAGTTCATCGCTCGCATTCGCTCGGGGGAGCTGCCCGAGGACAAGATGGAAAAGCGGTACGTCCGGCCGAACGGCGACATCATCTGGGTCCATCTGACTGTCTCCATAGTCCGATCGACGAACGGGGATCCGCTGTACCTGGTTGCCTTCATTGACGACATCACCGAGCGTCGCCGGGCTCAGCACGAGGCGAGCAGGACCTTCTCCCTTCTGCGCGCTACGCTCGAGTCTACCGCGGATGGCATCCTCGTGGTCGATGTGAACGGGAAGATCCTCAGCTTCAACCAGAAAATGGCTGACATGTGGGGCGTCGCGCCGGAAGTCTTCGCCTCTGGTGACGACGAGGCAGCTATCAATGCCGCTGTATCTCAGCTAGCTCATCCCGAAGATTTTATGGCGAAGGTGCAGGACCTCTACAGCCATCCTGAAGTCGCCAGCTACGATGTTTTGGACCTCAAGGACGGAAGAACTTTCGAGCGGTATTCGCAGCCACAGCGCATCGACAACGTTGCGGTGGGACGCGTGTGGAGTTTCCGCGATGTCACGGCTCGCCGGCGCGCGGAAGAGCAGGGGCGGGCTCTCGAGCGCGAGCAGGTCGCCAGGGCCGAAGCCGAGAATTTACAGAGGCGCACGGCGCTGCTGGCGGAGGCGAGCAGGGTGCTCAGCTCCTCCTTCGACTATCAGACGACCCTCGCCGCGCTGGTCCGGCTGGCGGTGCCGACTCTCGCCGATTACTGCGCGCTCGACATGCTTGTCGGCGAGGACAGCTTCGAGCGAATCGGCGAGGCCCACGTCGATCCGACCAAATCGACGCTGCTGAGGAAAGTCGCGACGTTTCCGCGAAGCGCGCTGACCGCGAGCCACCCCCTCATCCGGGTCATGTCGACGGGACAGCCGGTACTCGAAGCGGAAATCACCAACGGTTTCATCCACGCAGCGTTTGCCGAGCCGTCGCAGCGGAGCACGGTAGAGGCGCTTGACCCGCGCTCCCTCATTTGCGTACCGCTCGTTGATTCGGGCAAACCGATCGGAGCGCTGACCCTGGTTACGTCCGGTTCGGGCCGGCGCTACGATGAAGCGGATCTTTCGCTGGCCGCCGATGTTGCGCGCAGGGCGGCGGTTGTCGTCGAGCACGCGAGACTTTTTCATCAGGCGGAGCAGGCAACGCGGGCGCGCGACGATGTTCTCGCGGTCGTGGCGCATGATCTTCGGAACCCGCTCAACACCGTCACAATGGCCATCAGTCTCATGCTCGAGACGACGCCGATCGAGCGAACGCAGGAGCGCAGGCAGCAGGAGATTGTACGCCGCGCAGCGGATCGGATGAACCGAATGATCCAGGATCTTCTCGACGTGAAGCGAATGGAGAGCGGCCATCTCACGATGGACGTGAAAGCCGAATCAGCCGACGTTCTCGTGAACGACACGATCGAGATGCTGCGTCCACTCGCAACGGGCAGCGCGATAGAGATTGAGGCGAGCGTTGCCGATGATCTATCCGAGGTCCTCGCTGATGCCGCGAGAATTCAACAGGTATTGTCGAATCTGGTGGGCAATGCGGTGAAATTCACGCCGCCGCGGGGTCGAATAACGGTCTCTGCCGATCGCCTCGAGACGGAAGTCCTGTTCTCCGTGAAAGATACGGGGCCCGGGATTCCTCCAGAGCAGGTGCCGCACATCTTTGGCCGGTTCTGGCAGGCGAGATCGGCAGATCGCCGCGGAATCGGGCTCGGACTCGCAATCGCCAAAGGAATCGTCGAAGCCCACAGCGGCCGAATCTGGGTGGAGAGTCAGGTCGGGCTCGGCAGCACTTTTTATTTCACGTTGCCGAGCGTGGCATAGGCGCGAGGCGCGTCGTATCCCATCCGAAAAATGCTCTTCGAGGCCGCCGGGTGCCCATATGCGAAGCCGAGCGTTTTTTGGGGCGCAGAACTCGTTGCCGGGACGCGGCTCTAGCGTCCATACACGACGCCCCGCCTCTCAGGCCCGCGGCCGGAGGCGCGATCACCAAGCGTTCGCGTTGGAGGAGGAAAAGCTGGGACAGTCCGTTTCTCACGAGTATATGGAGACCGCAGCTGCAGCGGGTCTCCGATACGTCAATGATGCCATGCCGGGAATTCGCCGGGAACGCCACGGCCGCGGGTTCAGGTACATCGACCCTGACGGCCAGTTGCTTCGCGCGCCCGAGCAGCTGCAACGATTCCGGTCTCTGGTGATCCCACCTGCGTGGACCGACGTCTGGATCTGCCCGCACGAGGACGGACATCTACAGGTCACTGCGCGCGACGGCCGTGGCCGGAAGCAGTACCGCTATCATCCCGGTTTTCGGAAGCATCGCGACGGGACGAAATTCGAGCGCATGTTCGAGCTGAGCGACGTGCTGTGGAAGATCCGAGAGCGCGTCGAGCGCGACATCGATCTGGCCGGCTTCACGCGCGACAAGATCATGGCTACCGTCGTGTGGCTGCTCGAGACGACACTCATTCGCATCGGCTCCGATGAATACGCCAAGTCGAACAAGTCCTATGGCCTCACGACGTTCCGCCGCCGGCACGTCGCCGTGGTCGGATCAGAGATGCGTTTCGAGTTTCGCGGCAAGAGCGGAATCCAGCACGCCGTCGCAGTTACCGACAAGCGGATCGCGCGCATAGTGCAGCGCTGCCAGGAGCTCCGAGGGGAGGAGCTCTTCAAGTACCTCGACGATGACGGCAAGCGACAGACCGTCCAGGCCGAGGACGTCAACGCGTACCTCCAGGACATTACAGGGCGCGACATATCAGCGAAGGATTTTCGCACGTGGGCCGGCACGATGCTCGCGGCCGAGGCGCTCCGACAGACGGGGCCGGCCAAGACAAAGCGCGAGGCCGATCGAAACATCATCGCGGCCGTGGACCTCACAGCGAAGCGATTGGGCAACACCCGGAGCGTGTGCCGGAAGTACTACATCCACCCCGGGCTCATCGACGCGTACCTCGAGGGCTCCGTTCTTCCGCCGCTCCCGGAGCGCAAGTGGAGCGCGCGCAAACCGGGCGGGCCCGCGCTCCGACAGCACGAGAAGGATGTGCTGACCTTCCTGAAAGCGAGGCTCAAGCCGGAAAAGCGGCGCATTGCCGCGATTCGCTACAAGAGCTCCTCAGCCGTAAAGTCGGTTAGCGCCGAGACGGAGCCGACGAAAACGACGGTTCCACCGTCGAGCGAGACGGACCCGGGCAACCCCTAGTCGAGATAGGGGTAGTCCGGATCCGCGAGCCGCGCTGCGCGCGCCGCCGCTTCCGGACCGGCAATCTCTTTGGCAAGGTCGAGAAGCATCGGACTCAAGTGCCCACCATATCGGAGAAGACTTGCCGCCCGAGTCCTTCGCCCCAATAGAAAAGCAAGGAAGGGCTGATCGGCCTTGAGCGCATTGCACGCCGGACAAGCGAGCACGAGGTTGTCCCTGCGGTCGTATGCGGTCTTCCCCTTTCGCGGCGTCACGTGATCCATGGTGATCGCCTTCGCGCTGACGCGCCGCTCGCAATACGCGCAGACGGGGCCATGCTGATCGAGAAGCCACTGGCGCGTCTCCATGTACGCGTTACGGCTGGTCGGAAGTGACGTGTGCTGGTGGGCCGGTCGACGCCCCGCGCGCTTACGCGGCTTGCGTGATCTTTTTCGTGGTGGTGTCAAGTTGGACGGGTATGTTGGGGCTGAACAGCGTTTACGAACGATAATAAGTAGCGCGCCGGAGCCACGGCGCTAGATGCTCATTCCGCGGGACGTTAGCTTTTCGCTTCTATGACCATGCGAGAGAAGCTCGACCTGCTGGAGCGGCGCCGCGCGGAGTCCGAGCAGGGCGGAGGCGAGGCGCGCCTCAAGACACAGCACGACAAAGGGAAGCTCTCCGCGCGCGAGAGACTCGAGCTCCTTCTGGACGAAGGATCCTTCGTCGAGCTGGATCGCTTTGTTGTACACCGCTCGACCGACTTTGGTCTCGAGGCCCAGAAGTTCTACGGCGATGGGGTCGTCACCGGCCATGGGAAGATCGATGGCCGTCTGGTCTATGTGTTCTCGCAGGATTTCACGGTGTTCGGCGGATCACTGTCGGAGTCGTTCGCCGAAAAGATCGTGAAGGTCATGGACCTGGCGATGAGGAACGGCGCGCCCGTAGTCGGACTCAATGATTCTGGCGGCGCACGGATTCAGGAAGGCGTGGTTTCGCTCGGTGGATACGCGGAGATATTTCTCCGCAACACGCTGGCCTCAGGGGTGGTGCCACAGATCTCGGCGATCCTCGGACCGTGCGCCGGGGGGGCGGTATACTCGCCGGCAATCACGGATTTCATCTACATGGTGCGCGGCACGTCGTACATGTTCGTCACTGGGCCGAACGTCGTGAAGACAGTGACCCACGAGGACGTGACGATGGAAGAGCTGGGCGGTGCGGACACGCACTCGGCCACGTCCGGCGTCGCGCACTTTGCCTGCGATTCCGAGCCGGAGTGCCTCCAGCATATCCGTGATCTCTTCCGTTTCATTCCGTCCAACAACCTCGGAGATCCTCCGCGTGGGACGGGTACGGATCCGCGGGAAAGGCGGGACGAATCTCTGCTGGACATCGTTCCCGACAATGCCAGCAAGCCGTACGACATGCAAGAGGTCATCAAGCGCGTAATGGACGACGCGGAGTTCTACGAGGTTCACCGCGAATATGCGGGGAATATCATCTGTGGATTCGCGCACCTCGGCGGATTCAGCATAGGGGTCGTCGCCAATCAACCGGCCGTGCTGGCGGGCGTGCTGGACATAAGCGCATCGCTGAAGGCGGCTCGCTTCATCCGATTCTGCGACGCGTTCAACATCCCGCTGGTGACGTTCGAGGATGTGCCGGGCTTTCTTCCAGGAGTGAGTCAGGAGCACGGGGGCATCATCAAGCACGGGGCGAAGCTCCTCTACGCCTATTGCGAGGCGACTGTGCCGAAGATCACGGTCATCACGCGGAAGGCGTACGGAGGCGCGTACGACGTCATGAGCTCCAAACACATTCGGGGCGACTTCAACGTCGCCTGGCCAACCGCCGAAATCGCGGTAATGGGTCCGAAGGGAGCGGTCGAGATATTGTTTCGGAAGGAAATCTCGGAGAGCAAGGATGAAGCGGCCGCCACCGAGGCGAAGATCGAGGAATATCGGGAGAAATTTGCGCACCCGTACATTGCTGCCGGCCGCGGCTATCTCGACGACATCATCGATCCTCGCGACACGCGGCCGGTGCTTATAGCTGCGCTAGAGAGTCTACAGACAAAGCGCGACAAGAATCCGCCGAAAAAACACGGTAACATTCCGCTTTAGCGGCAGAAGTAAGCTCTGTCGTTGCGGTTACCACCCCTGCGCAGCCGAGGTCGCTAAGCTTGTTCCGCAAAGTCTTGATCGCGAATCGCGGGGAGATTGCGTTGCGTGTGATCCGGGCCTGCCAGGAGCTCGGAATAAGAACGGTGGCGGTTTACAGCGAAGCCGACGTTCGAGCGCCACACGTGCGGGAGGCTGATGAAGCCGTGCTCATCGGGCCCGCCCCTTCGAGCGAGAGCTACCTCCGGGGCGACAAGATCATAGACGCCGCGAGGCAGACCGGAGCCGACGCGATACATCCCGGGTATGGGTTTCTGTCCGAACGTGAATGGTTCGCCCGTGCAGTGCGGGACGCGGGGATCGTGTGGATTGGACCACCAGCTGAAGCGATTGCCGCGATGGGGAGCAAGACCGCGGCACGCACGCTGGCGGTCGCGAATGGAGTTTCCGTCGTCCCGGGGACGACCGAACCGCTGGCCGACGCGAAGGAAGCGGCGAAAGTTGCAAAGCAGTTCGGCTACCCCATCCTGCTAAAGGCTGCGGCCGGGGGCGGTGGCAAGGGTATGCGCGTCGTAACGTCGCCAAAGGACCTCGCGAACGCACTCGAAGCCGCGCGGAGGGAAGCGAAGAGCGCGTTCGGCGACGACGCAGTCTACGTCGAAAAATTCGTCGAGCGGCCCCGTCACGTCGAGATTCAGATTCTCGCGGATTCTCACGGCACCGTTCTCTCGCTGGGCGAACGTGAATGCTCTGTGCAGCGGCGACACCAGAAGATGATCGAGGAAGCGCCGAGCGTCGCCGTGTCCCCCGAGCTGCGGAAAAAGATGGGCGAGACTGCCGTGCGCGCTGCTCGCGCCGCTGGCTACGTGAACGCAGGCACGTGCGAGTTTCTTCTCGACAGCCAAGGAAATTTCTATTTCCTGGAGATGAATACGCGTCTCCAGGTGGAACATCCGGTCACCGAGCTCGTGACGGGAATCGACCTGGTGCAGTGGCAGATTCGCATCGCCTCCGGCGAGAGACTTCCTTTCCGGCAGGAAGACATCACACCGCGCGGGTGGGCGATGGAGTGTCGTATCACGAGCGAGGACGCGTCGGACAATTTCCTACCATCAACCGGCCGAATCGATTACCTGCACCTGCCGAGCGGACCAGGCGTGCGCTGGGATAGCGGGATCGAGTCCGGCAGTGAAGTGGTCCGGTACTACGACCCGATGCTCGCCAAGCTCATCGTCTGGGGTGCGGATCGCGAGCAGGCAGTAACGCGCATGAGACGCGCGCTCGTCGATCTGATTATCCTCGGCGTCGAAACCTCTCGCGATTTCCACATCCGCGTCATGGACGACGACGAGTTCCGTCGCGGCGACATCGACATTCAGTGGCTCGAGCGACGCCTGGCTTCAATACTCGCGCGCCGTGCCGCCAGCGAAACCGCAGAGGTCGCTGCAATCGCGGCGGCGTTGCTTGCCGAGCGCGATCGTAGTGCGCGAAATGTCTCAGTCGCTTCACCGGCAGCTTCAGCTTCAGGCAGCATCGCACCCGCAGCAGACTCATGGAAGCAGGCCGCGCGGCTCGAAGCGCTCCGCGACTGATGGCGGTCGTCAGCGTTGCAATCGAGTCGATCGCCGCCGGTGGTGATGGCGTGGGCCGGAAGGACGGGCTCGTCGTCTTCGTTCCCCGTACCGCTCCGGGGGACCTCGTTACGGCGAAGATCTCCGGAAGGGGACACTTCGCGCGCGGGTCGCTCGGTACGATCGTAACGCCGTCGCCCGTCCGAATTGATCCGCCGTGTCTGCACTACACGCGAGACAAGTGCGGCGGCTGTCAGCTTCAGCACATGACCTACGATTCGCAGCTTGCGGCGAAGCAGATAGTCATTCGCGATTCGTTTCAGCGCATCGGGAAGCGGGCGATCGATCCGCCGGAAATTGACCGCAGTCCGAAAGAATGGCGTTACCGGAGCAGGCTTACGCTTGCCATTCGTCGTCGTGGCGCGCGCTGGATTGCCGGACTGCATCCGTACGACGACCCCGTGCGCGTTTTTCCTCTTTCGGATTGTCCGATTACCGATCGGCGCGTGGTGTCCGCGTGGCGAGAGGTGATGGATGCGGATGCGTACTTCCCCGACGCGCTGGAGCTGCGCGGAAGCATTAGAATCACGACTGGAGGCCCGACGCTGGTAATGATGGGCGGACAAAGCTGGGCGGCGCGCGACCAGTTTTCAGCCGCGGTGCCCTCGGTGTCCGCGGTCTGGTGGGAGCCAGCAGATGACAAGCCGCGACGACTTCTGTACGACAGGCGTCCGGAGCGCATGCCCAGCGCGTCGTTTGCCCAGGTGAATGCGGAGATGGCTGAGCTTCTCGAGCGGTACGTGCTCGAGCGTGCACGCGAGCTGAGTCCGCGTACTGCGGTCGACGCATACGCGGGTACCGGTCAAACCGCGCGACTGCTTAGTGATGCGGGTGTCGCAGTCACTGCGATCGAGCTCGATCCCGATGCATCGGAGTGGTCATCGTCCATTCTGCGCGCGCCGTCTCGGGCGGTGCTGGGAAGAGTCGAGGATGTTCTGCCGGGAGCCTTACCAGCGGATCTCGTTATCCTGAATCCTCCTCGCGCCGGCGTCGATGAGCGCGTGACGCAGGCGCTCGAAGCAAATGCTTCTCACATCCGCGGCCTGATTTACGTGAGCTGTAATCCGGCGACGCTTGCTCGCGATGTCTCGCGGCTTCCGAGTTATGGGATCGAGAACGTGCGCGCTTTCGACATGTTCCCTCAGACCGCGCACGTGGAGACGGTGTGCGAGCTCCGTCCGCTCGGTCGGGCAACCGCCCCATGAAATACATCGTCCAGCTCAATGCCGAGCGCAAAGCAGTAACGGTCGGAGCCGAAGGTGTGTGCTACGAAGAGGGCGCGCCGTTGCAGGCCGAGCTTTCCGACATCGAGGGAAGCCCCATTCGCATGCTGAAGATCGGCACCAGGGTATACCGCGTCGTGGTCCAGAGACGTCAGGGTCGCGGACGATATACGCTCTGGATCGATGGCTACCGCTTCGAGTCGGAGGCGCTCGACGAGAGAACGCGCGCAATTCGTGACGTGTCCGCGGCCGCAGCCGGTCCCATAGGGCCGGCTCCGGTACGAGCACCCATGCCGGGACTGATAGTTCGCGTCAATGTCAAAGTCGGCGACAGCGTCCAAGCCGGTCAGGGCATAGTCGTCATGGAAGCCATGAAGATGGAAAACGAGCTGCGCGCGACGGCGGCGGGAACTGTGAAGAGCGTGGACGTAGCTCCGGGTACCGCGGTCGAGAAGGGCGCTCTGCTCGTTGCTCTCGAATAGGCCAGCGCCCGAGTACAATCAAATAAATCACTATTGCGTCGGAGACTCGGCCCGGTAGCTTGGCTTGCGCCTGCCGAGCGATGGGCACCACCCACCCATTCGCTTCCCACCTGGCGGGCAAACAAAATCCGGAGGAAAGGATATGAACACGCTGACTCGCACGGCATGGATCCTCGCAGTCGTTACGGCTGCACCGCTCTCAGCACAGATGACAGGTACTCAACCGCCTCCACCGGTGCTGTTGATACAGCGCGAGCTTGTGAAGCCCGGAAAGGCGACGGCCCACAATCAATGGGAGTCCGGTTGGCCAGCCGCCTACGCCAAGGCAAACTATCCAACGACCTACCTCGGCATGAACGCGATCACGGGGATAAACGAGGCCTGGTTCCTCGTCGGATATCCGTCGTTCGACGCGGTAGAGAAAGATCAGGCGCGGTCGGATGCCGATGCATCGCTGACGGCCGAGCTGCGTCGTCTCTCCACCGGTGAATCGGATTATCTCGAGACCACCCGGTCGGTTCTCGCTTCGTACGTGCCGAGCGTCAGCTACAAGCCGAATGTCGACCTATCGAAGATGCGTTACTTCCAGATTATCACCTACGGCATGAAACCGGGACACGACGGCGATTTCATCAAGGCCGCCGGCCTTGTGCGCGACGGCTATACCAAGGCAGGCATCGAAAATCCCTGGGCGATCTACCGCGCCATCAGTGGGATGCCGGCGGGAACGTTCTACGTCTTCGTCCCGTTGCGTTCGCTCGCAACGTTCGACAGAGGTACGTCCGATGACGAAGCGATGGGACGCGCGCTTGGGCCCGACCAGATGAATGCGCTCAACAAGCTCGTCCTCGACGGCGTGGCGACCCACCAGTCACAGATCTTCGCGCTAAACCCGAAGATGAGCTACGTCGGCAAGGAGATGAAGGCGGCCGACGCGTTCTGGAGATAGGACAGATTCGGCGTGTACTCAGCTGTAGCTGAGTACACGCCTTGCGTTAGAAATTGCCGACAATTCTCGGGGCGACCGATGTCTTCGATTCTCGACTCAATTCAGGAGCAGGTTCAGCAACAGGTGAGCAACACAGCTGTCCAGCAAGTGAGTCAGCGGCTTGGCGTCGATCCAGTCGTGGCGCAAAGGGCGGTGAATGCCGCGATTCCTCTGGTAACGGCTGCGATAGCGGCTCACGCGAACTCAGGCGGGGCCAACACCGTCCATCGTGAGGCCACCGCTCAGGCGGAAAATCCACAGCGGCCGGCCCCGCTCAATCAAGTTCTTGGCGATCACCACGATGCCGTGACGCAGCGAGTGAGCGCCGTAACCGGCATCAGTCCCGACGACGCGAGCAAAATCGTCGGCGCCGTCGCGCCCGCGGTGCTGCGTGGAATTGGACAGCACGTTCAGCAGCAAGGAATTGATTCGGGACAGCTCGCGAGCGACTTGAGCACAGCGATCATGGGGGCGCTACCGCGATCAGCCGCGTCTGGAGACCCCCGGGAGACAACTCTGTAATCTTGCTGTAAGGAGGCCGCGCGTAAGCATTCTCCCGCAGGCACAAGCGTTGCCTCGCATCTCCTCGTCATTCACTCGAATCGAGGAGGTAGCGTGCTCAAATCACGGCATTGGATTCTCGCGACCGCGGTCGCGGCGTTCGCGACCATTCAGACAGGATCGCTGCAGGCACAGGCGGCGGCGACAATCTGTAAAGACGGAACCACATCCGTCTCGTCGGGACGGGGTGCATGCTCCGGTCACGGAGGCGTGAACAAGAAAGCCATCACGCACCAGAAGAAAGTCGTGAAGAGCGAAGTGAAGGCGGCCACCGCGGTTGCGCGGCGCACGTCTGGTGCCCAAGTCACCACCCTGTGCACCGATGGAACTACGTCGAATTCGACCGGCCGCGGGACGTGCTCCGGTCATGGCGGCGCGAAGGGCGCCGAAGCGACTTCCAAGGCAACCGGCGAACCCGTTCCGGCTCCAGGGACGGCTGCGGCGCCAAGAGCCTCGGCTAGAGCGAGAGTCCGGGCGAATTCCAACTCAGCTGTTGTCTCCGGGTCGGGAGCTGGTGAGGACAACAATTCCGCCGGCGCGATTGCGCGGTGCAAGGATGGTCTGTACTCGCACGCCCGGAATCATCGGGGAGCGTGCAGCCGCCACGGTGGTGTAGCGAGCTGGATGTAGACTCGCCTCAGCAGCTGAAATTCGGGGGGCCGAGCGATCCTCGGCCCTTCGTGCTTCCACGGGTAACGCGGTTGACACGCTCGGCCTGCTCAGATAGCTTAAAAGGCTGTCGCAAAACCACTTAGTCGCAACTAACCGCTCGGAACCCAACTCGAACCAAAGGGGGCCGGCACTTTCATACGTTTCGCATCACATGAAGACCTACTCCGCAACCCCGCGGGATATCGAGCATCAATGGTACGTGGTCGACGCCGAAGGCATGGTCCTCGGCCGCCTCGCGACTGAAGTGGCGAAGATCATCCGGGGCAAGCACAAGCCGATGTACACACCCCACATGGACACGGGTGACAACGTCATTGTGATCAACGCCGCGAAGGTTCGGGTTACGGGCAAAAAGGCGGAGCAAAAGCAGTACTTCAGGCACACCGGGTATATGGGTCACGAGCGGTTCACGCCGTTCGCGACGATGCTGGAGAAGCACCCCGAGCGCGTGATCGAGAAGGCTGTCTACGGGATGCTCCCGAAGACTGCTCTCGGACGCCAGACGCTTCGCAACAAGCTGCGGGTGTTCGCCGATTCGAAGCACACGCACGCAGCGCAGCAGCCCAAAGTGCTCGACCTCAAAAAGAGTGAGAAGTAATGTCTGATACGACGCACACGATCGGGCGGCGCAAGGAAGCCGTCTGCCGTCTCTACATCAAGCCCGGCTCCGGCAAGTGGTCTGTGAACGGACGGACGCTCGGCGACTATTTCCCGCGCCCAGCGCACGTCTCCGCGATCCAGCAGCCGTTCACGGTCACCGATACGCTTGGGCGGTTTGACGTGAAGGCCAAGGTCGAGGGTGGCGGACTGACGGGACAGGCAGGTGCGCTGCGCCTTGCTGTCGCCCGCGCGCTGGTGAAGATGGATGAGTCGCATCGGCGGAAGCTTCGCGACCTGGCGTTGCTGACCCGCGATGCAAGAGCGGTCGAGCGGAAGAAGCCCGGTCGTCCGAAGGCAAGAAAGAAATTCCAGTTCTCGAAGCGCTAAACCCCGAAGGAATCACTATTTAATGGCTCAGCCAAACCTGGAGCAGCTACTCGAAGCCGGTGTCCATTTCGGACATCAGACCCGCCGTTGGAACCCGAAAATGCGTCGTTTCATTTTCGCGGAGAGAAACGGCATTCACATCATCGACCTGCAGAAGACGCTGCGACAGCTGGAGTTGGCGCAGAAGCTCGCAAGGGAAGTGATCCTTCGCGGCGACAACGTCCTCTTCGTGTGCACCAAGCGGCAGCTCGTCAACATTGTGAAGAGCGAAGCCGAGCGTTGCGGCGCGATGTACGTGACCGAGAGATGGCTGGGTGGCCTGCTCACGAACTTCCAGACAGTGAAGAAGCAGGTTCGCCGACTGAAAGAGCTCGAGGCGGGCAGCGAGGCCGGTGGTGATTTCGAGAACTACACCAAGAAAGAGCAGCTGATGATGAGTCGTCAGCGCGACAAGCTTTCCAAGAACCTTTCGGGCATCAAGAACCTTACGCGTCTTCCCGGCCTCATGTTCGTGATCGACTCCAAGAAGGAGCGCATTGCGGTCAATGAAGCCAACAAGCTCGGGATTCCGCTCATCGCGCTGGTCGACACGAATGCCGATCCGGACCTGATCACGGTTCCGATCGCTGGGAACGACGATGCGATTCGCTCTGTGGAGCTGATGGCGAAGTCGATTGCCGACGCTATCGTCGAAGCTCGTCGAGAGGCGCCGGTGCGCGAGGAAGTAGAAGAGGCCGAATCGTACACCTACAGCTCCGATCGTGGCGCTGAGCCCGAAGGCGAGGGCGACAAGAAGAGAAAGAGACGGCCGCGCAGACGACGGGCGAAACCCGAGGCGATTGCCGCGCGGCTCAAGACAGGCGGCGATGAAGGTGGCGGAACAGAGGAAGCCACCGAGACCGAGCAGGAAGGTTAACTTTCACGCCGCCGGAAAATTCCGGCGGCGTTTTCACGAGACACGATGATGACTACAAAAGAGAAAATCACAGCGAAAGACGTTCAGACTCTGCGCCAGCGCACCGGCGCGGGTATGATGGAATCCAAGAAGGCGCTCGAGGAGAACAACGGCGATATGGAGAAGGCGATCGAGTACCTTCGCACGAAGGGAATCGCCAAAGCCGAGAAGCGCATTGGCAAGCAGACCAGCGAAGGGGTTATCGGCAGCTACATCCACCACAACGGCAAAGTCGGCGTGATGGTCGAGGTGAACTGCGAGACTGACTTCGTTGCCCGCACCGATACGTTCAAGGAGCTGGTCAAGTACATCGCCGAGCACATTGCTGCTGCGGCGCCGGTGGCCGTGGACAAGGACCAGGTTCCTCAGGACAAGGTGGACACGGAGCGTCGCATCTTCATCGAGCAGGTGAAGACGAGCGGCAAGCCCGATCACCTGATCGAGAAAATCGTCGCTGGGAAGATCGAGTCGTACTATAAGGACGTGGCCCTCGTACATCAGGCCTGGGTGAGAGAGCCGAAGAAGTCGATTGGTGAGCTGATCAAGGAGGCTTCGGCAAAGCTCGGAGAGAACATCCAGGTCCGCCGGTTCGTCCGCTTCCAGATGGGCGAGGAATAGCTCTGGCTGTGCGCCGTCGTACAGGTAAAACTGCAACGGAACGGGTGCGAGTAGCCAGTGGCGCAGCCGCCAGTTGAGAGTTCACTACGTCGGGACGTTTCTGGCACTGGTCGGAGCACAATCCACTGCCTGTGCCCTCACGCCATCGGTGGCGTCCCGACGTCGCGAACTGACCACTAGCAGCTATGCTACTGACGTCTCGCACCGGTTCAGTTGCACTTTTCAGTCTTCAGTTGACCAGTCATAAGAGGTCTCGTTGCCTGACCTAAAGTACAAGCGCGTCCTGCTCAAGCTGTCCGGCGAGGCTCTCGCCGGACAGAAGGGCGGCGGCTTCGATTTCAAGATTCTCGAGCGCCTCGCCACCGAGATCTCGGACATCGTAAAGCTGGGGGCGAGCGTCGGCCTGGTGATCGGCGGCGGAAACATCGTTCGCGGCGCCCAGCTGTCGAAGATGGGTATGGACCGCGTTGGCGCTGACTACATGGGAATGCTCGCCACCGTCATCAATGCGTTGGCGTTGCAAGACGTGCTCGAGAAAGCCGCGCTGGAAACGCGCGTGATGACGGCGATCGCGATGGAGTCCATCGCCGAGCCCTTTATCCGGCGCCGCGCGATGCGCCACTTCGAGAAGGGGCGCGTCGTGATCTTCGCCGCCGGAACGGGGAATCCCTACTTCTCCACCGATACCGCCGCCGCGCTCCGCGCCATTCAGATTCACGCCGACGTGATCATAAAGGCGACGAGCGTCGACGGCGTGTATTCTGCCGATCCAAAGCGCGATCCGGAAGCGACCCGCTACGACGAGATCAGCTACAGGGATGTCATGGTCAACGAGCTGGGCGTCATGGACCAGACCGCGATCACGCTGTGCAAGGAAAACAAGCTTCCCATAATCGTCCTGAACATTCACCGTCACGGAGAAGTTGCCCGCGCGCTCAGGGGTGAGCGAGTCGGAACGATCGTACAATGACGACAATTCCTCAGATCACGAAGGACTGCCGTACAGCGATGGAAAAATCATTCGAGGCCTCGAAACGCGAGCTGGCCTCGATTCGCACGGGCAAGGCGACCGCGAGCCTGCTCGACACTGTGCGCGTGGACGCGTATGGCCAGCAGATGCCTTTAAATCAGGTGGCCGGCGTGTCGGCTCCGGAACCCCGTCTGCTCACAGTGACCCCGTGGGACAAGGGACTGATAACGGCAATCGAGAAGGCGCTTCGCGAGTCGGACCTGGGTCTCAACCCGCAAAGTCAGTCGGGCGTCATTCGCGTTCCACTGCCCTCGCTCAACGAGCAACGACGGAAAGAGCTCGTCAAAGTAGTTCACAAACTCGCCGAAGAAGCACGCATCGGGATCCGCCACGCGAGAACGGCGGCGCGTGATCAGCTCAAGAAACTCGAGAAGACGTCCGAAGACGATCAGAAGAAGGCGGAGAAAGAGCTTCAGAAACTCCACGACGACTTCATCGGCAGGATCGATGAGTTGTTGAAGGGAAAAGAAGTAGAAATCATGGAAGTCTAGACCGTGTCGGAGCTGACACGGCGCATCATCTTCGCGGTCATTGCCGCGCCCGCGAGCGTTGCTCTGGTGTACTTCGGCGACTGGGTGCTGGCTACCCTGCTCTCAGTCCTGGCCGCCCTCGCCGCATGGGAATTCTATCGCATGGCGCGCGAGACCGGCGCATTTCCACTAGAGCCCGCGGGCGTTGCGCTCGCCGCGCTGCTGCCGATAGCCGTTCATGCGCAAAGGCTAGGAGTGTACACGCTATCACTGACGGCGATCGTCTGCATGATACTGGTGCTCTTCGCGAGCACCATCTGGCTGCGTGGACCGACGGGAAGGCCTGTCTCATCCGTGTCGGTAACGGTGTTCGGCATCCTTTACGCGGGACTCTTCTCGTACATCTACGCCCTCCGATATCACGACTACGCAGTCGGTGCCCGCGCCGGCACAGTACTGGTGTTCCTTCCGATTCTCATCACTTGGGCTACGGATGTCGGCGCTTACGCATTCGGTCGCATGTTCGGTAAGAAGAAATTGATCCCGTCCGTGAGTCCCGGGAAAACGGTCGAGGGCGCAGTCGGTGGACTCGGCCTCGCCATCGTCATATGTCTACTGTATGTACGATTCATGTTGATGCCATACGCGCAGCTGGGATTGACCATTCAGGGAGCAGTGCTCTTCGCCATTGTCGTGAGCGTCGCGGCGCAGACCGGAGATCTCGCCGAGTCGCTGCTGAAGCGAGAGGCTGGCGTGAAGGACAGCTCCCGGATCCTTCCCGGCCACGGCGGCATCCTTGACCGGTTCGACAGCCTGCTGTTCGTGATGCCGGTCGCGTTGCTGCTTCTGGGCCGCCTGCTGCTGCCCGTTCCGCAGTGACGCCCGAGTCCGCCACCGGACCGAAAGGCGTGGCGGTGCTTGGCTCCACCGGCTCGATCGGGACGACAGCGTTGCGGGTACTGGACAGGCAGCGTCATCGTTTTCGTGTCACGGCGCTCACCGCCAACAGCAACAGCGCATTGCTAAAGGAGCAAGCAAGACAGTTCTCACCGTCGTTTGTCGGAATGGTCGAATCGAGCGCGGACGCGGACGACGCATGGAAGAGCGGGACTGACGCACTGGTTGCGGCGGCGACGCGCGATGACGTCGATATCGTGCTCAACGCTATCGTTGGGGCCGCCGGCCTCGACGCGACGCTCGCCGCGCTGGAGAAGGGCAAGCGCGTCGCGCTCGCGAACAAGGAGACGCTCGTCATCGCCGGCCACCTGGTTACCGAGGCCTGCGCCTCGGGACGCGGCGAGGTGATTCCGGTCGACAGCGAGCACAGTGCGATTCTACAATGCATCACCGGCCATCCGGCGTCGCAGGTGCGGCGGGTGATTCTCACGGCCTCGGGGGGACCGTTCCGCGACTGGAGCCCGGAGCGACTGGCTTCTGCCACGGTCGAGGATGCCCTCAGGCATCCAACGTGGCGAATGGGACGAAAGATCTCGGTGGACAGCGCGACTCTCGCCAACAAGGCGCTCGAGGTAATCGAGGCTCATTTTCTGTTCGGATTGCCTTACGATCGAATAGAAGTCGTAGTCCATCCGCAGAGCATCGTGCATTCATTCGTCGAGTTCATAGATGGCAGCGTCGTCGCGCAAATGAGTGTGCCGACGATGGAGCTGCCCGTCCTCTACGCCCTTACGCACCCCGAACGGGTCGACGACGACGGTGTACCGCCGTTCGATCCTGTTAAACTTTCTCCGATGACTTACGAGCCTGTGGACCACGAGAGGTTTCCGGCGCTGCGTCTGGGGATAGCGGCGGGCAAGGCTGGCGGTGCCGCGCCGGCCGTGTTCAACGCTGCCAACGAGTGCGCCGTCGCGGGATTCCTCGAAGGAACGCTGGCGTTTTCCGACATCCCTCGAGCGATATCCTCGGCGCTCGACAAATTGAGCGGTCTGCCTTCCGGCAGCAGAGAAGAGCTGCTCGCCGCCGACGCAGCCGCCAGAAACCACGTCAAGCAGATGGTATCATGCTGAGCTGGCTCGCTCCGATTATTGTCTTCGGGCTGGTTGTCTTCGTGCACGAGCTCGGGCACTTCATTGCCGCGAAGCTCACCGGCGTCTATGCGCCGCGCTTTTCGGTCGGGTTCGGGCCGGCGCTGCTGAAGAAGCGATTCGGCGAGACCGAGTACGTACTGGCGGCGCTGCCGCTGGGCGGCTACGTGCGCATGGCGTCGAGAGAAGACGAAGCGACCGCCTTCCTCGAGGGCGGAAGCGAGAATTCCGCGACGACCCCGGGAAGTCCGAAGGATGGGTTCGATCCGGAAGCAATGATTCCATTCGGGCCCAAGCCGATTCCGGAATCGCGCTGGTTCGAGTCAAAGCCGCTTCCCGCGCGCCTCTTCATCATGCTCGCCGGCGTGACCATGAACGCTGTGCTCGCTTACGTCATTTACGTCGGGCTCCTGCTGCGCTCCGGAATCCCCACGCCGATTCCGGTCGCGGCGGCTGTGACCCCCGGCAAGCCCGCCGCGCAAGCCGGAATTCAGGCGGGCGACAGCATCGTGTCGCTCAACGGTAGCCCGCTCAAGAACTGGATGTCGTTGCTCGATAGCATCGGCGCATCAGCGGGGGTTCCTCTCACGCTGGAAGTCGTCCGTCATGGTCAGCCGGTAACCGTGCATGTGACTCCAGTGGCCGAGCTTGCCCCGGATCCTCGCACCGGCGAGCGGAAACGGCTGGGGCGCATCGGGATGGTGGCGTCGGAGGTGTTCGAGCCCGTCCCCGTGACCCGGGCATTTGGCGAGGCGTGGCGGCTGACGCTCGACAACGGTGGGAAGATCTTCTCGACCTTGCGAGCATTGATCTCGACTGGCGCGGGCGTCTCCGATCTTGGCGGCCCGATCGCAATTGCTCAGGTGTCGGTGCAGGCCGCGCGCGGTGGAATACAGAATCTTCTCGCCTTGATCGCCCTCATCAGCATCAACGTCGCCGTGTTCAACCTGCTGCCCATCCCCATTCTCGATGGCGGGCAGATCGTGCTCAACGTCGCCGAGACGATCAAGGGAAGCGCTTTCAGCAGTCGCACGCGCGAGAGGATCCTCAAGGGCGGGCTGCTGCTCATCGGGCTGCTCTTCGTCACGGTGATGTTCAACGACATCAACCGCAACATGCAGAGTATCGTCCGGCTCGTGGGACGTCTCTTTGGCCGCTCCGCTTAAACCAATACGGCCATGTGAAGGGGCCTGACGAGGACGTTCTATCGAAAATCGGACGCAACCTCGGGTTCAAACGCGTAGGCGGGTAACGATTTTCCGTCCATCCACGAATTGTAAGCCGCGACTTTAGCGGCTAAATTTCCGAGTTATGGCTTTTCCCGGCCTGGCTGAGCGTGTGGCCGATGTGCGAGCCAGAATAGCCGCGGCGGCAGCGCGCGGCGGCCACGGGCAGCGGGTGACGATCGTAGCAGTCACGAAGATGCATGGGCCCGACGCGGCGAGTGCCGCGTATGAGGTGGGCCTGCACGACGTCGGCGAAAACAAGGTGCAGGAAGCGTTGAAGAAGATGGGCCGGGTCGAAGTGCCGGTTCGCTGGCATTTGATCGGGCACCTTCAGCGGAACAAGGTGAAGTCGCTGGAGCAGTTCGTACTGTTGCACTCCCTCGACAGCGCCCGACTCGCGGATGCGGTGGGTGCGTTTGGTGTTGAGCGTGGTAGGGCAGTCGATGCACTGATCGAGCTGAATCTCTCGGGCGAGAGCTCGAAAGGGGGCTTCACCCCATCCGAGCTGCGCCCGGAGGCGGAGAGGTTGTCGACGCTGGTGGGGATTCGCGTTCGCGGCGTGATGACAATGGCTAGCTTTACTGCAACAGAAACTGAGCTGCATCGGACTTTCGCGGAAGCGCGCGACGCTCGGCAGGCGTTGGTCGAGGCCGGGCATCCCGCGGAGGAGTTGTCGATGGGAATGTCGAACGATTACGAGATCGCTGTAGAAGAAGGCGCGACGATGGTTCGGCTGGGTACCACCCTCTTCGGAGCGAGGGCTAAATGATTGACGAATCGTTTCATCTTACACCTCTGGATGTGCGCCGCTACGATTTCGGTCGGGCGCTGCGCGGGTACAATCCTGCCCGTGTAGATCAGTTCAGGGATCAGGTCGCCGAGGAGATGGAGCGACTCACGCGCATCAATCAGGACCTCGACGCGAAGGCCCGCAGCTTCCACGAGCAGCTCCGCGCATTCCGCGACCGGGACAAGGCTCTGAACGACGCGCTCGTCTCCGCCCAACAGCTGCGCGGCGAGGTTCGCGAGCAGGCGGAGAGGGAGGCGCAGCTCATCCTTCGTGAAGCACAGGCCGAGGGGGAGCGGATAATCGAGGGCGCCAAAGCGGATGTCCGCCGTATGGAGGAAGTGCTCGATAATCTCGATCGTTCGCGCCGAACATATCTGGCTCAGATGCGAACTCTGATCGCGCGTCAGCTCTCCGAAGTGGAAGCGTCTGATTCACACGTGGTCGCCAACACGCTACGAGGTGCGGGCTCCAACTCTTCGGGGCCGACTCAAGAATGACCGCAGTCCGCCCCGTGAAGCTGGCGGGCGGAGACGCGAAAGCTGGTGACGGGCGGTTCCGCCTCCTTCCAACCGATCGCTCCCCCGACGAACTAGAGCAGGAGATTCTCGCCCTCTGGAAAGAGGAGAACCTCTTCCAGCAAACGCTCGCCCAGGCGAAAGGGAAGCCTGAGTTCGTTTTCTTCGAAGGGCCCCCAACGGCCAACGGCCGGCCAGGAATCCACCACGTTTTTTCCCGCACGGTCAAGGACCTTTTCTGCCGTCACCGCGCAATGCGTGGCTTTCACGTCGCGCGAAAGGCTGGCTGGGATACTCACGGGCTTCCGGTCGAGATCGAAGTAGAGAAGAGGATCGAAACGGACTTCGGGATCCGGACCGCCAAGCAGCAGATCGAGAAGATCGGCGTTGAGCGCTTCAACGAGATGTGCCGCGAGAGTGTCTGGCGTTACAGAACCGATTGGGAACAGCTGAGTGAGCGAATCGGGTATTGGCTCGACTACAGCGATCCATACGTCACCTACTCCAACGATTACATCGAGAGCGTCTGGTGGGCGCTCGCCACGATGTTCCGACGCGGGCGGCTTTATCGCGGCCACAAGGTTCTGCCCTACTGTGCGCGCTGCGGAACGACTCTGTCCAGCCACGAGGTCGCGCAGGGCTACAAGGATGTGAAGGATCCCAGTGCCTATGTGGCGCTCGATCTCGTCGAGGAGACCGGTGCGAAGACCCGGCGGCGTATCCTCCTCTGGACGACGACCCCGTGGACGCTCGTCTCGAATGTAGCGCTGGCCGTGAACCCGGCGCTCGAATACGTCGAGCTGCGGAAGAGGAAATCTGAGACGGACGAGACGATCATCCTCGCCCTCTCTCGCACCCCCGCTGTCCTGGGCGACGACTTCGCCGGTCGCTGGGAGACGCTGCGCTCGTTCCGTGGCACTGATCTCGTCGGCAAACGCTACAAGCGACCGCTCGATTGGATCGAGTACAAAGACGGCAAGCACGAGATCGTCATCGGCGAGTCTTTCGTTTCAGCCGATGAAGGAACCGGTGTGGTCCACATGGCGCCCGCTTTCGGGACGGACGATTACGCGGCCGGCCAGCGGAACGGACTGGCTTTCCTGCAGCCCGTAAATCTTCGCGGCGAATTTCCCGAGGATATGCCTCTTGTCGGCGGAATGTTCGTCAAGGATGCGGACGCCGTCATTCTCGAAGAGCTGAAACGACGTGGCGCTCTCTGGAAGTCGACGCTGCACGAGCACGCGTACCCGCACTGCTGGCGGTGCGAGACGCCGCTCCTCTACTACGCCCGTACATCGTGGTTCATCCGCACCACCGAGTTCAAGGATGCGATGCTCGTCCGCAATTCGCGCGTCGACTGGCATCCTCCCGAGGTTGGAGCAGGCCGTTTCGGGGAGTGGCTGACGAACAACATCGATTGGGCCGTCTCACGCGACCGCTACTGGGGCACACCGCTTCCGATCTGGGTTTGCGACCGGGACGCATCCCACGCCGAAGCTATTGGCGGATTTTCGGAGCTGTCCGAGAGATCCGGTGTCGCGCTCGAGGAGACCTTCGACCCGCACAAGCCGTTCATCGACCGCTACACCTGGCAGTGCACGTGCGGCGGCACTATGACGCGAACGCCCGAGGTCGTCGATGCGTGGTTCGATTCCGGGTCGATGCCTTTTGCACAGTGGCATTTCCCGTTCGAGAATCGTGAAACGTTCGAGCGCTACTACCCCGCGGATTTCATCGCCGAGGGAATCGACCAGACGCGCGGGTGGTTCTACTCGCTGCTCGCGATCGCGACCGGACTCGGTGATGCGCTGCCGAACAACCTGTTAGCTCACGAGGCGCACACGCCGGCAGTCGGCGCCACCGCACCGTATCGCACCGTCGTAGTCAACGATCTCGTTCTTGACGCCGAGGGGCAGAAAATGTCGAAGCGGCTCGGCAACATCATCGAGCCCGGGTCCGTGATTCCGCGCTACGGCGCGGACGCGGTGCGACTTTTTCTCACGACGTCCAGCCAGCTGTGGACCCCGCGCCGTTTCGACGAGGCTGGAATCCGCGACACCGCGGGACGATTCCTGCTCACCTTCAAGAACGTCTACACAGGCATTTTCGCGGAGTACGCGAATTTCGGGTGGCGGCCGACGGAAAAAGATCCCGCCGCCGCTGACCGTCCGCTTGTTGATCGTTGGGTGCTGTCGCGTCTCGCGTCCGTGGAACGTGAGGCCGACGAGCTTCTCGGCCGCTACGAAGCGACTAATGCCGCAAAGGCTGTGATGAGTTTCTTCGACGAGGACGTCTCGAAGTGGTATGTGCGCCAGAGCCGACACCGGTTCTACGATGTCGAGGACCAGGAAAATCGAGCGGCGTTTGCCACCCTTCACGAGGTTCTCACGGTCACCTGCCGATTGCTGGCGCCATTCGCCCCATTCGTGACCGACTGGGTGCACCGGGAGTTGACCGGAGGCTCGGTGCACCTGGCGCCCTACACCCGCCCGCACCCCGGCGCGATCGACGTCGACCTCGAGCGGTCCATGTCGCACATCCGAACGCTGGCTACGCTGGGCCGCGCAGCCCGGGAGGAAGCGGGAGTAAAGGTGCGCCAGCCGCTTGGCCGGATGGTATGTGTCGTGCCTTTGCCAGGAGCGGTATTCCGGGGGGCTGGGCCACGAGCCGAGGCTATGCTGGACGAATTAAGTCCTCTCCTGGCGGCCGAGCTGAACATTAAGAAGATGGAGTTCATCTCCACCGCTAACGATCTAGTAACTTTAGAGGCTAAGCCGAATTTCCGTTCGCTGGGTAAGAAGTTCGGTAAGAACACGCCTCTGGCCAGCGAAGCGGTGCAGGCTCTCAGCAGTGAAGCGCTGAGGGGGTTCGAGGCGGGGAAGCCGTTGTACGTGTCGGTGGAAAACGAGTCTCGCGAGCTGAGCGCGGAGGACCTGACGGTGGTTCGCCGCGCGTCGGGCGAGTTGGTGGTGAAGGAGGAAGGCGGCTATTTTGCCGCGCTCGATCCTGTTGTCACGCGCGAGCTTCGGCTCGAGGGACTGTCGCGAGAGCTGGTGAGCAGGGTTCAGAAGCTGAGGAAGGAATTGGGTTTCGCGGTGAGTGATCGCATCACGCTTTTTGTCGGCGCTGATGCGGAGATTCAGGAAGCAATGAATGCGTTTCAGAAATGGATTGCCGAGGAAATTCTCGCCGTGCGCGTTTCGATCGGCGATAAAATCGAAGGAACACACGCGACGCACGCGTTCGACCTTGATGGGCAGAGCGTTGAAGTCGCCTTGGAGAGGGTAGGTTAGAAATGGCAACAGCAGCTAGCAGCAAAAAACCGAAGGCTATGCCGAAAAAGAATCTCGTTCATTTCGAGAAACGCCTGCTCGAAGAGCGCAGACGCGTGCTCAAGGAGCTGGGTCACTACGACGAGACTTTTGGGTCGACCCCGCAAGGCGCGGACGGCGATCTGAGCGCATACTCATTCCACATGGCCGACCAGGGCACTGACGCAATGGAGCGCGAGAAAGCGTTTCTCTTCGCGAGTCAGGAAGGCCGGTTCCTCTGGCACATTGACGAAGCGCTTCGCCGGCTTTATCGCAATCCCGAACAGTTCGGCAAATGCCACAACTGCGGGCGCGAGATCAGCTTCGAGCGTCTCGACGCACTGCCGCACGCCAGATACTGCATCGAGTGCAAGCAGCGCGAAGAAGATGGAAAGCGCCAAGCCTAACCCGCCCCTCTTCTGGGGCACCTTGATACTCGTCGTCGCGCTGGATCTGGTAACCAAGGTGATTGCTGCGGCGAACCTGTCGCCACAGCACATACCGCACGAGATCTTTGGCAATCATCTCCGCTTGACGCTCGTCTACAATCCGGGCGCCGCATTTGGCTTGAATCTCGGGATCTACTCCCGATGGATCTTCATGGCGCTCACCGCTGGCGCGCTGGTAATCCTCGGCCGTTTGTATCAGGCAACGCGTCAGGGCGACCTCATTCGCACGCTCGCCCTTGGACTCGTGTGCGGCGGGGCGGTGGGCAATCTCATAGACCGCGTTCGCTCGGCGACAGGGGTGGTCGATTTCATCGACGTCGGAGTGGGAGACGTCCGCTGGCCGACGTTCAACGTGGCTGACATGGCGGTGAGTGTTGGAGCCTTTCTTCTCGCCTGGGTGTTATGGGGAGAAGAGCGATCGCCGGCGGCTGTCGTCGCCCCGGCTTCAGTATCGGATACGCCAACGGAGATTTAGGTCTGAACGAAATCAGAGAGTTTCCAGTCGAGGCGGACAGCGATGTCCGCCTCGATCTCTTTATTGCCCAGAGGGCCGAGTTGTCGCGCACACAGGCGGCGACATTGATCGCGCAGGGACACGTCCTGGTGAGCGGGCGGCCACAAAGGGCGAGTTATCGAACGGTGACAGGCGACGTGGTGCGCGTCGAGGTCCCGAAGGCAGAGAAGCGGGCGATCACCGGCGAGGACATTCCCGTCTCGATCGTCTACGAGGACGAAGCCTTGCTCGTCGTGGACAAGCCGGCCGGGATGGTCGTCCACCCCGCGCCCGGCAACTGGAGCGGCACCCTCGTAAACGCCCTGCTGGGGCGGGGTGGGGCGTTGTCGAGTGAGGGGGAGCCGGAGCGCGCTGGAATGGTCCACCGTCTCGACAAGGAGACCTCGGGGCTGCTCGTCGTGGCAAAAACCGACCGCGCCCACCGGATTTTGAGCGCGGCGATAGCTGCCCGGCGGGTCGTTCGACGCTATGCGTTGATGACATGGGGCCATATCACCAGCGACGCCCTTACGATCGACAAACCGATAGCCAGGGATCCGCGAGACCGGAAGCGCATGGCAATCGTCAATAAGGGTCGGCCGGCCAAGACCGACCTCATACGCCTTGCCCGGTTCGACGCGGGGGACCTTCTTCGTGCGCATCTCCATTCCGGACGGACTCACCAAATCCGCGTTCATCTCGCGTCTATCGGCCATCCTGTCATGGGCGACGACGTGTATGGCGGAGGCGGAGGACGTCGTGTGGCCGGACTTCCTCCCAAGCGGCACTTCCTCCACGCGGCCTGGCTCGCGTTCAATCATCCCGTGACCGGCAAGCCGCTCGATTTCCGATCCCCGCTTCCCGAGGACCTCGCGCACGCGCTTGCCGTGATGTCGGGCGAGCATGCCCTTCCTCCCGGCCAGGACCCGCTTACGTCGTTCCGATTCTATGAGTGAATCGGTGACGATTCCGCCGGAACAGGCGGTCGAAGAAGCACCGCGCATCCCGACGCGCCGCCTCCTGGCGTTCGAGGTCGGTGGTAGCGTGTTCGCTTGCGATATGGAGTCGTTCCGGGAGATCGTCCCCACACAGCGGACGACCAGGCTGCCCGGCGCCCCGGAAACCGTGTGCGGGCTGATCAACCTCCGCGGAACGATCGTGACAGTCATCGACGGAGGAGTCGTGCTCGGGAAACCACCGTGCGCGAAGACAAGCGGGTTGATTCTGCTCGCCGACTATTTCGAGCGGCTGGTTGGCGTCGGCGTGGACGACGTTCACGACATTCATGACGTTCCGATAGATCAGTTCGCGAGCGCGGACGGGCCGGAGTCGATTGGGGAAGGTATAGTCACCGGAATCGTAGAAATCGAAGGGAAACGGGTCATGGTGCTCGACATCAAGGCGTTGGTTCAGAAAGTCATCGGACAAGGGAGGTAGGGTGAGCAGTACTGTGCTGGTTTGCGACGACGCGGTATTCATGCGAACGATGGTCAGCGACATTCTGTCGCAGGCCGGGTTCACGGTCATCGGCGAGGCTGAGAACGGAAAGCAAGCGGTTGAGAAGTACCAGCAGCTCAAGCCGGATTTGGTGACGATGGACATCATCATGCCCGAGATGGGCGGCATCGAGGCGGTGAAGCAGATAACCCAGCTGGATCCCTCGGCGCGAATCCTCATGTGCAGCGCAATGGGCCAGCAGGCTCTGGTCCAGGAAGCGCTGCAGGCCGGTGCGCGCGATTTCGTGGTCAAGCCGTTTCAGCCGAGTCGCGTGCTGGAAGCCGTTCAGAGGGTGCTCGCCTGATGGACACAGGCCGCTACGCCAAGCTCTTTCTTTCCGAGAGTCGTGAAAATCTTTCGGAAATAAACAACGCACTCGTCGACCTCGAGCGTGGTGGAAGCATTACGGCCATCGACCGCCTTTTTCGCGCTGTACACACGATGAAGGGAATGGGCGGGGCGATGGGTTATACGTCGGTCAGCGAGCTTTCGCACGAGCTTGAAACCCTGCTCGATCGGCTGCGAACCGGCTCATTGAACGTGACAGCGGTGATCATGGACACGCTGTTCGCCGGTGTGGATGCACTGGAGGTGGCGGTCGACCTGGCAACTGCGGCGACTCCGACGCAGTTGGACGCGACGGAAGTGCTCGCGCGCATCAAGGCTGCTTCGAGCGAGGAGATTCAGCAGACGTTCACGACCGAGTTCGCCATCATGGCGGTGGCGAAGAACGAGGAAGAAGCAAAGGCGCCGGTCTCGAAAGCGGCTCGCCATATTCGCATCGATTCCCGCCGACTCGATGCGCTGATGAACCTGATGGGTGAGCTGGTGATCGCTCGTGATCGCATTGCGCAGATAGCGGAGCGCCTCGGTGACGAAGCGCTTAGCGAAGCCACTCTCCGCGCTTCCCAGATCGTCGCGACGCTCCAGAACGAAATCATGAACAGCCGGATGGTGCCGGTGTGGCAGGTGTTCGACCGTTTCCCACGTGTCGTCCGGGACACCGCGCGCTCACTCGGCAAGGAAGTCGAGTTCAAGATCGAAGGAAAGGAGATCGAGCTCGATCGCTCCATGCTCGATGAGATGGGAGAGCCCGTGCTGCACCTGCTGCGCAATTCGCTCGACCACGGGATCGAAACACCGGCCGAGCGAAAGAAGGCCGGTAAGCCCCCGACAGCGACGCTGACTCTCACCGCGGAGCGGGATCGCGCGACCGTGCTCATCCGCGTCACCGACGACGGCCGAGGGATCGATCAGGCAAAGGTTCTTCCTCGCGCGAAAAAGCTCGGCCTCGTAGACGCCGGCACAACGCATCTCTCCGAAGACGAAATGGTGCGCATCATCTCGCGTCCGGGATTTTCCACGGCCGAGAAGGTGACGGATATCTCAGGCCGCGGAGTTGGCTTCGACATCGTCGCCAACAAGGTTCGCGCTCTGGGCGGTTCGCTCGAGGTGCACACCGACTCCGGGCTCGGCACGAACGTGAGCATGCGCCTGCCGCTCACCCTGGCGATCACCCGCGCGCTCATTGCCCGGGTAGACACGGAAGTGTACGCGATCCCTCTTACTCACGTGCTCGAGACTTTCGCATTGTCGCAGCCAATGCTGCAGGAGATCAAGGGAAAGGAGGTTGTCGCCATCCGCGACGATGTGTTTCCGGCGATCTGGCTTCGCGACAGAGTCGGCCTTCCCGCATCGAACAAGTCTGGCGGACAGGTCGTGCTGGTGGAGCTTGCGGACCGCCGTGCCGCGCTCATTGTCGATGAATTCACCGGACAGCAGGAAATCGTCGTGAAGCAATTCGACGGTGTGAACGGCAGCAGAACACTATTTAGCGGTGCCACCATCCTTGGCGATGGTGCTCCGGCCCTCATAGTCGACGCCTCCACTCTCCTCTGAAATGACAAGTCGCCGCGACGCACAATCGACCGATGGTGGAACGACGCTGATGAGCAGCGCGCGCCTGGACGCGCTGCGCGAGGTTGCGAACATAGGCGCCGGGCATGCTGCTACGGCCCTGTCCACGCTGACAGGCACCCGCATCATGATCAGCGTGCCGATGGTCAACATCGTCCCTCCGGGTGATTTCGTGCCAGAGATCGCATCCGACGCCGAGATTGTCGCCGTCCAGATGACGATGTCGGGCGACATCGGGGGACAGACTGTATTTCTACTCGCCACGCCGGCCGGGCTTCGTCTCGCTGAACGGATGCTGCGCCGCAAGCGCGGAACATCGGAGAGTCTCGGGCAGCTCGAGCAGTCGGCTCTCAAGGAAGCGGGAAACATTCTCGCAGGCGCGTATCTGACGGCGCTCAGCGAGTTTCTGAAAATGGCCCTCATGCTCTCTCCGCCGACGCTGACGACGGGTGACCCTGGCCACGCGCTCAAATCGCTTGGCGAGCACGCGCCCCAAACCGATTCGCCGATCCTTTGCGTGGAGACCGAGTTCTTCCTGGAGGAGCCGGTTGAGAGCCTGCACGGATTCTTTTTGCTCGTCCCCGATCAGAGCGCGTTCGACGCAATTTTCCGCGCGGTCCGCGTAGACTGACCCGATGACCCCAGCGGCAACTGCCCGCCCACCGGCAGCCGCGAATGGCGGTGAGATCGACATCCTGCGGTCCTTCGCGCGACGGATCGATCCGTCGGACGCGGGCGCGTACAACAATCTCGGAGTCCTGTATTTCCGAAAGGGACTGACCGACGAAGCCATTGTCGCGTTCTCGCGCGCGCTGGCGCTCGACGAGCGGATGGGTGTGGCGCGGCGAAATCTCGAGATTGCCTACGGGGAAAGCGGGATCCTCGAGCGCCGGCTGCACGACCTCGAGGAACGGTTGCGGGCGAATCCCGACGATCTCGAGGCGCTTGTCCAGAGTGGAATAGCGGAAAAGACCGCCGGCAGACTGGAAAGGGCGCACGCGCTCTTTCGGCGTGCGATCGACCTCGATGCAGACAGCTCCGTTTTACACTTCCTCCTGGCCGAGACTCTCTACAACCGAGGACTGCACGAAGAAGCGATGCGCTCTGTGCGCCGCTCCATCGAGCTGAATCCGGAGAATCCGGACGCTCTTTATCTGATTGGGTTCATACTGGGCGATCTTGGACGCAGCGACGAGGCCGCCGAGGCAAACCGGCGCGCCGTCATGCTCAATCCGACGCTCGTGCGCGCTCAGGCGAACCTCTCACTCCAGACGTATCGTCACGAAGTCACGCCCAGCCGCCAGCAGAGAACTCCCGCCGGGGCGCACATCACGCTCGGCCGCGCGCTACGCCAGAAGGGTTACTTCCAGGAAGCGCTCAAGGAATATGAGAGAGCGATTGAAGGCGGAGAAGCGAACGCCGAAGTGCTGCAGGCGATGCTCGAGCTCTATCTCCTGCAGCGCGACACGGGGGCGGCGATTGCAACCGCCGACAGGTTCGCGCGCGAATTCTCTCCTACGGCCAAGACCTGGAATGGGCGTGGCGTAGCACTCCAGCTCGAGGGTCGCCACTCGGAAGCAGAGGATAGCTACACTCGGGCCCTGGAGATCGATTCGAGCTATCCCTTCGCGCACAACAACATTGGCGTTCTCATCTGGCATAAGAGCGACACCAAGAGCGCGATCAATGCCTTCAGGCGCGCGCTCCAGGCGCCCTCACCGCCGGTCGAGGCTCGGCTCAATCTCGCGCTTGGATTGTTTCGGCGAAAACACATCGACCTGTCACTCGAAGCGTACCGGCAGGTTCTGAGCACCGCGCCCGAGCATCCCGTGGCATGGAATGGGATCGGACTCATACTCGTAGAGCTGGAGAAGTACTCAGACGCCCGAAACGCGTTTGCCCGCGCCATTCAGGCGAACCCGGATTTTGCGGAAGCGCATTACAATCTGAGCTTCACGCTCTCGAATCTGGGCGATTTCAGCTCGGCGCTGCGTGAGACCAAGCGCGCGCTTTCGCTGGACCCGATGTACACGCCGCAGAAGCTAGAGCTGGCGATTGAGCTTCCGCACGAGGAAATCCGGCTCACCGTCGCGCCTCCGATCACCGAGACGGACGAATCGGTCGACCATGTCGAGGACTTCCATTTCGATCCGGCGATCCTCGAGGAGCTGTTCGCCGTAAAGAAGGCGGCCCGCGGCGAGCAGGTAACGGAAGATCCGATGGCGGGCTTCACTCTCGCCCGGGATTTCATCACCAAGGGCCTGTACGACCGCGCACAGGGAGAGATCGCCCGCGTATTGGCGCGCGGTGGAGACAAGATTCTCGGGCTCGTCCTCGCGGGGGATGGATTCGCTGCTCAGGGCCTCCACGGCGAGGCACTCGACCGATATCGCCGCGCACTCGAGACCGAGCCCACGAATCCTTTTGCTCGGCAGGGAGCTGCGCGATCGCTGCTCGCCCTGGGGCGCGCCGAGGAGGCACGCCCGTACGCGGAAGCTCTCGTCGAGGCGGGAAGCACCGATGTGAACCTTCTGCTCCTCGCGGCCGAGGCGCGCGTTGCATCGCTCGACAAGCCTGGAGCGCGGGAGATTTTGGTGTCGCTTCAGAAGAGCGAGGGCCGGAATGCGAACGTTCTGAAGCGCGTCGGCGATCTCTATGCTGCGCTCGGTGATTCCAACCAGGCAATCGGTGCTTATCGCGGCAGTCTGGCGATCGACGAGCGGCAGGTCGAGACGCGCGTCGCCCTGGGAAGACTCCTCGCCAAGGCTGGCGACGACACCGGTGCTATTAGAGAGCTCGAATCGGTGCTCGTCACCGCGCCGAACCACGACGCTGCGGTGGTGGAGCTGGTTGGGCCGTATCGGCGCACCGGTCGATCCCGCAGCGCGCTGCCGCGGGTCGTGGCGCTGGTCCGGCGCGATGTTTACCACTTCGCCGCACTGATCGCGCTCGGCGAGATTCTCATCGATCTCGCGCGCGAGAGTGACGCGCTGAATGCGTTCGAGCGCGTGCTGCGGTTCGATCCAAACCACTCTGAAGCGCTGCGATACTATCGGCTGATGCAGAGAGGGCGCCGCTAATGGCAATCGAAGGACCTCTCCGCGAGCTTGGCATCCACGACGTCTTCCAGCTTCTGGATCTGAGCAGGAAGACCGGGACGCTCCGCATAACTTCTCCCGAGCGAAACAACGAAGGGAGTGTCTACTTCGACGCCGGCACCATAGTCGCCGCCACGATGAAGAGCAATCCACATCTGCTGGGCACGATTCTCGAGCGCTCGGGGAAGGCCACCGCCGCTGATCTCGCGCGCGCAACAGCGATGCAGCGCGCTGGCGACAAACGTCGCGTCGGTGAGATTCTCGTCGCTCACGGAATTGTGACTCCGCGGGACATCGACCGATTCATGCGCCAACAGATCGAGACGGTCGTATTCGATCTCATGTCATGGTCCGAGGGATTCTTCTCCTTCTCCGAAGAGCCACCGCGGCCCATTCGCAAGGACATCGCGGTGCGGGTGAGCACCGAGTCCCTGTTGATGGAAGGCGCCCGCCGCATCGATGAATGGTCGCGCATGGCCGACAAAATTCCCGACGCGCGCGTTCTTCCACGCCTCGCGCCTCTCGACGATGGACCGGAATCCTTCATCGATTTGCTCCCACGCGAGTGGGAAGTGCTGTCGGTAATCGACGGAGAGCGAAACCTGCACGAAATAGGAAAGCGGCTGGTGCTGCCGGAGTTCGAAGTCGCAAAAATCATCTACGGCATGCTGAGCACGGGCCTCATCGAGATCACACCGCCCGACGACGGAGCGAAGAGTGGCTGAGTCGGCGCGTTCTCTCTTCGCGACCGCGATCGGCGACGCCGAGCAGACGGCACTCCTGCTGGACGCGGCCGGCGTTCCGATCGCCGGCAGCTACGTCGACGACCGCGGCCGCGACATCTCAGCAGAGATTGGGTCGGCATTGAGCGGCGTGAGCAGGGAAGTGTCGCGCTCGATGCGGCTCTTGTCCCTCGGCGCGTGGATCGCGGTGGTGGTGGAGACTGATGCGGCGACTATAGCTCTCGCGCCTGCGCCGCAGGATAGCGTGGTTCTGCTTGCCTCCTCATCGGCGGTGCCGCTCGGGCTGGTGCGCCGGGTGCTGACACGCTCGGCTGCGCTGGCGATCAACTGGATGCAGGGGCGCGCATGAAAGGCCCGTTCGCGGAGATAGTGACGACTCTATCGCATCTACCGGGCGTCGTGGCCGCGATGATCGTTGGCGCGTCCGATGGACTGATCGTAGAGACGAGTCCCATGAAGGGAGCTGCGAGCGGTGGGGCGGATTCGCGCAAGCATACGGCCGCGCTGGCGGCCTATCTTTACTCCAAAATAACGCGCGCATCGGATGCTGCCCGCCTCGGCACTCCGGCGTTCATGCGCCTGGAGGCCGAGCGGGGACAAATCTGCGTCGTGGGGGCCCGCGACGTCGTACTCGTCACGATCGTCACGTCTGACGCCAACCTGGGACGAGTGAGACTGGATATGATGAAGGCAGCTCGAGAGGAATCATGATGCAGCCATCGGTAGCGGAGCCGTGGGTGGCAGGGCCGCTCAGGCGGCTGATGGACGACGCGCGCCTCATATCGGGCGTGTTGCTCTACCCTACGGGAAAGGCTGTCGGCCAGTTCGGCTTTTCGAATGCGGCGGACGTCATGTCCGTATGCGCGCTCACGTCGGCGATAAATGCGTCCGCCCGCGAGCTGGGAAGACAGCTCGATGGCAAGCCATTTCTGGAGATGCACCACGCTGGCGCGGACCGTCAGGTTTTCATGGCGCGCTGCGCGGCGAGCGCGCACGAACTCCTTTTCGTCGGCGTGTTCGATCGCGAAAGCTCGTTGGGCGTCGTCGAGATCTACTTCGAGGAGTTTCAGAAGGCGATCGAGAAGCTTAGCCCGGAAGCAGAGGTCAAGGGAAAAGGTCCATCCGGAGATTTCGAAGGCGAGCTCAATCGCAGCCTCGACAAACTCTTTGGCCCACTCGGCAAATAATGTCAGTCGTCAACTACGGCACTCGCGAAATCACCTGCAAGATCGTGTACTACGGTCCAGGCCGATCGGGCAAGACGACCAACCTTCAGCACGTCTACTCGCAGCTGCCCGAGGAACGAAAGGGCAAGATGGTTTCGCTGGCGACCGAGACAGATCGAACTCTGTTCTTCGACTTCCTTCCGCTTGACCTCGGAACGATTTCCGGGTTTGCGACGCGCTTTCAGCTGTACACAGTTCCGGGACAGGTCTACTACGCGGCAACGCGAAAGCTCGTGCTGCAGGGAGTGGACGGCGTCGTGTTCGTCGCCGATAGCCAGTCGCGACAGCTGGCGGAGAACATCGAGAGCTTGCAGGATCTACACGCAAATCTTGCCGATGAAGGTCTGGATCCGCGGACGCTCCCGCTCGTGATGCAGTACAACAAGCGTGATCTGCCCGCTGGTGAGATAAGCACCATCGACGAGCTGGACGAGACGCTCAACTTCCGCGGCGTACCGTATTTCGCGGCAAACGCGATAAACGGAGGGGGAGTCTTCGAGACTCTGCGCAGCATCGCGTCGATGGTGCTTGGCCGGCTCAGCGCTCCCGCATCGAAAGGATCCTGAGCGTGGCCACGGGCGTGAAGAAGGGGGCCGAAGACGACAGCGGCGAGTTCGCCGAATTCATGGCCGACATCAGCCATGAGATCGCAAAGCGCGTCGAGTCGCTCGACCCCACGCCCAAGAGCAGTCCGGTTCAGAAGAAGGCGACCACGCCCGTCCCGGACGCTGGCGTCATACGCGAATGGGATAACGTTGCCGACAGGATAATCGAGGAGATGGGCTGATGGCTATCAAAGGCAGCCTGAAGGAAGCGAGCCTCCCCGACGTCCTGCAGCTGCTTTCCATGGGAAAGAAGAGCGGCTGCCTCGGCCTCTCGTTCCACGATAGCTTCGGCTCCATCTATTTCGATGCCGGACGGATCTGTCATGCCGCCATCGTGAATCGCCCGCTCGACACCGAGAATGCCGTCTACACGCTTTTCACGTGGACAAGCGGCACGTTCAACTTCGAGCCTGGCGTGGAGCCGGAGGACGGTGCTGAGCGGGTTTCGGTCGACCCACAGTCGCTGCTGCTCGAAGGCGCGCGGCGGGTCGACGAGTGGTCGTTGATCGAGAAGAAAATTCCGAGCTTCGACGTCGTCTACAGCATCGATCGTCCGCGCCTCACCAGGAACCGGGATACTCTTTCTCCGGAGCAGGAAGCACTGCTCCCGCTCCTGGATGGGCATCGCGACATCAACGCCCTGATCCGCGATTCGGGCCTCGGTGAGTTTGACGTGGGGAAGGCGCTTTACGGACTTCTAAACGCCTCGTTCCTGCTCCCGGTCGGCCGCAAGAGAACGACGCCGACGCTTCCACGGAACGCGAGCCCGCTGGAACGTCGGGAGCTAGCGAGTGCTTTGTACCGAGCCGGAATGCACGACGAAGCGGAGCGCGAGTTCCGCGCGCTGGTCGAGGAAGCGACGGACCCCATCGCGTCATTTCATCTTGGATTGATCGCCCTTCGCAAAAAGGAATGGGCAGGTGCTGTGAACGCGTTCATGACGTCGGCCCCGAATGCTCCGAGCAAGACGGCGCTGCTGCACAATCTGGCGCTCGCGTATGAACAGCTCGGGCAGCTCGAGAAAGCCAAGTTGGTGATAGACCGCGCGTTAAGAGCTGGAGGGAATGCGGAGCCTCTGATTCAGCTGCAATCCGCGATCATCTCCGCTCGCCTGGGAGATCTCCAATCCGCCAAGGTGGCACTGAGCGAAGCGCGCAGCCTGTGGAGCTCCAGTCAGCCGCCGCCGGTCTGGTTTCACTACGCGGCGCAGGTGGCAGCGATGACCGACGACCCGGATCGCGAGATCCTGCTGCTGGCGGCAGCCGCCGAGACACACCCCGAATCGCCGGTGCTCCTCAACAATCTCGCTGCCGGATATCTGAAGCGGGGGGAGTACGCGCACGCGCGCGACGCTGCGGAAAAGGGCATTACCATCGCGCCGGAGCTGCCGCAGCTGCGGCGGAATCTGTCCGCCGCGCTCGAGGGACTCGCCCGCGCCGACAAAGACGCGGCACAACCGACGAATCGCACCTGACAGCCACCACCGGGGTGATCCAGGGCGATGACGCCGAATTCCGCGCGCTCATGGACAAGATCACGCGTGACAGCGGCTTTCAATGCTCGAGCTACAAGGACAAATGCCTCCGTCGACGTATCGCGGTTCGGATTCGAGCTCGCGGCGCGTCGGGCTGCGCCGAATACTCGGGGATGCTTGATAAGGATCCGCGCGAGTACGAGCGATTGATGCGCTCGCTTACGGTCAACGTCACCAAGTTCTTCCGAAATTGGGAGACCTACTCGGCGATCGAACAGAAGGTTGTTCCCGCGCTCACGGAGAACGGCGATCGCGAGATTCGCGTCTGGAGCGCCGGTTGCTCCTCCGGCGAAGAGCCGTACTCGATCGGCATCCTCATGCACAAGCACGCCGCAACGCAGGGCGGAGAGGGGCTGGAATCCGTTTCGATCGTAGGCACGGACATCGACACCGACTGTCTGGAGGAAGCCGATCGTGCGGTCTACACCGAGGCAGCGCTCGGCGATACTCCGGCTGATTTGCGGGGGCAGTATTTCCCGCAGGTCGCGGGACTGCGCACAATGGTGCCCGAGGTTAGGCGGCTGGTCACATTCGAGGTTCGCGACCTGCTGCACTTTCAGCCGCCCTTCGAGGATGCGCATCTGATCGTGTGCCGAAACGTGATTATCTATCTCGAGCGGGCCGCGCAGGACGCGCTGTTCGCTCATTTCCACCAAACGCTCGCTCCCGGCGGCTTTCTCGTGCTCGGCAAGGTCGAGACGCTTCTGGGCGAAGCGAGGGGACTTTTTTCTCCGGTGAATGCGCGCGAGCGCATTTTCCGCAAGATCTAGAACGGCGCGAGTCGATGAGGGAGGAGCTTTGCACTGTGCTGGTGGTCGACGACAGTTCGTTCATGCGCACGCTAATAGCCGAGATGGTGGAATCCACGCGTGAGTTTCAGGTGGTCGGAACGGCAGCGGACGGAATCGAGGCCATTGAGGCGATCCGATCTCTCAACCCTGACATCGTGACCCTCGACATCGAGATGCCACGGCTCGACGGGTTGCAGACGCTCGACACGATCATGCGGGAAATGCCCCGGCCGGTGGTGATGCTGAGCGCCGCTGGATCCGAGCGTGGAAATGAGATGACACTTCGCGCTCTCGAGCGCGGTGCGGTCGAGTTCGTGAGAAAGCCCTCGGGGCCAATCAGCATTGATTTGTTGACCGTCAGGCAGGAGCTGCTCGCAGCGCTGAACGCGGCGCGGGCCGTCAACATGGCCGGAGTGCGGACACCGCGGCATGCGGGCGTTCCGGTTGGCGCGGAGACGGTCCCCAAGAAAACCTCCGGCGCGGCAAGCCGTGTGGTCGTTATCGCGGCATCGACCGGTGGTCCGCGCGCCCTCGGCGAAATCGTCCCGCATCTTCCTGACACACTCGGCGCGGCGGTGCTAATCGTTCAACACATGCCCCGGGAGTTCACACGCAGCCTCTCCCACAGACTCGACTTGATGAGCCCGCTGCCGGTCGCGGAAGCCACTGATGGAGAGGCTGTGCTGGAAAACCACGTTTACCTGGCGCCCGGCGGATTCCATATGACCGTCAGCGGTAATTCGGGCGCCGCGACGATAAGCCTCGATACCTCGCCGACCGTATGGGGTGTGAGACCAGCTGCGGATCCATTGTTTGTCTCCGCTGCCGACGCGTTTGGCGCGAACGCGATCGGAGTGGTCCTCACCGGAATGGGTCGTGACGGCGCAGAGGGCTTGCGACGCATTCGCGCCGGTGGCGGAAAGGCGGTAGTCCAGGATAGGGAGAGCTCGATCATCTACGGAATGCCGCAAGCCGCGATGGAGGCGGCCGGCGCTGATCGGGTTGTCGCGGCGAGCGAGATGGCGCGTGCGATAAAAGATCTCTGCCGCTCAACGAAGCGAGGCATTGGCGGATGAACACGCGCGGGGTATCGTTCGCTGTTTGTTGCTCACCATCAACCGATTCAGAGGCACGATGAACGAAGGCAGAGTCGACAATGCGTAGGATGCTCGTGACAGGCGGTGCCGGGTTCATCGGCACCAACTTCGTGCATTTCTGGGCGGAGCAGCATCCCGGAGACACGATCATCGGGCTCGACGCGCTCACTTACGCCGGCAATCTGTCGAACCTGGAGCCGCTCGCGGACAACGAGCGATTCACCTTCATCAAGGGTGACATTCGCGACGGCGACATGATGCACGAGGTCATCAAGCGCGAAGGTATCGATACAATCGTCCACTTCGCCGCTGAATCTCATGTGGATCGGTCGATCAGAGGGCCGGACCCTTTCATCGACACCAACGTGCGCGGAACCCACGAGCTGCTGAAGGCGGCTCGGGCGGCCTGGTCCGAAGACTGGTCCGGTGGCGCGCGGCGGTTCCACCACATCTCGACCGACGAGGTTTACGGATCGCTTGCGGCGAACGCAGCCCCCTTCACCGAAGAGAGCGCGTACGCTCCGAATTCACCGTACGCAGCGAGCAAGGCAGGTGCCGACCACCTCGTGCGCGCGTATCACCACACGTATGGCCTGCCGGTGACGACTACCAACTGCTCCAACAACTACGGGCCGTATCACTTCCCAGAAAAGCTCATTCCGCTCACTATAGTGAACGCGCTCGATGGGAAGCCGCTGCCGGTTTACGGCGATGGCCTGCAGATCCGCGACTGGCTGTACGTCCGCGATCACTGCCGCGGGATCGAGCGCGTGCTCGAGAAGGGGCGGTTGGGAGAGACCTACAATCTCGGTGGTAACTCCGAGCGAAAAAACATCGATGTCGTGAAGGGGATCTGTGAGCACATCAACACGATCTTCGCCAAGGACGAGAAGATCCGCGAGCAATTCCCAAAGTCGCCGGCAGCGATCGGCGGCGACACGTCGGAGCTGATCAAATTCGTGAAGGATCGACCCGGGCACGACCGGCGCTACGCGATCGATGCGATGAAAGCGACTCTGGAAACGGGGTACGGCCCGTCCGAGTCGTTCGAAACCGGTCTGCTCAAGACCATCAAATGGTATATCGCCAACGAGCCCTGGTGGCGATCGGTGATGGATGGCAGCTACCGGGACTGGGTGGAGCTGCACTATTCCGAGGGCAAGAAAGCAGGATCTTAGGACCTTCTGCATCCCACCGAGGTAGGAAATCGGGTTGACACGCATTTCCAACCGCCCTACACTACCTCGCTTATGGCCAAAACCGATCTTGCCACTGGACCGAAGGCGCACCGGGATTTGACGGGTCGTCGCTCCTGGCTCTACTGGACGCTTGCCGCTGTTGTCCTCGTTGCCGGCTTCGCCGACCTTGCCCGTGGCGGCGAAACGCTAGCCCCGATCCTGCTCGTTATCGGGTACTGCGTGCTGGTACCGCTGGCCATTCTCCGGTGACGGTATAGGCTCGGTTTCTGCACACCGGGCGAGTAGCTCAGTTGGTTAGAGCGCCTGCCTTACACGCAGGATGTCGGGGGTTCGAGTCCCTCCTCGCCCACTAGAGATTTCAGGGACCTACGGATTGGGAAGTGGTGTAGAATGTTTACCGACTTGGAGGTTATACCATTGAAGGCACGTCAACGTCATTCACGACCCGGGCTCGTCGCCATCGTCGCGGTTTTAGCCGCTTTAGGCGCGTCGTCCGCGGCCGCCCAGAGCAAGACTGGTGATCGAGTCATGATCCCGACGCTGCAGAGCGCCGAAAAGGATCTCGGCGGGCAAGCGGCGGAAGCAATTCGCAACCAGCTGCAGAAGCAGACCAACGTCCGGGATCTAGTCGTCGTCCCCAAGGCCGATATCGTCAACAGCCTGATCTCGTCGGGCTACAGCCCGACCGAAGCGCTCGCACCCGGCGATGCCAAGGCGCTCGCCACGCTCGTGCGCGCTCCGCAATATCTGGAAGGCACGGTCTCCAAGACCCCGACCGGATACAAGATCGATTCGCGACTCATCATCTCTCGCGATATGACCCGCGGCCAGGTGCTTCCCAGCGCGCAGGGTGCCAAGCTCGATGACGCGGCCAGCCAGGTCGCCAAATCGATCCAGGGGGCGCGGCGCCAGTTGGCCGGCGAAGAGACCTGCCACAATGCAGTGGCTCAGGGACAGTACCAGGCAGGCGTCGCCGCCGCGCGCTCCGCGATGAGTGGTTCTGCCAGCTCGAACATCGCTGGCGCGTGCCTCGTCGACGCGTACGCCGGACTCAAGATGGATGACTCAGTCGTCGCTGTCGCCGAGCGAATTCGGGCAAGTGATCCGGCCAATATCGTGGCATTGAGAAGGCTGGCCGATACGTATCGAACCAAGCACGACACGACGAAGATGCTCCAGGTTTTGGGCGCCCTCGCGGCGGCCGATCCGACCAACATCAAGCTCATTCAGGATGTCGTAGCCGAATATGCGAAGATGGGTCACGCGGACCAGGCTGTTCCGCTCATGCGCGACCTGATTCAGAACAATCCGGGCGATCCTCAGCTGCTCAACCTCGCCTGGCTCGTTTACCTGAACGCCAAGGATTTCAACGACGCCGTCGCCACAGGAACCGAGATGGTGCGTGTCGATACGGCGGCGGCGACGCCTGACTACTACTCGCGGCTGGCCGGTGCCTATACCGCCATGAATCAGCCGCAGAAGGCTGCCGAGGCGATTGCGCAGGGATCGAAGAAATTCCCGAACGACCCGAACATTCAGCTGTTCAATGCGCAGGCACTCTATAAGTCGGGCCAGCTTCCGCTCGCGCTCGACGCTGCAAAGAAGGCGGTCGCGGCTAATCCGAAGAACCCGAACGGATATTTCCTGCTGGCGACCGTTCAGGGGGCGCTCAATCAGTACGACGAGCTGACCAACACTCTCAACCTTGCAAAGCAGAATGGCGCTGATCCGACAGCGTTGTCCCAGCTCGCTCTGCAGCAGGGCAGTAACGCGTACAAGGCTGGTCAGGGCTCGAAGGACCGCGCCGATTTCCAGCGCGCCATCAAGTTCCTGCAGCTCTCCGACCAGCTTCAGAGCTCCGCGGACGCCAAGTTCCTGCTCGGCGCCAGCGCGTTCTCGCTCGGCCAGAGCGCAACGATCGATGCCAACGAGAAGAAGAGCTGCGACCTGGCTCGGACCGCTCGTGATGCATTCAATCTCGCGCAGATAAATTTGCCGGCCGGCGGCCAGAAGTACCCGAACGAGGCAGCTCAGCTCCTGACCGCCATTCCGCAGTTCACGCCGGCGGTCGACAACGAGGTGAAGCGCTTCTGTAAGTGAGCGATCCTCCGACCGGCCGGTGGGATACGTCCTACCATGCGCCGGTCATGGTCGACGAAGTATCGGCGCTCTTTGCCGGCGCTAAAGAAGTATTGGATTGCACTTTGGGAGGGGGAGGGCACAGTGAAGCCCTCCTTGCCTCCGGCTGCTTCGTCGTAGCGCTCGATCGCGACGAGGCAGCAATTGCTGAAGCGCGGAAGCGGCTTGCGCCCTACGAGGCGTCGGGCCGCTTTCTCGCGATCAGGGGCAATTTCGCCGAGCTGAACCGGGTTCCGGTGCTGGCGGGACGGACGTTCGACGGCATCCTGGCGGACCTCGGGGTTTCTTCGCACCAGATCGACGCCGACGAGAGAGGTTTCTCTTTCCGTCCTGGCGCGTTACTCGACATGAGGATGGACCGTCGCTCTAGTACGACCGCCGCCGAACTGTTGAACACGCTGGATGAATCCAACCTATCCCAAATCTTCCGCAACTATGGAGACGAGCCGAGGGCCAATCGCCTCGCTCGGGAAATCACGCGTCGCCGCGAGCGTAAACCGATGCATGTGAGCGACGATCTCGTCGACGCCATTCGAGGCGCTTTCGGCGCGCGCATGGGCCCGGGCGATTTCGCGCGGTTCTTCCAGGCTGTGCGCATTGCGGTGAACGACGAGCTGGGCGCGCTCGAGAAGGCGCTGCCTCTTCTGCGGGACCGGCTCAAGCCCGGTGGGATACTCGCCGTGATCGCCTACCACTCGGGCGAAGACCGCTTGGCGAAGCACACCATGCGCGAGTGGAGCATGGAGTGCATCTGCCCGCCGAAGCAGCTGCATTGCACGTGTCGCGGGCACTCGCTGGGCAAACTGGTGACGAAGCGCGCAACGATCGCGAGCCGGACAGAGACTTCCTCCAACCCGCGCTCGCGGAGCGCCAGACTACGCGCATGGCGAAGCGCGGCGTAGCACTCAGAGGGAGAACCCTCGTGGCGCTGGTCCTCGCCGCTTTCGTTCTCGTCGCGCTCTCCATTGTGTGGCGGAGAACTCTCGGCATCGGACAATCGGAGCGGCTTGCGACGCTCGATGGGAGGCGAAACGAGCTGGAAGGCGAGCGCGCTCGATTGGAGAGCGATATTCGCGACGCCTCGAGCCGCCAGCGGCTGGGCGCCGTCGCGGAGAGCCAGCTGGGGATGCACATCCCATCCGACCGGCAGGTCGTCATACTTCCACGATCGGAGCGACGTGAGAGCCCCTGACCGAGTGACCGTCGTTCACGGCTTCTTCGTGCTCTTTTCGCTCGCGCTGGTGGCGCGCGCGGCCAAGGTTCAGGTCGTTGAGGGAAAAGAGTGGGTCTCTCGTGGCGAGCGGCAACACTTCATGGCGTCGGCGGCCGCTGCCCCTCGAGGAGAGATACTCGACGCAAGCGGCAACACTCTGGTCGAGAGTCGTGAGCTGACCCGGGTCGCGGTGGCGCTCCCCGAAGTGCGCGATATGGGTCTTGTCCTTAGAGCACTGAGTCGCGCACGGGTCGACGCGGCCCTCGTCCACGCAGCGATCGAGCGGAGGCGCAGATGGGTGGATTTGCCGGGCCTCTACAGCCAGTCCGATATCGCATCCTTGTCGAAGCTGAATGGCGTGCATCTCACCCCGGTGTTGCAGCGCGTCTACGCCCGGTCGAGCGGCATCAGAAGCATCGTCGGAAGTCTCGATGGCCAGGGGAATCCGCTGGACGGTCTGGAGCTCGCGCTCGACGCGACTCTGCGCGGCGACTCAGGAAGAGTGAGCCTTGCGCGAGACAAGAGTGGTCGGGCGCTGGACAGTCCCGACGCCTGGACCGAACAGCCGCGAGCGGGCTCGACGGTCGTTCTCACGATCAACAACACGCTCCAGGAAATCTGCGAGCGCGAGCTGTCCATCGCGGTCGACAGTCTGCGCGCGGACGGCGGCGACATAGTCGTTATGAATCCGCACACCGGCGAGATTCTCGCGCTCGCGAGCAATCGGATTGGTCACACATCGTTCTCGAACACCGCGGTGACGGAGCCGTTCGAGCCGGGCTCGACGCTCAAACCGTTCGTTGCGGCGTCGCTTCTCGAGCGTGGGCGTGCCAGACCAAGCGACGTAGTGAACACGCACAACGGGAAGCTCGAGCTCGACGGCCGGACGATTACGGACATGCACAAAGCCGGTCAGCTCTCTCTCTCCGATGTCATTCGGTTCTCCAGCAACGTTGGAATCGTCGAGTTCGGCCAGCGACTGACGGCGCGCCAGAAGTACGAGATGTTTCGCGATCTCGGATTCGGAATGCCGCTTGGGGTTCCACTTCCCGCGGAGTCACCCGGCACGCTGCGCGCGCCGAAGGAATGGTCGAGACAGACCAGCGCCTCGATTCTCATGGGTTACGAGATCGCCGTTACCCCCCTGCAACTTGTCACGGCGTACTCCGCTATCGCGAACGGCGGCGAGCTACTCGAGCCGCACCTGGTGAAAGAAGTGCGATCGCTCGACGGCAAGGTCATTTATCGCGCTGAGACGCGGCCGGTACGACGCGTGATGTCCGGAGAGGTAGCCCGCACTGTACAGGAGATGCTGCTGGCGGTGGTGCAGGAAGGCACAGCGACCAAAGCCGATCTTCAGACGTTCGACGTCGCCGGGAAGAGCGGAACCGCTCGCCGCACTTCACAGAACGCGGGCTACACCACGGGCAACTACACCGCGTCGTTCGTCGGCCTGTTTCCTGGAAAGGATCCCCAGTATGTCGTGCTGGTGAAGCTCGATAGCCCGAAGGGAAAACACTATGCGGGCGGCGACATCGCTGCTCCGGTTACGCAGATCGTTTTGCGCGCTGCGCTCGCAGCTCGCGACGCGGCGCTCAATCGCGAAGACCTCGCCAGCTCGGAAAAGACCGCGGCTGGGAGCACCGCGCGAGAGGTGTCACGTGATCCGACGGAGCACATCGACGCCGCCTCGTATGACCCAGGCGACAATCTCAGGCCGCGCGACGTCGCTGAAGGAACCAGGTCCTATCTCCTGGATCTTCCCGCGTCTCACATCTCGGCGCCGGTGGCGGTCGCGCCTCGCGCCGTCCCCGACGTGAGAGATCTGTCCGTTAGAGAAGCTGTGCGCGCGCTGCACGCGGCGGGATTCAGAGTGCGCCTGGGCACCGGCTCAACTACCGGGACATCTCCAGCTGCTGGCACCGTGTCTTCTCCAGGAATCATCGTCCAGCTCAACCGCCCGCCTCAATGAAAGTGCGCATCTCCGAGATCAGGAATGCGCTAGCCGAGCGTGGATTGCTGGCAGGTGTTGAAGGGAACCTGCCGGATGAAGCGAGCGGGATCGCCGACGACAGTCGCAAAGTAAAGCGCGGTGAGCTGTTTATTGCGGTGCGCGGCTGGAACAGTGACGGTCACAATTTCCTCGACGCTGCTGCCCAGCGCGGGGCCGCTATCGCGATCGTCGAAGATCCCAAGCGCACGTCGCTGCCAGCGCTGGTGGTTCGCGAAGGACGGCGCGCGGCGGCCGTGGCCGCATCAGTCGCTTACGGCAATCCGGCCCGCTCCCTGACCATCGTCGGCGTCACTGGGACGAATGGAAAAACCACGACAACGTCGATCATGCGGCACCTGTTCGACGATGGCAGCGGCTCCAGCGCTTCTGTCGGCACGCTAGGCGTGCTGATTGGCAGTGAGGGCGAGGTCCTGCCGGGTGGTGGTGGTCTGACGACGCCGGGGCCGGTTGAGCTGCAAAGAGTATTGCGCGCACTAGTCGATCGCGGCGTGCGAACAGTGGCGATGGAAGTCTCCTCGCACAGCCTCGATCAGAAGCGAGTCGACGGTCTCGAGTTCGACGCTGGCGTGTTCACCAACCTCACTCGCGATCACCTGGATTATCATGGAACGATGGAAGCGTACCTCCAGGCAAAGGCGCGCCTCCTCGACTACCTGAAGCCCGGCGCAACAGCGGTCGTGAACGCCGACGCTCCTGAGTGGGCGACACTGAAGATCAACAGCCGCGCGCTCACATTCGCGCTTCGCGCTACAGCCGACATTCGCGCAGAGGACGTGCGTTACACGCCGCGTGCCAGCGAATGGAACCTGGTTACGCCGCGGGGATCTGCTGAGGTGACGCTGCCACTCATTGGTGATGTCAATGTCGAAAACGCTCTTGCCGCTGCCGCCGCGGCATTTGCGCTCGGCCACGATCCCCAAGTGATAGCGATAGCCCTGAGCACGGTGCCGCAGGTGTCGGGCAGGCTGGAAATCATTTCTACACGACCGACCGTGCTGCGCGACTACGCCCACACGCCCGACGCCCTCGAGCGGACGCTGCGCACTGCGCGCGCGTTCACGCGCGGGAAGCTCATCGTCGTATTCGGATGCGGCGGTGAGCGCGACAAGGGCAAGCGCCCCATCATGGGTGAGATCGCCGAGCGTGGAGCGGACTGTGCGATAGTAACAAGCGACAACCCGCGCACGGAGGATCCGGACGCCATCATCGACGATATCGAGGCCGGAATGCGTGGAATCGGTCACGAGCGCGTCACCGACAGGCTCTCGGCGATTCAACGCGCGCTGGATCTTGCCGAGGACGGCGACATAGTTCTGCTCGCCGGCAAAGGTCACGAGACGTACCAGATTCGTGGAACTACCTCTTACCCATTCGACGAAAAGGAGATAGTGAAAGAGATGACCGGGAGTCACGCGTGAGCATGGGATTCTGGACGCTGGACCGGATCGCGGCCGCGCTCGAAAATCAATTGACGGGATCGGCCCCGCGCGGCTCGACTGAGGTGCGCGGGATTACGACCGATACCCGGAAGATCGGCAAGGGAGACGTTTTCCTGGCGCTCAAGGGCGACCGCTTCGACGGGCACGACTACCTTCGCGATGCAGTTCGCGACGGCGCGTCGGCGCTGATCGTTTCGCGCGCGCCAAAGCTGACTGCGCTCGGCGTTCCGGTTTACGAAGTCGGTGACACTCTGGTCGCCTTGGGTGCGCTCGGGAACTACTGGCGGCGCGCCTGGGGAAAAACCATCGTCGGTGTTGCCGGCAGCAACGGTAAGACGAGCACCAAGGATCTTCTCAAAGCGTCGCTTGGACGCTCGTATGCGATCCACGCGACTACTGGCAATCTCAACAACCGCATCGGCGTGCCGCTCACGCTGCTCTCGCTGCCGCCTGACGCTGACGTAGCCGTCATCGAGCTGGGAACGAGCCTCCACGGGGAAGTCGCGATCCTTCGCGAAATCGCCCAGCCGGATATCGCTCTCGTCACTTCTATCGCCGAGGAGCATCTCGAGGGCTTGGGCGATCTCGCTGGCGTTCTGCGCGAGGAGGCCGCCGTCTACGACGGGGTGGCCGTAGGGATTGCGCCTTCCGCGCAACCTGAAATCGCTGAAGCGGCCCGAGGCAGAGCTAAACGGGTCGTAGTTGCGGGGCTGGACGCAAATGCGGATCTGAAGCCTGACCGCTGGGAAATCGGGCCAGACGGACTCGGCGTCATCGAGATCGGTGGCGTTGCGATCAAGCCGCCGGTCCGCGGACTCCACAATCTGCGCAACGCGATGCTCGCGCTGGCGGTCGCTCGCGAATGTGGCGTGAGCTACGAAGACGCCGCCGCAGGAATCGCGGCGATGCCGCAGCCGAAGATGCGAGTGGCGTGGGAACAGGTGGGTAAGGTCACGCTGATCAACGATGCCTACAACGCCAATCCGGGATCGACACGTGCTGCTATCGAGCTGTTACAGGGAACCGGTACCGGACGGCAGAGGGTAATCGTCCTTGGTACGATGCGAGAGCTGGGGGCGGCGTCGGAGCAATGTCACGCCGATATGGCGGTTCTCGCATTGGCTTCGGGTGCAGACATCGTGGCTGGAATCGGCGAATTCGCTCCCGCGCTCGAGAAGCGGAATGACCGTGAGCGCGTCATCACGGCTTCCGACGTCGAAGATCTGTGGCCGCAGCTGGAGGGCCGTCTCCAGCGCGACGCTATTATTTTGCTCAAGGCGTCTCGCGGTGTACAGCTGGAGCGCCTCGTTCCACACCTAACTACCTGGGCGACTGCATAGTGCTGAATTATCTGCTCGTTCCGTTCGTAGGATTGCCGCACTTCGGGTTTCTGCGACTGTTCCAGTGGATAACATTCCGCGCCGCAGGGGCTGCCGTTACCGCGCTCCTTCTGACTTTCGTCGTCGGTCCGGGAATCATGCGCCGGCTCCGCCGGATGCGCCTTCATCAGGTGATCCGCGAAGGAACACCCGACGCGCATCAGCAGAAGGGACGAACGCCAACGATGGGTGGATTGATCATCCTCGGAGCGACTCTGATCAGTACCCTGCTCTGGGCGAAGCTGGACAACCGGTATGTGCTGTTGGCGATGGTGTCGATGGCCTGGATGGGAGCGATAGGCTTCTGGGACGACTATCTGAAGCTGAAACAGAAATTGGCCGGAAAGAAAAACACCGGTCTCGTCGAGAAATACAAGCTCGTGGGCCAGGTGACGCTCGGCTTCGCCCTCGGCTACTACCTGTGGAAGCATCCACTATCTTCGCTGCCTGGCGCATCCACTACGCTGCCTTTTTACAAATACATCCTGATCGTTCCAATCAGCGCCGGTCTTGGCTGGCTCTACGTGTTGTTCGTGACCTTCGTGATGACCGGAACAAGCAACGCCGTCAACGTGACCGACGGGCTCGATGGTCTGGCCGCCGGTCTTACGGCAATCGCTGCGCTGACATTTGCGTTCTACGCCTATGTCGTGGGACGCGTCGATGCGAGTCAGTACCTTTACGTCTACTACTTGCGCGGGGCAGGGGAGCTCACGGTTTTCTGCACAGCGGTGTTGGGGGCCTGCATAGGATTTCTCTGGTACAACACGCACCCCGCGGAAGTCTTCATGGGGGATACGGGCTCGCTGGCCCTCGGAGGAGCGCTTGCTTCCGTTGCGATTCTGCTGAAGTCGGAGTTCCTGCTGGTGCTCGTCGGCGCGGTCTTCGTCGCAGAGATGATGTCGGTGATCCTGCAGCGCTTCGTATTCAAATACCGCAAGCGACGATATGGTCTCGAGTACGCGCGCGAGCACCGAGTTTTCCGACGAGCTCCACTCCATCACCATTTTGAAGTGAAGGGTTGGGACGAAGCGCAGGTTGTCGTGCGCTTCTGGATCATCGGAGTCCTCTTCGCGTTCATCGCTCTCAGCACGTTGAAATTGCGATGACCCCGCGCGAGCTCGCGCCGCGCGAGGGTGAGATCGCTGTCATCGGTCTCGCCCGCAGCGGCCGCGCCGTGGCCACGCTGCTGCGAAAACACGGCTACAACGTATATGCGTCCGACCTCGCGTCATCGCCCGACACCGGACGGTGCGCGGAGGAGCTGCGCAGCCAGGGAGTCTCGGTCGATGTGGGGCGGCATGATCTGGACAGGTTGGCGCGGGCGAGCCTGGTCGTCACGAGCCCTGGCGTCCCTCCATCCGCGCGACCGCTCGCATTCTCGCGGGAGAACGGCATCCGCGTCGCCAGCGAGGTTGAAGTCGCTCTAAACTTTCTCGGCGGCCCGCGCGTGATCGCGGTGACTGGAACGAATGGGAAGACGACCACCACGGCGCTAATCGCTCATCTGCTGCGCGGACTCGACCTCGAAGCAGTAGAAGCCGGGAACATCGGAACGCCGCTCTCGGAAATCGCGCTGCGCGAGCAGCAGCCGAAGTGGATCTCGCTCGAGATGTCGTCTTTTCAGCTGCATGACACGCCGAGTCTGAAGCCGGAGGTTGGAGTTCTCACCAACCTCAGTCCCGATCATCTCGACCGCTACGCGACCATCGAAGAGTACTACGCCGACAAGGGGCGTCTCTTCGCCAACGCGAACGGAGATTCCCTCTGGGTGGTCAACGATGACGACGAGGCAGTGAAGTCGATGGTGCGCGACGTCGCCGGCCACAAATACCCTTTCTCGCTCACAGGTGAGGCGCCCGGCTACTTCGATGCGGCGCGCAACGAGCTCGTTGTGTTGGGAGCGCCGCTTCTCCAGCGTCATGACCTTCCGCTGCTTGGGCCACACAACGTGGCGAATGCCCTTGCCGCGTCGCTGGCGGTAATGGTCGCCGACCGGTCTCATCAGACCCAGAAAGCACGAAAGGGAATCGCGGCCGGCCTGCGCACCTTTCGTTCGCTGCCACACCGTCTGGAGCTGGTCGGCGAATTCGACGGGGTGCAGTGGATCAACGATTCCAAGGCGACGAACGTCAGCTCAGCTGCAGTAGCAATTGACGGTATGGAGCGTCCGACCGTCCTACTGCTTGGAGGCCGGCACAAAGGAGAGGCATACACGCCACTCGCTGATGCCGTGCGGAAAAAGGTGAAGAGGGTAATCGCGTACGGGGAGGCGGCGGCAATCATTGCCACCGACCTGCGTCCCGTGGTAGACGTCGTCAGGCTGGGCTCGGATTTCGACGAGGTGATCCGGACTGCGCGCGCCACGGCGCGGGCGGGAGAAGCAATCCTCCTGTCACCGGCCTGCTCGAGCTACGACATGTTTTCGAACTATGAGGAAAGAGGCGAGCGCTTCCGCGTGCTCGCGGCCAGGGAAGCGTAGATGGAAGCGGCGGTCGGCGTGAGAGATCGCTGGACCATGGGAGTCGAGGCTCGGGTGCTGGTCATCCTCACCGGAGTGCTGCTCGCGTTTGGTGTCGCGACCGTCTACAGCGCCAGCGCGATCGTCGAGATGCAGGCGGGACAGGGTCACGCTTATCTCTTGTTACGACAACTGACGGGGATGGCAGTTGGCGCAGTGTTGTTCGCGATTGCCGCCAAGCTGGACGCCGAGCTGTGGGAGAGATGGGCGTGGCCATTGATGGCACTGTCGCTCGCTCTCCTCATCGTGGTGATTCTCCCGTTCACGGCTACGATTGCGCCGCGCATCCACGGCTCGCGCAGATACCTGTTCGGGGCTTCGCTGCAGCCGTCGGAGCTCGCCAAGCTCGCGGTCGTTCTCTGGACGTCGATGCTCGTCGTGAAAAAGGGACGGGTGATGCGACGGCTCACCAAGGGACTATTGCCCTTTCTAGTCGTGATCGGAGCGCTCGACATCCTGGTCATGCTCGAGCCCGATCTCTCCACAGCGATGATGTTCACGCTCGTGATGGGTATCATCCTCTTCACTGGCGGAGTCCGCATCGGACACTTCGTAGCGCTCGGCGTGCTGCTTATTCCGCTGTTGTACGTCAAGATCGAGCGTCTGAACTACGTGCTCCTTCGTATGACCGCCTTTTTCGATCCGGGAGGAGCGCCACCCGAGGCCAGCTACCAGTTGCAGCAGTCACTGATTGCCGTCGGTTCCGGCCGGATCTTCGGCGTGGGCTTCGGTCGCGGTCGCCAGCAATACGGTTTTCTTCCTTTTGGCTACGATGACTTCATTGCCGGCCACATTGGCGAAGAGTGGGGATTCGTGGGGCTGGCGCTCCTGGTCGCGGCATTCGCGCTCTACGCGGCGGTGGGTTTTCGTATTGCCCGCAAGGCGCGCACGCCCTTTCTCCAGCTCGTGGCGGTCGGGCTTACGGTAACCACCGTACTAACGGCGTATCTTCACATCGGCGTGGCAACCGGATTGCTTCCCACTACGGGACTCACGTTACCCTTCATCTCTTACGGGCGCTCGAATCTTGTCCTCTCGCTTCTCATGACTGGCATACTCGTCAACATCGGCAGCAGGCGTGAAAGAGTATTCGGGGAAGCGGCGACGGATCCCCTCGCTCTTCGCGCACTGCCAGCCAGATGAGGGTGATCTTCGCCGGTGGCGGCACCGGGGGGCATCTGTACCCTGGACTTGCGATCGCGCGCGCTCTCATGAACGCGGATCCGAGAGTCGAGCCATTCTTCATTGGCGCACAGCGAGGCATCGAGAAGGACGTGCTGCCGCAGGTTGGGTTCCCGTTCGAGCTGCTCGATCTGCACCCACTCTACCGGTCACGTCCCTGGGAAAACTGGAAGACCATACGGGGTGCGATGACCGCATGGCAACGCATCGCCGGCGAAGTGCGTAGCGAGCCCCCCGCCTGTGTCGTCGGAACCGGTGGATATGCGGCCGGACTGACGCTGGCGTATGCCGCGAGATTCGGAATCCCGTACGTGCTCCAGGAGCAGAACACCCATCCCGGGCTCACCGCGCGCTTTTTCAGCCGCTTTGCCGCGCAGATTCACCTGGGCTTTCCAGAAGCCCGCTGGTATCTCCGGCCTTCGAAGAAGACCGAAGTCTACGATTCCGGCAACCCGATCGAGCCGCCACCTGCGGATGCCTTCGAGAAAGCGCCGGCGCGGGTCAAATGGGGATTTCCCGCCGTTGGCGGGGCGGTGCTGCTCGTGTACGGAGGAAGCCAGGGGTCGCAAGCCATGAACGACGTCGTGTCGTCCTGGATCGATCAGGGACTGCCGAGCGATCTCTTCGTCATCTGGGCAACGGGTAAGGCGAACTACGAGAAACTGGCGCGTTACGAGGGGGATCGCGTCAAGGTGAGAGCGTACATCGCGCCAATCTCCGAGGCTTATCGGGCGGCCGACATTGCCCTCTCTCGCGCGGGAGCAATGGCCACCGCGGAGCTCTGCGCCTGGGGGATACCGACGATCGTGGTACCGCTTCCTACGGCAGCCGCCGACCACCAGACGGCCAACGCCACGGCGCTTGCCGCATCCGGCGCGGCAGAGATGATCCTGCAGCGAGATCTCACAACGGCCTCGCTCGGCCGTGCGGTGGAGTCTCTTCTCTCCGACCCGGCCAAGCTCGCAGCGATGCGCGCGAAGGCTCTGGAGCGGGCGCGGCCAACCGCTGCCGCCGACATCGCGCGCCACATCCTGACACTCGTCAGCTCCGCAAAGTCCGCTTGAAAGGAGTGCGAGCTGGAGTGCGCACAGAGATCAAAAATGAAGCCGCTCGATAACTCGGATTCGCGTCCGGTCCATTTTGTCGGCATCGCTGGCGCCGGCATGCGTGCGCTCGCAGAGCTCATGGCACGCCGCGGCGTAATCGTGACGGGCTGCGATGCGAATCCTGGCTCGACGGACGATCTCGCGGAGCTCGGCATCGAGGTGATCACGGGCCACAACCCGGACCACGTCAACGGCGCGCGAGAAGTGATTGTCACATCGGCCATGCCCAAGGACCATCCGGAGATCGTGCGCGCAAGAGAGCGTGGAATCCCGATCGTTCGACGAGCGGAAGCGCTTGGTCAGGCCGTCAGTGGTGGCAAGCTGGTGGGAATCGCCGGCACTCACGGGAAGACGACAACGACGGTGATGACGACCGCCGCGCTGGCCGCCGCTGGATTGCGTCCGACGGGACTCGCCGGTGGTCGGGTCGCGGAATGGAAAGGAAATCTCCACTACGAGTCTGACGAGCTGTTCGTGGTCGAGGCCGACGAATACGACCGCTCCTTTCTGACGCTCTCGCCGACGATCGCGGTTGTTACGAACGTCGAGGCCGACCACCTCGACATCTATAAGGATCTCGACGACATCACCACCACATTTTCCCGTTTCGTTCGAGACGCGTCTGTTGTCGTTCTTTGCGCCGACGATCAGGGAGCGCGCAGTCTGGATCTGCCGGCGAGCGCGGAGGTCATTCGATACGGACTCACTTCCCGCGACGCACGGCTCGTCGCCACCGATATTCGCTCGACTGGTCACGCGACCACATTCGCCGCGTCGTATGACGGTCGGCCGCTGGGCGAGGTCGCATTGCGGGTGCCCGGGCATCACAACGTGCAGAACGCGCTCGCCGCGATCGGCGCCGGCTTCGCTCTTGGCGTCCGTCTCGACGCGATGCGCGACGGCTTGCTGCAATTCGGTGGAGTGGAAAGGCGCTTTCAACGCCTGTGCGACGTAGCGGGGGTGACCATCGTGGACGACTACGCGCACCATCCGACGGAAATCGTCGCCACGCTCCAGGCGGCGCGTGCGTCCTACCCCGATCGAAGGATCGTCGCCGCATTCCAGCCACACCTTTTCTCACGCACCCGCGACTTCGCGGATGCGTTCGGGCAGGCGCTCGCGAAAGCCGATAGTGTCTTTCTCTCCGAGATTTACCCTGCCCGGGAGAAACCGATCGCCGGTGTCACGTCGAACCTCGTTGCGACCGCACTTGAACGCGCTGGCAGTAAGGCTGCCTGGCAAGGTCCGCGGAAAGATCTGGCCTCGGCGCTATGCGCATTCTTACGCGATGGCGATGTCGTAATCACCATCGGCGCCGGCGACATAACGCGCACCGGCCCGGAGCTGAGGCAACAGCTGGAAGCGCGCAGTAAATGACGTTCCCCGAGCGTCTCCGAAGGCCGGGCTGGAAAATGCTCGGCGGCTTTTTTCTCGTCGCCGTTATCATGGCGGCGGCGTGGGGAGTGCGCTCAGCCGCTCGACAGATGGCGTTTTTCCGAGTCCGCTCGGTGGAGGTTCGCGGCGTCCGATATCTGCAGCCACAGGAAGTCCTCTCCCGCCTGAAGGTCGACACGCTGATGTCGCTCTGGGACGATCTCGAGCCGCTGCGCGAGCGCGTGCGCCACCATCCGCAGGTCACCGGCGTCGCGATCACTCGACGATTGCCGGGAACGCTGGTGGTGACAGTCCAGGAGAATCAGCCGGTCGCGCTGATTCAAAGCTCCACCGGACTTGTTCCATACGACTCCGCCGGTCACGTCCTTCCGATCGATCCCGCCCGTACCAATCTCGATCTGCCGATTGTTGCGACTAGCGATCCTGTTCTTCTAAAGCTCGTTGGCGCCATTCGTTACACGGTGCCTCGAGTATTCTCGCGCATCGAAGAGGTGAGACGCACGGGGAGAGACGAGATCCTGCTCACGCTCTCTCGCAGCCAGTCGCAGCGCACTCGCGCCGCAGGCGACACGACAGCCTATAGCGGCGGAACAGTGAGAGTGCGGATTCCGTTAGGGCTGTCAGTGGAGCGGTTGGCCGATATCTTTCCCGTTGAGAATGACCTTGCTCGCCGGCAGGTGCACGTTGGCGAGCTCGATTTACGTTATCGCGATCAAGTGATCGCAAGGCTGCAATGAATCCGGAACGCATCATCACTGGTCTGGACATCGGTTCCGCCAAGACAACCGTCGTGATCGCCGAAGCTGTCGGCGAGCGAAAGAACGCGCCCCGGCTCAAGATTCTTGGAGTCGGCCAGGCGCGCACGACCGGGCTGCGTCGTGGCGTCGTATCGGACATCGAAGAGACCACGCGCTCGATCAAGAAGGCGATCGAGGATGCCGAACGGATGGCTGGAACCAAAGTCGATACGCTCTACGCGGGAATCGCGGGCGAGCACGTCAGGGCGATGATCAGCAAGGGAATCGTCGCCGTGAATGGGGAAGAAATCTCCAAGGCGGATGTCGATCGCGCCAACGAAGTCGCTCGAGCGCAGCCGATCCCACAGGATCGAGAGCTTCTTCACGCCATTCCGCAGGAATATTCCGTCGACAAGAATCAGGGCATTCGTGACCCGATCGGAATGATCGGCACCCGTCTGGAGACGGAGATGTACCTCGTGACCATCGGCGCTTCGCCGGCGATGAACCTGCGCAAGTCGGTGGAGAGGGCAGGGTATCGCGTGCGCGAGCTGGTGCTCGAACCCTTGGCGAGCGCTCTAGCGGTTCTGACGGAGGACGAGAAGGAGCTTGGCGTCGCTCTCGTCGAGATGGGCGCCGGCACGACGGACATCGCGGTTTTCCACGAAGGAAAAATCCGTCACCTGGGCACGGTGAACTTCGGTGGCAACAACGTTACGAGCGACATCGTGCAGGGAATGGGTGTCACGCAGGCCGACGCCGAGCGGTTGAAGGAGCGATACGGCTGCGCGTACGAGCCGTTGGTGGATCCCAGCGATGTCATCCAGCTTCCGAGCACGGTCGCGCAGGGCGAGCGGCACATACCGCGCGAAGTGCTCTCGCACATCATCCACCAGCGCATGGACGAGATTTTCAATCTCGTGCTTACCGAGATCGAGCGAGCCGGATTTGCGAGCCGGTTGAACGGGGGTGTGGTGATCACGGGCGGCGCGGCGGCGATGCAGGGGGTCGCAGAGCTCGCGGCCGACGTATTCGGCACGGGTGTGAGGATCGGCTCTCCGGAGGAGAACGTAGGCGGCCTGAGTGATTCGGTCGATGCGCCCCGCTTCGCCACAGTGGTTGGCCTTGCCATCTACGGCGCCCACCGCGCTGCAGCGGGCTTCTCGCCGACAAGCAAGCACAGGGCGCTCGCCGGAGTCGGCGTCGACAAGTTCACGAAGCGCCTCAAGGTCTGGCTAGAGGATTTTTTCTAGCCGCCACTCGTTTCGCGGTGCGCGGCTCTTTTCCTCGCGCCCGCTATGAGAAAATCATAAAGCTGCGAGCCAAAGACCGCGTGTGGATAACTCGCTTGACGCGGGTTGTACTTTTTTTGGCGCCCGCTCGTCATTGCCTATGGTACGAAACGAGTAACGGTCGTATACTAGCCCCAGCTTTTTTTCCACATAAACGCGGTTCCGGAGTTCCCCACCACGATGATATTCGAATTCGAGGAGAACACCACACAGAACGCCCGCATGAAGGTCGTGGGCGTCGGTGGAGGTGGCGGAAACGCCGTCAACCGCATGATCGAGGAGCACCTGGAAGGGGTGGAATTCATCTCGGTCAACACGGATGCTCAGGCCCTCCTGAATTCGAAGTCCGATATCAAAATCCAGATAGGTAAGAAGCTAACCCGAGGGTTGGGGGCTGGCGCGCGGCCAGAGATCGGGAAGCAGGCCATCGACGAGAGCAGAGAAGAAGTCGCGCGCGCGATGTACAACGCGGACCTCGTCTTCGTGACCTGCGGGATGGGTGGTGGAACTGGAACGGGTGCCGCACCCGTCCTGTGCGAGCTCGCTCGCGCAGCCGGTGCCCTGACAGTTGGAATCGTCACCAAACCCTTCCTGTTCGAAGGCCGCAAGCGCATGCGACAGGCGGAGCTCGGCATTGCCGAGATGCGAAAGAACGTCGACACGATGATCGTCGTCCCGAACGAGAGACTCCTGGCCGTAGTCGGCAAAGGAATCCCTTTCCAGGACGCCCTCAAGAAGGCCGATGAAGTCCTCCTGCACGCCACTCAGGGCATTTCCTCGCTGATCAGTGTCACCGGTCTCGTCAACGTAGATTTCGCCGATGTGCGTACCGTCATGCAGGAGGGTGGGTCTGCTCTCATGGGCACTGGCATAGGTCGCGGTGAGAATCGCGCCATCGAAGCCGCCCAGCAGGCGATCGCCAGCCCGCTCCTCGACAACGTCTCGGTCTCTGGAGCGACCGGAGTGCTCGTCAACATCACCGGTGGCGCCGATCTTACCCTCGGTGAAGTGCACCAGATCAACGAGATCATCCACGACGCTGTGGGAGAAGACGCCGAGATCATCTTCGGCGCTGTCCATGAGCCCGCGATGCAGGGCGAGATACGCGTAACAGTCATCGCTACGGGCTTCGATCGGGAGCGTCAGCAGTCGGTCCCCGCGCCGCAAAGCGTGCTGCCGACGCCCTCTCCGCTTCTCCGTGGCTCGCCGGTCATTCCCCTCCGTCCGTCGAGGGGGAATGGGGTCACCAGAAGCACCCTCGCGGAGATCCAGCGGCGCAACCCGCCGACGGTCAATCCGCCTGTGACACCTGAGAAGGATCGATCGTCTCCTGAACAGGATCTCTCGGACATGGAGATTCCGACATTCATTCGGAGACAGATGGATTGAGGCAGGCACGCATACGCCCAGCTAGCTATGCTATCGTGGCGACCCTTGGACTGGTCGCTATTTGGCTTACGCCTGCGCTCGAGAAGAAGCAGGTTTTCCCAATGCAGCCGGTTGTAGTCACGGAGCCGGGTCTCGAGCCGGCTGATTTCCTGCTTTCTCCCCTCGTAGTCAGAGCCTCAAACGCCGAGCTCGTCGACACACTCTCGATTGTCGGCGTGATTCACTCCAGTCTCTACAACGCTCTGAACGAGAGCGGCGAGGGTGTTCTTCCGGCCTCGGCGCGCCACAAGCTCGCCTGGTCCCTTGCCGACATTTTCGAGTACAAGGTCGACATGAGCCGCGACCTGGCCCAGGGCGACAAGTTCCACATCCTCGTCGAGCGTCTCCAGAAGCCGAATGGCGCAATCATCGTCAACAAGATCCTCGGCGCTCGTCTCGCGCTTTCCAACAACCACAACCCGCTCGAAGCGATTCACTTCGATCCTCCCGGCGGTGGCAGCACCCAGTATTACGACGCGAGCGGAATGTCGCTGCGTGCAGCGTTCCTCCGCGCTCCAGTAGCCTTCCGGCGTATCAGCAGCATCTTCGGCTCGCGCAAGCATCCAATCTTCGGCGAGTGGCGCAACCACACGGGCACAGACTACGCGGCGCCGATGGGCACACCAGTCCGCGCAATCGGAGATGGCGTCGTCGTTTTTGTTGGACGCAGTGGCGGTTACGGCAACATGATAGACATCCGGCACAGGAACGGGATGGTCAGCCGTTACGGCCACATGCGGAATTTCGCGCCGGAGATGCGCCCGGGAATGCACGTGGCGATGGGCTCGACTATTGGCTTCGTGGGAATGACCGGGTGGGCGACCGGCCCGCACCTCCATTTCGAGATCCGGGTTGGCGGTGTCGCGCATGATCCCAAGCTCGCCCTTCAGAGCAAGGGCGGGGAACCGATTCCGGCCAGCGAGCGCGCTCTCTTCCAGAAGATGAGAAATCAAACGCTGGCGAGCTTGAGCGAGGCGCACGTACCTAACGCCACAGAGTAGGCACGCCGAGGGGCTCAGGACTTATCTTCAAACCCGGACTTCAACGTCCGGGTTTTTTTCGTCCTTAAATCAGCTCACTCCGAAATGCCAGGCAGGATAGTCAGGCGCGCCGGCGATCTGCCCGCCCGCTCGCTTTGGACCACAATAAAGGATGTCGCCCTCACGGACGTCACCGCAGTCGTGCGCGCAGGCGCCATCGAGGGCTCGCTCGCGAGGCTGGAGGAGGTTCTTCTCGAGGCGGACTTCGGCGTTCCCACAACGATGCGTCTCGTCGCCGAGATCGAGGCGGAGGCGCGGCGCGGATCGATCAAGACGCAGGATCAGTTTCTCGGCGCGCTGAGAACCGCGATCGAGACTTCGCTCCGGTCCGGAAACAGCGATCCCCGAATCAATCAGGCGAAATCGGCTCCTACCGTGATCCTCGTCGTCGGCGTCAACGGCGCCGGGAAGACCACGTTCATTGGGAAATTCTCCGACCTGCTCAAGCACAATAAGATGTCGGCACTCGTCGGGGCTGCGGACACTTTTCGCGCAGGGGCGATCGATCAGCTTCGCAGCTGGGCCGAGCGGACGGGTGCGGATTTCGTCGGCGGCAACGCTGGATCTGACCCGGCTTCCGTCGCGTTCGACGCCGTCGATGCCGGCATCAACCGCAACAAGGACGTGGTGATCGTCGACACAGCCGGCCGCCTGCACACGAGCGGATCGCTGATGGACGAAATGAAGAAGATCAATCGTGTGATCGGAAAGCGACTTCCGTCCGCGCCGCATGAGACGCTGCTTGTTCTGGACGGCACGATTGGGCAGAATGCCGTGATGCAGGCAAAGACTTTCGCTGAAGCGATTCCCGTTACGGGACTGGTCGTCACCAAAGTCGACGGGACGGCCAAAGGAGGGATCGTGCTGGCTGTTCACGAAGCTCTGGATGTGCCGGTGAAATTCATCGGCATGGGAGAAAAAGTTACTGACCTCGTGGAGTTCGACCCGACGGAATTCGCGCGCGAGGTTCTCGAGGGCTGAATGCCGGCTCGCACTGAGGCGCGCTCCGGGAAAATCTATCTCGACATGCCCGTTACCTATCTCAAGGGTGTCGGACCGGCCCGCGCCGAAGCCCTGAGACGCCTTGGGGTAATCACGGCGCGCGATCTCCTCTTCCACATCCCGCGGCGGTACGAGGACGCGAGCACAATCAGTCCGATCTCTTCGCTCGAACCGGGGATGGATGGGACGATTATTGGAAGGGTCATCTCTAAGGGAATCATCCCGACTCGCCGCGGCTTGAGAATCTTTCAGGCGGTACTCAAGGACGATACGGGCATGATCGAAGCGTCGTGGCCCGGCCAGCCGTTCCTCGACCGAACGATCGAAAAGGGCGACATGATGCTTCTGACGGGCCCGGTCCGGTTCTATCACGGCCGCCAGCTCCAACCGCGCGAATACATCCACCTCGGCAAGGATGACGAAGGGGTGAATGGGGGGAGAGTCCTGGCCGTGTATCCGGCGACGGAGGGACTCTCGTTCAAGGTGATTCGCGGGGTAATAGACGCGCACCTCGATACGCTTCTGCCGCTGCTCAAGGAGTATCTGCCGGACGACGTGCTGCGGCTTGCTGGAGTGCCGTCGCTGCGCGAGGCGATGAGGATGGTCCACCGCCCTCAATCGATTGCCGAAGGGGCACTGGGGCGGTCGAGGCTGGCATTCGAAGAGTTGCTGTTCGTGCACATACTCCACCGTCGGGCGAATGCTCTGGTGAGAGAGAAGCGTCACGGCATCGCGTTCAAAAACAAGCGCGAGCTGACCTCGGCTCTGAAGCAGGCGCTCCCGTTCACGCTTACCCACGCGCAGACGACCGCGCTGCGCGAGATAGTCGCCGACATGGCCAGCGATCGGAAGATGCACCGTCTGCTCCAGGGCGATGTCGGTAGCGGCAAGACGATCGTCGCGCTCTTTGCCGCGCTGCTGGCAATGGAGAACGGCTATCAGGCTGCGATCATGGCTCCTACAGAGCTTTTGGCTGAGCAACACGCTCGGACATTGACGCGATTGCTCGAACCGCTCGGAATCCAGCCGGTTCTCGTCACGGGAAGCCTTAAGTCCGCAGCGAGAAAGGGTGCCGCGCTGAAGCTCGCGAGCAGTGCGCCGCTCCTGGCGATTGGAACCCACGCGCTGGTGCAGGAGGCGGCGGTGTTCGGTCGCCTCGGGTTCGTCACGATCGACGAGCAGCACCGGTTCGGAGTGGAGCAGCGAGCCGCGTTGTCCGCGAAGGGAGGTTCGCCGGACGTGTTGCTCATGAGCGCCACGCCGATCCCACGGTCACTCGCTCTCACGTTTTACGGGGATCTGGATGTCAGCACGCTTGACGAGCGCCCAGCCGGAAGGCACCCCGTTACGACGGTGATGCGACCGGAGAAAGCCAGAGACCGCGTGCTCGAGTTCGTCGCTAGAGAGACGGAGAAGGGGCGGCAGGCGTACGTAGTCTACCCGGTTATCGAAGAGTCGGAAAAGACGGATCTCAAAGCCGCGACAACTATGTACGAGCAGCTATCTGCGGGACCGTTTGCCGGACGGGTCGTCGCGCTCATCCACGGTCGTGTGCCAGCCGACGAGCGCGGGAAAATCATGCGCGCATTCCGCGATGGAAAAATCGACATCCTGGTTTCGACGACAGTGATCGAAGTGGGAATCGATGTCGCCAATGCCACTGTGATGCTCATTGAGCATCCCGAGCGGTTCGGACTCTCTCAGCTGCACCAGCTGAGGGGCAGGGTGGGCCGCGGGGCGGAAGCTTCCTACTGCATTCTCCTTGGCGATGTTGGCGACGAGGCAGCAGAGCGCCTCAGGATTTTTGTCGACACGGACGATGGATTCGAGATCGCGCGCGCGGATCTGCGACTGCGAGGAATGGGGAATCTGTTCGGCCAGGAACAGAGTGGCGAAGCGACCTTCAGGATCGCCGATCCCGTCGCGGACGAAGCCCTGAACCTGAAAGCACGTGCGACCGCCGAAATTCTTCTGGCTCGGGATCCGGACCTCGCGGCGCGCGAGAACGCCGGAATTCGAAAGGTGATGAGCTCCCGGTATGCGCGGGCGCTGGAGCTATTCAGGGTCGGGTAGGCCTGAACAGCGAGCGGGCGCGTTGGAGCGCCCTAATTGCTCGGGTTGGCCAGGCGCTTCTTGATCCGGTCGAGCTCGGCGCTCACCTTGGCCAGCTCGTCCTTGGTCTTCGTGAGCTGGTCCTTTAGCGCCGCAATCTCCTCATCCCGTGTCCTCGACACGACGACCACGGTGTCAGTTGCAACAGCGGACGCCAGTGCGGCAGGGGGACCGATGCCAGTACCCTTCGCAACACCCTGGGCGGTTACGGCCGTCCGTCGCAGGACCGCCGCTTCGTGGCGGTAGATCCCGGTTGAGTCGGTCGCAGCGAGATATTGGTCCAGGGCAGCTATCCCGCTCCCCAGTGAGCCGTGCTCGTTGGCTGGATCCAGGGTGTACACTGCCTTCCAGAATATGATCTCCTTCGACTCCCGGCTATCCGGGTGGACCCGGGCGTATTCGTCGATTAGCCGGTCCGCGGCGAAATAATTTCCCGCCTCGACATCCTTTCGCGCGTAGTACAGGGTCCTGTCCCAATCGCTCTGAACATTTGGCTTGGCGACTGGAAGTTGGGCGCAAGCCCCCAGGGCAAACGCGGACACCATGATCCCGAACGTTCTCATCCAGCTACCTCGGCCATGGGCGCCGCCTGGCGCCGTATTCTCACTCCCGTGGGCTCGGCTGGCAGCGTAACCACGAAGGTCGTTCCCTCACCCACCCGACTCTCCACCGTAATCTTGCCGTCATGAGCCTCGACGATTTCTTTCGCAATCGCCAGGCCTAAACCTGTGCCTTTTGTTGCGGCCTGAGCCTGGTTATCCGCTTGGAAGAACTTGTCGAAAATGTGTGGCAGCTGTTCGGCGGAGATGCCCGCTCCGGTATCCGTTACGGTGATGATGACTTTGTTCCCCTTGGCGCCGACTGTGAGCGCCACTCTGCCGCCGCGCGGCGTGAATTTGAAAGCATTGGAGATAAGGTTGCCCTGTACTTCGTTTATTCGGTCTTCGTCCCAGTAGACTCTGCGCGGCAGATCTTGTCCGTGGTCCACCGTGAAGGATATGTCTCGCTGATTCGCCAGCACTGAGAACGAGCTCTCGAGAGTGGTGAGGAACCTCCGAAGATCGACCTCACGCACGTCGACCTTTCCGCCGCTTGCCTCGAAGCGGCTGATGTCGAGAAGCCGCTTCACCAGGCGCGTGAGCGTGTCCGCCTGTTTCGTGACGGTCTGCAGCACTTCGTTCTGCTTGGGCGTGAGCGCGCCGTAAATTCCTTCCTGCAGCAGCTCCAGATACCCGATGATGACGTTGATTGGCGTCTTCAGCTCGTGTGAAGCCACACTCACGAACTCCGCGCGGATCCGCTCCAACTCGGCGAGCTGCCTAGCCATCGCCTGGTAACTAGCTGCCAGCCGGCCGAATTCTTCCTTCTGATTCGGTGCTATCCCGAGCTCGTGACTGAGATCACCCTCGGAGATCGCGTGCATTCCCCTCTCGAGCGCGTACACGGGCCTGCTTACCGAACGCAGCAACCAGATTCCGATCGCGAGCGCCATCAGCAGCGCAATCGGCAGCGCGCCGGCAACCAGTCTCTCAGCGGTCAGCGTCTCACTCGTTGCATCCGCTACTCTTTGCCTCGTCCGGGTGCGCAGCGTCATGGCGCTCGCGCCGAGCGCGCTGTCGACAGAGGCGATCGCCGGACGCGTCCTCTTTTGAGAAATCATCTCGGCCACCGTACCGCGTCCCGCCGAAGCCTGTTCGTACTCGTCGCGCGCGGCCGCGCGAAGTGAATCCAGCGAGTTACGAATCTTCGTGGCGGAAAGATCCAGACGGTAACGGTCGAGTGAATCCGTCAGCGAGACCAAGCCGTCGATCTCGCGCTGCATTCGCGTTGCACTCTTCTGGTCGTGGATGAACAGGAGCGCATCTTCCGCGCGCCGCGCGTCATCAGTCCGCTCGCGAAATGAGCCCAGCACCATTGACGCCGCGAATTCGCGGTCGCGCAGCAGGCGGCTCGTCTCGTAGAGATGCTCCAGTGACCTGAGCGAGAGAATCAGCGGGACAATGAGAACCACCGCGATGGCTAAAAGGCCCCAGCTGAGGCGGGCGCGCAGGGTCATGTTGAAGGAGGCCTTTTGTCCGTGCTTTGGATCGGGGTTCTTCGCGGCAAGCCTGTATAGTACAGAGGGCGGTGATGCAACGGAACCGCGTCACGGCAAGACCCTCATCGCCAAGCCATCGGCAAAAGAGCTGTGATTGCGGTTGACACTCGCTACGAGCGTGATCTACTTTGCCGCGCTACCTCGTTTACTAATGACTCCCCCATATTCAAGAATCTCAGAGCTACCCTCTCACGCCGGGGAATCCGTGCGCGTGCGGGGTTGGGTCTCTCATCTCCGGTCTTCGGGCAAGGTCGCCTTTGTCGTCCTGCGGGACGGCACAGGGCTGCTGCAAGCAGTTCTCGTAAAGAGCTCGGTCTCCCCGGAAAGCTGGACGAGGTTTGGCCAGCTTACCCAGGAAACATCGATTGAAATCCAGGGCGAGGTGCGCCCGGATGCCCGCGCACCGGGCGGTTTCGAGCTGGGGGTAGCGGAGCTCTCCATTTACGGAGAAAGTCCAATCGACTACCCGATCCAGCCGAAGGAGCACGGAATCGACTTCCTGCTCGACAATAGACACTTCTGGCTCCGGACGCCCAGGCAGCGCGCAATCGCGCGGATACGCCACGAGGCGGAGCAGGCGATTCGCGATTTCTTCTATGAGCGCGACTTCACCCTCGTTGACACTCCGATCTTCACGTCGGCAAGTGGAGAGCGGAGTGGAATGTTTTCAACGGAGTATTTCGACGAGGGTACGGCATATCTGGCACAGACTGGTCAGTTGTACGGCGAAGCGGCGGCCGCTGCCTTCGGAAAGATCTACTGTTTTGGGCCAACCTTCCGCGCCGAGAAATCCAAGACTCGACGCCACCTGACCGAATTCTGGATGGTAGAGCCCGAAGTGGCGTTCAACGATTCGGACGACAACATGCGGCTGCAGGAAGAGTTTGTCGCGTATATCGTCGCGCGGGTGCTCGAACGCCGTCAGCCCGAGTTGAAAGAGCTCGAGCGTGATCTCTCGAAGCTCGAGTGCATCAAAGCACCGTTCCCCCGCATCGACTACAACGAGGCGGTCAAGATCCTGCAAGCGAAGGGGAGCTCGGTCGCGTGGGGCGACGATCTTGGCGCAGAGGACGAGGCGCTGCTCGTCGGAGGCCACGACCGGCCGGTATTCGTGTACAACTATCCGAAGCAGGCGAAGGCCTTCTACATGAAGGAAAATCCTGATGATCCGCGGACGGTGTTGTGCGATGATCTGCTCGCTCCCGAGGGGCATGGGGAGATCATCGGCGGGTCCCAGCGCGAAGACAACTACGACAAGCTGCTCGCGCGAATCAAGGAGGAGGGTCTTCCTGTCGAATCCTACAATTGGTACCTCGA
>JANMWS010000102.1:0-9024 GCA_031394125.1 Gemmatimonadales bacterium
GGACCAGTGAGCGCGTCGTCCGGAAGCGCCTGCTTCATGTTGGCCAGCGCACCACTCATCAGGCTTTCGACCGCCTGGTAGGCACTCCCGTCGGGAACGCCGATGTCGTGCAGCAGGTGGCCGGCGACTGACGCCAGCACCACCGGGAAGTTCGACGAGATCACAGCGGCCGCATGGTAGGCGGGCTTTTGTCCGGCGGGAATGTCGAGCGTCCGCGCCCCTATGTGACCGGCTAGCCGTCGTGACGTGCTCCTGGCGGCATTCTCCCCGTCGATGCCGACCCATCCTTTGCGCAGAAGGTCCGCGGCCACCTCAGGGTCGCTGAACGGCACGAGAGGATGGAACGTGCCGCCCGGAAAACCGGATTCATTCAGCGTGCGGAGGCCGGACGGCTCAGCAATCGCCGATGTGTGAAGAATCACCGTGCCACGTGCGACGCGTCCGTCACGGGATGCGGCGATTACCTCCTCAATCGTTTCGTCGAGCTGTGGGTCGCGCACGCACACGATGACCACGTTCGCGCTCGCCATCTCCTTCGGCAACGCACCTGTTGAAGTCGCGACGCCGGATGGACGCTTGCCGTGAAGACCAACGACCTGTATCACTGATGCACGAAAGGCGCGGGAAAGTCCGCGCCCCACGTGGCCAGGCCCGATGATGAAAACGCGCTCGCTCACTGGCTTGCCGTGCTGTCGGCCGGCCGCGCCTGGGCAGTCGCCTTGCGGAGCAGATCGCTCTCGCTTCGCGACCCATGCGCCATCTGCAGCGCCCGTTGCAGAGCCTTATCGACCGAAGCCCGGCGCCTGAACTCGGCCTCGCTTCCGAACACATAGCGCGCGATGTCGTACCCGATGAGCCGCGTAACGAGGGGCTCTCCTTCGTCGAATACCGACCGCGGAATGTCGATGCCACGCTGCTTCATCCGGTTCCAGACTTCGTCGCGCATCGCCGGAGTGACCACAAAGTCGGAAGACGCCACACCGTGGGTAGCCTTGATGTACAGAGCGTAATCCGTGACAGCATCGCGGAAATGACCCCCATTGGCACCAAGCGCGTGAATGAAATTTCCCTCCGGGATGGGGATCACGCTGTCTCCCGCGATCACATCGGGTGTGATGCCCCCTCCGCCGTAGACCACGCGGCCGGCGTCAGTGCGGAATCGCTCGTGCTTCACGGGCAGCGCAGCGTCGCTTTCGTCGTCGCTTGGCCGCGCACGCGTGATCGAGCGGCCCGCCGGAGTAAACCATCTGGCTGTTGTCAGCTTGAGGCCGCCCTGGTCTCCAAAAGCGACGACGCTTTGCGCGCTTCCCTTCCCGTACGTCGGCGTTCCGATGATGAGCGCACGATCGTGGTCTTGCAGCGCGCCGGCCACTATCTCGGCCGCGCTGGCACTGCGTCCGTCGACGAGAACGATCAGCGGAAGGTCTGGCCACCGTTGTTTGGCGGTATCCGCGAACTCTCTATTAGCCTCGGGAAGCCGGCCGTGCATGCTGACGATCTTTTGTCCGGGATTCAGGAATAGATCGGAGACTTTCACGCCCTGGTTCAACAGCCCGCCGGGATTCGTGCGCAAATCCAGGACGAGCGTCTTCATTCCGTGCGAGAGCAGGCCTGTGATCGCCCCGTTCAGCTCCTTCCCCGTCGAATCGCTGAACGCTTTGAGATCGATGTACCCAACGCCGTCGCCGAGCAGGGATGTTCTGCGGACGGCGCTCTGATGAATCGTCGAGCGGACGAGCTTCATCTCCATCGGAGTCTGAGTTCCCGGCCGCTCGATCTTCAGCGTCACCGGAGTGCCCGCCTTGCCGCGCAGCGCTTTCGATGCTTCCTCGCTCGTCCATCCCTTGGCGGGCTTGCCCATGATCTCGACTATGCGGTCACCCGGCTGCAGTCCGGCCCGCTCAGCGGGCCCGCCGGGCAGCGGCGCGACAACGATCAACCAACCATCTCGGAGATCCGTCTCGAGCCCCAGGCCGGCGTAGTTCCCGCTGGTGGATTCGTTGAGCCGGGCGAAGCGCTCGGGCGGAAGGAACGTCGAGTAAGGATCCCTCAACTCGTACAGCATCCCGTCCACGGATTTGCGGTAGAGCGTCGAATCGCTGATGGTGTCGACGAAGTCGTTCTGGACGTGACGCAGAACGTCGTTGAATAGCTGTGCGCCCTCGAACTCTGTAAATGCTCCGGTGCGAGAGCCCCGTTGCAGCAGCCATCCGCCGGTGATGAGCGCTCCGAAGAGCGTGCCGGCGACAATCACCGCGCGAGAGCGCGCCGATGCGCTGGGAAGTCTGAGTTTCATCTCTATTTAACTCTTGATGGTGCCGAAAGGTTGCGGGAAAGCCGACGCCAGCGCGGACAAGACGCGCTTCTGCACTGTCACCTCATCGCCCGTTCCGTCTATCAACTTGATCGGGCCGCATTCCGGATGCGAGTGTTGCCAGGCGGGCTCGACGAACTCTCGAAATGCCTTCCCCACGCGATCGTGGAAATCGTCGCCGGAGCGCTCCATCCGGTCGCGCTTCCCGCGCGCATCCGCGCGTCCCAACCCTTCTGCGGGCGGAACGTCCAGCAACAGCGTCAGATGCGGCACCAGCCCCCCCGTCGCCAGCCGATTGGCAGCACGCACTTCAGCTTCCGGCAGTCCACGACCGACGATCTGATACGCGTACGTGGATAGAAAAAAGCGGTCGAGCAAAACGACATCTCCCCGGGCGAGCGCTGGCCCGACCTCACGCGCGATCAGCTCCGCGCGTGACGCCATGAAGAGCAGTGCCTCGGCCGCGGAATTGATGTGATGCTCGGAATCGAGAAGAATCTCCCGAATAGCGTCGCCCACCGGTGTGCCACCAGGCTCACGGACAGCGAGGACGGGAACGCCGGCAACGACGAGTCGCTCTGAAACTAGCTTGATCTGCGTGGTCTTCCCCGCGCCCTCGGCTCCCTCGAAGACTATCAGCTTCCCGCGGACCATGCTCAGGAGAGAGTGATGATCGGGCTCGCGGCGCCCTTCTTCATGCCGTCCATGATCCATTGATTCACGCGCAGCATTAGTTTGTCGAAGTTCTCCTGCGCCGACACCGCGCGCTGGTAGGCGGGTTGCGTCTGAATCTTCTCGAGCATCGCGTCAAGCTGCTGCTCCATCTCGGGAGTCGGATTCTCTCCACGCTGGATGAGCTCCTGCGCCGCGCCACGGAGCTTCTCCATCTCCTGTAGGAGCGTCACCGCTTCACGGTCACTGTTCAGCGCCTCGCTGGACCGCTTGAGCGTCTGGTATTCGGAGCTCTGGCCAACCAGGCGGCCCACATCCTTGGCTTTCTCCTCGAGCATCGTGTCTCCTGTCATGCCTCAGGCCTCAGTTGCGCCGCGCGAATATGAACCGCTCCCGACCCGTCAGATCGAGCAAAGCCTCGACGTCAGCGTAGCGCCCATCGACTGCAATCATCTCCGCGACGGTACCCGCGCGACGGGTGTCGACCTCGATCGCGAGTAGCCCTCCGCTCGTGAGCGACGCAGGCGCCCGCTTGACTAGCTCGCGCGTCACCGACAGCCCGTCGTCCGCGCAAAGGAGCGCAACGCTCGGCTCCCAGTCGCGAACATCGGGCGGCAGGTCGGCGATTTCAGCGAAGCTGATGTACGGCGGATTGCACACAATGGCGTCCAGTTTCTCGCCTGCAAGAGGGGCAAGCAGCGAGCCGTGACGGAAATCCACGCGAGTTTTCAGGATGCCGGCGAGGGAGACGGCGTTTGCCTTCGCAACCATCAACGCGTCCCGCGAGATGTCGGTGGCGAAAACCCGATCGAACTCGCGCTCGAACGCAAACGAAAGCGCGATCGCGCCGGATCCCGTGCCGATGTCGGCGATAGTTCGCGTGTTTTTGTCACAGCGCTCGAGGACGCGCTCAACCAGCACCTCCGTCTCGACGCGCGGGATGAGGACTCTCTCGTCGATCTCGAGCGTGAGGTGTCGAAAGCAGGCGCGGGAGACTGCGTACGCGAGCGGCGCGCCGGCGGCGCGCTTCATGGCGGCCCTTATCACCGCACGCGCGACATCCGGGGAGGCGTCGGAGATTGTGTTCGCGGCGGCCCAGAATTTCGGGACGTCCAGCACCGCCGCGACGATTTCACGCGCTTCACGCACGGGCTCGCTCACTCCTTCTGCCTCGAGCATCGCCGAGCAACCGGCGAGCAGATCGCCGATGGTTCCGATCGGGAGGCTCGTCGGAAAGAAGGCCGCACCCTGATTAGTCGCCAAGCTTCTCCTCAACGTCGGCCACCTTGAGCGCCTCGATGAATGGCTCGATCTCGCCGTTCAGCACCTTGGTCAGCTCGTGCAACGTGAGGTTGATTCGGTGGTCGGTGACACGATTCTGCGGATAGTTATACGTCCGGATCTTCGCCGACCTGTCGCCGGTGCCCACCTGCGTTTTGCGCATCCGTGACCTGGCCAACTCCTGCTCGGCGATTTTCGCGTCGAGCAGGCGCGATCGCAGAACCTCCATGGCCTTGAGCTTGTTCTGGAGCTGCGACTTCTGGTCCTGCTGACTTACCACGATTCCACTCGGGATGTGCGTGATCCGCACAGCGGAATCAGTGGTGTTCACGCTCTGTCCGCCAGGACCCGATGATCGGAAGACATCGATGCGGAGATCCTTGTCTTCGATCTTGAGGTCGATCTCCTCGGCTTCGGGAAGGACTGCGACGGTGGCGGCGGAAGTGTGGATGCGCCCCTGACTCTCCGTCACCGGCACGCGCTGTACGCGGTGCACCCCCGATTCCCAGCGCATTGCGCCGAAAGCGCCTTCACCTTTCACCTTGAAAATCGCCTCCTTCATCCCGCCGAGCGTGCCTTCGGATTGTGAGATGATCTCGACGCGCCAGCGGCGTCCTTCTGCGAAGCGGGTGTACATGCGGTAGAGGTCGGCGGCGAATATGGCCGCCTCGTCGCCACCGGTGCCGCCTCTGATTTCGACGATGGCGGGACGGTCGTCGAGCGGGTCGTGGGGGATGAGCGCCGGCTTTATCTGATCGAGCAGCGAGCCGATGGATTTCTCCAGCCGGGTGATTTCTGCGGCGGCTTCGCTAACCATCTCTGGGTCCTCAGAGTCGAGGAGCTCGCGGGATTCCGCGAGCTCCTGCTCGTTCCTCTGAAGCTTCGCAGCCATTTCCACCAGGGGCTGGAGATGTCTGAGCTCGCGGCCCAGCGTGGCCATGCGCTGCTGGTCCCTTACAGTCTTCGGATCGGAGAGCTCTCGCTCTACCTCAGAGGCACGCTCGACGGCGTCTCTGAGCCGGTCGCGGAGACTCAGCTTTCGGTGCTAGGCGCAGCGGCTGGCTTGCCGTACTTCTGACGGAAACGCTCAACGCGTCCCGCGGTATCGACGAGCTTCTGCTTGCCCGTGAAGAAGGGATGGCAGTTGGCGCAGATGTCGGTGTGAATCTCCGCCTGGGTGGAACGGGTCTGGTATGTATTGCCGCAGGCGCAGCTTACGGTCGCCGTAGCGTACACTGGATGGATATCGGGTTTCATTGGAGTCTCTTTTTGTGGCTTTTTGTGGTTCGTGTAGAGCTATGAACTATAGCTAAATCGGACTCTTTAAACAAGTTAGCGGCGTCGGAAAAGGACCCGGACCTGAGCGTCCGGCCCTGCGGCCGGGCACGCCCGCCTAAAATCTTGACCGAAAGTGCGCCCTCGTTGCCACGAGCTTCCCAATGCATTTTTGGTAAATGAAAGCGCTCGCAGTAATTCCTCTGGCCGTTGCCGTCGGCTTCGGATCGATCGAAGCACAAGTCCTTCCGGTCAATCCTGCCTTCGCCCCGTCAGCCGCAGCTACCTCGAACGAGCCGGGGGCCAACCTCACGATTTATCTCCTCACATTCGGCTGGGGCAATGAGGTGTGGGAACGGTTCGGCCACAATGCCATCTGGATCAAGGATCGAACGCGCGGCACCGACATCACTTACAACTGGGGAATGTTCTCCTTCGATGAGCCGCATTTCCTGACTCGATTCCTGACAGGAGACACGCGCTACTGGATGCAAGCGTTCGATCTCGACACAATGCTCGCGGAATACAAGAGAAGGAATCGATCGGTGCTGGCTCAGGAGCTCAACCTTACTCCCGCCCAGCGATTGAAGCTTCAGCAATTCGTGCAATGGAACGAGCAGCCGCAGAACAAGTTCTATCGCTACGACTATTACCGCGACAACTGCTCGACACGCGTCCGCGATGCGCTCGATCACGCAGTGGGAGGACAGCTGCAGACCTCTACGGTCACGCGAATGACCTCCGGTACCTACCGCTTTCACACGCTGCGACTGCTCGGCGACAATCTCCCGCTCTATACAGGAGCCAACCTCGCGCTCGGGCATCCGGCGGATAAACCGCTATCGGAGTGGGAGGAGATGTTTCTCCCCGTGAGAATGGCGAACGATCTACGCACCGTGCAGCTGACGGACAGCAGAGGAACGCAGATCCCATTCGTTCGATCGGAAATCGCCATGTTCACGGCCGGACGGCCGCCCGAGCCGTCGGCGCCGCCGAACTATCTGGCGTGGTTCGTCGCCGCCGGGATTCTCGTTGCGGGCGCGATGATCGGACTCGTCCGCAGCTCAGAGGGCGGGAACAGATTCACGCTCTTCGTTGCCACAGTCGTCGCCACGCTCTGGAGTCTGATCGCCGGCGCCGCCGGAACGGCGCTCGTGGTCGTCTGGCTATTTACCAGGCACCACTTCATGGGTCGCAACGAAAACCTGCTGCACTTCGATCCGCTGTCCCTCGCGCTCGTCGTGCTGGTACCACTTTCTATTTACGGGCTGCGCGGTGTTTTGAGGGCCGTCAAGCTGGCGGGTATCGTAGCGTCGTTGTCGCTACTTGGATTCGTCGCCCAGGGAATCCCGTTCTTCGATCAGAAGAACGGCGAGATCATCGCGCTGGCGCTGCCCATCAACCTGGCGGTTTGGTGGACCGTGTACCGCCTCTCGCACTACAGACGAACTTCCTTGCCTTCTTCAGCCGCCTTGTAGATAGCCTCCATCAGCTTGATCACGAGGAGCTGATCCTCCGGCGCGTCGTAAGGTGTGTCTTCGTTTACCACCGCGATAAAATGCGCCAGCTCGGCGCGGTACGACTGCAGAAACACACTCTCACGCGCGGCCGCACCGCTGGGCGAAACGTCCGTCGGCTTTCCGTTCAGGAGTTTGACGACCCGCAGCGGCGCCAGTCGGGCGCTGCCTCGCGCCGACAATACCTCGAACCACCAACGCTCCTCCTGACCGACGTACGACCATGAGACATCGAAGCTGAAGTCGACCCCTCCAGCACATTCGACGTGCACCATCATCGAATCCTCGACGGTGTTCGTGCCGCGAGTGCGATCCATGCTCGCGGAGACGCGGACCGGGTCGGGGAAATCCGCGAGCCAGAGCGCGAGATCCACCAATGGATACCCGTGCTCGAAGAACGCTCCCCCGCCCGCTTCGGGACGTCTGAACCGCCAGCCGGTTCGCGCGCTCGCAAATTGATATTGGCCGGCTCTCACGCCGATCATTCGACCGAGCTCGCCACCCTGCAGAAAGCGATACAGCTGCTGCACGTCGCTGCGGAAGCGGTGGTTGTTCCCGACAACGACCTTCCGGCCGGATTGCTTGGCGGCGGCCAGGATCCGCTCGACGCCGCGTGACGTGAGCGACAACGGACGCTCGCACAGCACGTCCACCTTGGACTTGAGCGCGCGGAGGACGTGCGGCTCGTGGAGGTGATTCGGTGTAGCGATCACTACGGCGTCGACCTGATCGAGCTCGAGCAGATCCTCGAAATCGGTGAAGACGTCGGGGATATTGAGCCGCTCCGCGATCGCGCTCGCCTTGGGACCATCATTGTCGCAAAGGGCGACGAGCTGCGCACCCTTGATTTTCGAAAGCACGGGAAGGTGTGCGAGCTGGGCTATCGCTCCAGCTCCGACGAGCCCAAGCCGGACTGTGTCCCTTCCCGACTTCGAGTCCTTGGTGCTAACCGGCGATTCGGCCAATCGTCGTCCCCGGATAATAGGTTTCGAGAATCGTACGATAATTCTGCCCCGTCCGCGCGCGGCCAATCGCGCCCCACTGACACATTCCAATTCCGTGACCGTATCCTCTGCCGTTCAACGTCAGACTGGACACTTCGCCGCCATTGGTCGCAGCGGAGAGAGAGAACAGTGTGCTGTTAAGAATCGCTCCCTTGGGATCTCGCAGCACGAACCGGATGTCGTTGCCTCGCAGGGTGTAGCTGCCGCTTTCGGTTTGAACGGTCAGCGCGGCCACGCGCCCCGATGCTGTTCTGCCCTGCTCTCTTACGTCAGTGACGCGGCCAAGATTTGCCTTTGGCGCGTTGGTGTAGTTGGCGAGATACTTCTCCATCACCGCTTTGAGACCGGCGGCGTCGTAGGTCTGCGTCCAGCTGAAACGCGGCGAGGGATCGCAGTAGTAATTGTTGGTTCCCGGGATTTTATCGCTGACCGGGCGGAGATACGGCTGATCTGGCTGGTCGTACCAGACCTCACTGACACCCGCGGTGCTTCCGCCGCACGTCGAGTGGTACGGTGTGGTGATCGGCTGTCCGTTATACAGCACCACGACGTCGCTTGTGGTCGCAATAGCGCTATCCGGAAGCGGCTTCTCCGCGCCGACACCGCCGTACACCTGGTCCTGGACCGTGGCGTACATGTCGAACCGCCGGGTTCCATTGAGATGTTTGTAAGCGTAGGTGCGCGCCGCGACAGCTTGGGCTTGTACGGCCGCCATCTCTGCTGATGTTCGGTTACCGATCTCGAGCGGAACGACACCTCTCAATTACGAGTCCTTAGGTAGGCTGTTCACCGCGAGCAACCCGGAATCAACAGCGCTTATCAGGAGCTCGCCACGGTATTGCTTTCCGTTCCACACTATCAGGGATCCTGCTGTCGCTGGACGAGCGACGACCGGACCCTGGCTCGGCTGAACGCTTACCCCAGGTGGAAAGCGCAATATCGGCTGGCAAGAGCCAGCGCT
>JANMWS010000161.1:0-1850 GCA_031394125.1 Gemmatimonadales bacterium
ATAGCCGACCCGCGTCGAGATGACGCCCGCGTATTTGCGGATGAGATCCTGCATTCCCCAAAAGCATCCGCCGGCGACCACCGCGCGTTCCGTCGATGGTGTCATTCCGTTCTCCTTCTCCTTTGGCCTGCGTCTTCGGCGTCAGTGTGAGCTCCTTCCATCTTACGCATAACAACGCTTTGGATGAAAGGGTATGCGCTCAATTTATCGTCGCCACAGTAAAACGGGCGAGTGGTTAGCCCGCCCGTTCAAACCGAATCGTCTGCGGTGCGACGTCAACTACACAGCACGTCGTCTCTCAGGATCTCGGTCCTGATCTCGCCCGTTGCTGGGTCAAGAGTAATGTGGTAAAGCGTTCGGATAAAAATGTCAGAATCCTTCCCGGGTCCCACTAGGTGATTGATGTTGTGGAAGGTGAGCTCTCGCACCGAGACGCCGTCCGTTGGTGCGGTTCCGCTGAAAGTCAACGGACCGCTGAAAGCGTATTTGTCACCGCTGATCACCCCCGTTGCAGTGACATTGTTTGTTGACTGATGCTGGGTCAATTGCAGCTCCCTACTGCCAACGACGAACACGTCGTGTTCGAGGAAGGTTCCGCCGACCTGGATCGGCTCCTTAAGACACGGATAATCTGCCGGTGTGAGCAACCAGTCGACCGGTACATCGAATGAGCTCTGGAAGACCTGAGCTCCGGCCGACGCGCTCCGCGAGACAGTCGATGGTACGCTCGGTCGCGCGAGATTCGGCGCGGTCGGTTCGTCGCGGCAAGCGACGAGAAGCAGCGGGATGAGCGTGAGCGCGAGCCTTCGCATGAAACCTCCTGTTGGCTTTTGAAGGGGGACGAGTGACTTTTCACCCTTCTAGAACGGAATCGCGCAGCGAACCGGCTCACCTTCCGGTAGAGGACGCGATCAGCTAACGGTCCCAAATGGCGTCGCGCCGGTCGCCGGCGGTGGGTTGACGTGCCGGTAAAGTCAGCTCGCTGGTGAAAGAATGACCCCATAAACGCGCGCGCTGAGCAGGTCTGGATTGCAGGCAGATGCCCGATCGGCTATTGGATCGGTAGTGAATTTGATGGTCATTCCGTGAAGGTCACCGGTTCCGTGTCCAACTCCGGTGGTAACACCGTCCCCGATTCTGAACTGCTGGACCATTTCCCACGTGCCGTTCACAGCGTCGGGCTTTAGCGAATTGTCCAGGCTAACAACGACTTGCCCAAATGGATTGATTTTCGCCGAGCCCGTGTTGTGCTCGATACCGTCAATCAGCGAGTTACCGGTTACCCACTTGTTCTCGTTTGAGACATTGAAATGAACAGTTCCTCCGGGCGTAATCTTGAACCTGGTAGGATCGCCGGCGTGGCAGAAGTTGATGAAGCCGTAGAACTCCGTACTGGCAGCAGGCGCCGCTGCCACGGATGCTCTGAGCGCCTGGGGCACGGTCAGTTGCCCGACACTGAGTGCGGTGGGTTCGCCGCTGCAGGCGACGAAAAGCAATGGGATAAAGGTGAGCGCGATTCTTCGCATACGGGCTCCTGGCTGGCGATGAAGGGAGACGACCGGCATTCACCCTTCTGAAACGGAATCGCCCGCCGAACCGGCTCACCGACTTGCCGCGCCTGGGAAGAAAACATATGCTATGCGTGCCGACGCCCAGCCGGCGGAGGGACGCATGGCAACTTCCGCATCCGAGGTCACTAGTCTGCTCCGACGCTGGAGCGGCGGGGACCAGAGTGCTCGCGATCGCCTCATCCCTCTCGTCTACCAGCGGTTGCGCGAGCTCGCTCATCAGCGGCTTCGCGGCGCACCCGCCGACAACTCCCTCAACACGACCGGTCTGGTTCACGAAGC
>JANMWS010000174.1:0-9610 GCA_031394125.1 Gemmatimonadales bacterium
GGAGATGGTGATGCCAGGGGACAACGTGCAGATGACGATCGAGCTGATCACGCCGATCGCCATGGACGAAGGTCTCCGGTTCGCCATTCGTGAAGGCGGCAGGACAGTGGGCGCTGGTGTTGTAACGAAGATCCTCAAGTAAAACTGATTTCTTAAACCGAGAAAGTCATGGCAGGAAGAATTCGAATTCGGCTCAAGGCGTTCGACCACGCCATCATCGATCAGGCCTCCGCGGACATCGTCCGCACGGCCGAGAAGACGGGCGCGCAAGTCAGTGGTCCGATTCCTTTGCCGACCAAGACGAAGAGGTGGACAGTTCTTCGCTCACCTCATGTGGACAAAAAGTCGAGAGAGCAGTTCGAGCTCAAGACGCACAAGCGGTTGATCGACATCCTGGACTCGCGCGCGGCGACAGTCGACGCGCTGACCAAGCTCGATCTTCCCGCTGGCGTCGACGTCGAGATCAAGGTCGAGTAGCCAGCGACCGACGAATATTGCGAATTGCGGACTAATTAGAGGATTCAATGATCGGTATCATCGGCAGAAAGCTGGGCATGACCCAGATCTTCAATGAAGAGGGACAGCAGATTCCTTGCACCGTGGTCGAGGCGACTCCGAACTCGGTGACCAAGGTTCTGACAAAGGACAAGGTCGGATTCGACTCCGTCGAGCTCGGCTTCGGCGAGCAGCGTCACGCCCGCGAGTCGAAGAAAGGCGAGAAGACCCCGCGCGGCCGTCGCGCCCACAAGGCGGTCATCGGTCACGCCGCCAAGGCTGGCGTCACCGTCGCGCCCGAGGTTCTTCGCAGCTTCCGTCTCGACGACGCGCAACTCAAAGAGAACAAGAAAGCTACGCCCGCATATAACCTTGGTGACAAGATTACAGTGGAGATATTCGCGCCGGGCGAACAGGTGAAGGTGACGGGTACTTCCAAAGGCCGCGGCTTCCAGGGTGTCGTCAAGCGCTACGGATTCCACGGCGGCCCCAACACCCACGGCAACACGAAGCACCGTCGTCCCGGCTCCATCGGACCCGGCACCGATCCGTCGCGTGTCATCAAGGGGAAGAAGATGCCTGGACACTACGGCGCCGAGCGCCATACGCAGACGCATCTGCACGTCGAGCGCATCGACGTTGCTCGCAATCTCATTTACATCCGCGGCTCCGTGGCCGGCCCGAAGAACGGGATCGTCCTCGTGAAGAAGCAGGGTTAATCATGGCTGAAACGACGAGTCAGACCTTCAAGGCAGCAGCGTTCACCGGTGGTGGGACCGAGCGCGAGCGAGTAGATCTGCCGCCCGATCTTTTCGATGGAACCGTCAACCTGCCGGTGATGCACCAGGCAGTGAAGGCGTATCTGTCGAACCAGCGTCTCGGACTCGCGTACACCAAGACGCGCGGGCTCGTCATCGGTGGTAACCAGAAGCCGTGGAAGCAGAAGGGAACCGGCCGCGCCCGTCAGGGATCGCGCCGCGCCCCGCATTTCGTTGGCGGCGGTACCGTATTCGGTCCGACGGGCCGGAAATACAACCAGACCGTTCCGCGCCAGATCCGTCTGCTTGCCCGCAAGAGCGCGTTCAACGCGCGTGCTCGCGAGGACGCGCTAATCGTGATCGACAACTTCAACTACGACAAGCCGAGCACGAAGCAGATGCTCTCGCTGCTTGGCGCGCTCGGTGTGACGGGCAGAAAGGTTCTGATCCTCACCGACGGCATGAAGCACAATGTGTTTCTGAGCGGGCGCAACCTGCAGCGGACGCACGTGATGCCGTACGCCGATGTGTCGACCTATCACATTCTCTGGTCCGATGTCGTCCTGATCGAGTCCAACGCGCTTGGCTACGAGCTCAGCGCTGTCGAGGAGAAGCCGCGCGCGGCCCGTCCGAAATCCGAGACGAAATCTCGCGGCGCCGAGAAAGCAGAGCGAAAGACGGCGAGAACAGCGGCGAAGAGCGCCAGCGCTCACAAGGCCGCGAGAAAAGGTGCGAAGGCTGCGGGAAGGTCCGCCAAGCCGAAGGCCGCAGCGAAGAGTGCGAAGAAGACAACCCGTACGGCACCTGCCGCCCACAAGTCAGCTGCCAAGAAGAAGGGGAAGTAAGGCATGCCAACGATAACCCGGACCATCATCACTCCGATTGTCACCGAGCAGACCTCGTCGGCGTATCAGGATCGTGGTGAATACACGTTCCGCGTGCATCCGGAAGCGACGAAGACCCAGATCAGGAAAGCGATCGAGGAGCTCTTCAACGTGACGGTCACCGGCGTCTGGACCTCGAACCACCGCGGCAAGGATCGTCGCGTAGGCCAGGTCGTCGGACGTCGTCCACACTGGAAAAAAGCCATCGTCGTACTAAAAGACGGTGACTCGATCGACATCTTCGAGGCATAGATAAATGGGCGTTCGTCAATTCAAGCCTGTAACCGCGAGCTCGCGCTCCCGCTCGGTCTCCGATTTCTCAGAGATCACGCGGACGTACGGCGAGAAGTCGCTGATGGAGCCGCTCACAAAGAGCGGCGGTCGCGACAATCACGGTCACATCGCCATGCGCCGCATCGGCGGTGGTCACAAGCGCATGTATCGCATCATTGATTTCAAGCGCAACAAGTTCAACATGGCGGCAACAGTTCGCGAGATTGAGTATGACCCCAACCGAACGGCGCGGATTGCGCTCGTTGAATACGAGGACGGCGAAAAGCGCTACATCCTGCACCCGAAGGGACTATCCGTCGGGGACAAGATCGTTTCGGGCCCCGGCTCGGACAGTCGCGTCGGAAATGCGCTGCCGCTGATGGAGATTCCGCTGGGCACCGACGTGCACAACGTCGAGCTCAAGCCGGGCAAGGGTGGTCAGATGGCCCGCTCCGCCGGAACGTCGCTCGAGGTGGTCGCCAAGGAAGGTGAGTACGTCACGCTCCGCATGGCCTCAACCGAGATGCGTCTCATCCACGGAAGGTGTCTGGCGACGGTCGGCACGGTCGGCAACGCCGAGCACGAGCTGTTGTCCGCGGGTAAGGCCGGCAAGAGCCGCTGGCTGGGGAAGCGTCCCAAGGTACGTGGGGAAGTCATGAACCCGGTCGATCACCCGCACGGTGGTCGTACGCGCGGCGGCCGGAACGTGGTGGACAAGTGGGGCAACAAGGAAGGCGTGAAGACGCGCAACAAGAAGAAAGCTTCGCAGAGGCTTATAGTTCGCGGTCGCAAGCGCGGCAAAGCTACCCAGTAACAGCGGAATTCCGAGAACCAAACTATGGCGAGAAGCGTAAAAAAAGGTCCATTCGTCCAGGACGCGTTGATGACGAAAGTCTCGGGCATGAACGGCAAGAACGAGAAGAGAGTGATCAAGACGTGGGCACGGGCCAGCACGATCATCCCCGACTTCGTCGGCCACACCTTCGCGGTTCACAACGGCAACAAGTTCATTCCCGTCTACGTGACTGAGAACATGGTCGGCCACAAGCTCGGCGAATTTTCGCCAACGCGCCTCTTTCGAGGACACACCGGCGCGGCAAAGCCGACCGACAAGAAAGCTGGCGGCGTCCCGACGTCTGCTACTCCGGCCAAGGGTCAGGCGGCGGTCAAGTGAGCCAGAGAAGCCAGCTCCGGAAAGAGCGTCATGCCGCTGAGAGGAAGGGCGTCTCCCATGCCACTCAGCGCACTACGCGCCAGTCGCCATACAAGATGCGTCTCGTGATCGATCAGATCCGCGGCAAGGATGTGAATGAAGCCCTCGGACTGCTCAAGTTCTCGAAGAAGCACGCCGCTGTGCAGATCGCCAAGGTTCTCAACTCCGCCGTCGCCAACGCTGAATTCAAGGCGAGAGAAGGAAACGAGTCGATCGATGTGGATACGCTCTACATAAGCCACGCGATCGTGAACGAAGGGCCAGCGCTCCGCCGCTTCATGCCGGCTGCGCAGGGCCGCGCCACTCCGATCAGAAAGAGAACCAGTCACGTCGAGATCATTCTCGAGGCCCGCCAAGAGAGGCAGCGCGCGCAGCGCGGAAGCTCTACAGGGAGTAAACGTTAATGGGACAGAAAACACATCCGATCGGCTTCCGCCTTGGCATCTCCAAGACCTGGAGATCGCAGTGGTACGCGAACCGCGACTTCCCCGCGCTTCTCCGCGAGGACGAGCTTCTGCGCAAGTATCTAAAGGCGCGGCTCGGTCACGCCGCGATCGCCGACATCCGCATCGAGCGGAAGCCGGGCAAGGTCGTGGTGACTATTCACACGGGCCGTCCTGGCGTCGTCATCGGAAAGAAGGGAGCGGAAGTAGATCAGCTGCGTGACGAGCTGTCGCGTCTCTCCGGCAAGGAAGTCGGAATCAACGTCGAAGAGATCAAGCGTCCCGAGCTCGATGCACAGCTTGTCGCCGATAATATCGCCAACCAGCTCGCTCAGCGTATCTCGTTCCGCCGCGCGATGAAGCGCGCGGTGCAGAGCGCAATGCGCATGGGAGCGGGCGGAATCAAGATCAAGTGCGGCGGCCGTCTGGGCGGCGCCGAGATCGCGCGCGTCGAGGGATATCACGAGGGTCGTGTACCTCTCCACACGCTGCGTGCCGACATCGATTACGCGACGTCGACCGCGAAGACCACCTTCGGCACCATCGGTGTGAAGGTCTGGATCTTCAAGGGCGAGATCGTGGAAGATCGCCGCGGCAAGACCTACTCGACTGGCGTCTGAGGATATAGAAAATGCTCAGTCCCAAGCGCGTAAAGTTCAGGAAGAGGTTCAAGGGCCGGACGAAGGGGCTTGCCACTCGTGGCAGCGAAGTCTCCTTCGGGCATTACGGTCTGAAGGCGTTGGAGCCCGGCTGGATTTCCAACCGGCAGATCGAGGCGGCCCGTGTCGCGCTCACGCGTCACATCAAGCGCGGCGGAAAGGTCTGGATCCGGATTTTCCCCGACAAGCCGATCACGAAGAAGCCAGCCGAGACCCGCATGGGCAAGGGAAAGGGGTCACCGGAAGGATGGGTCGCGGTGGTGAAGCCGGGCAGAGTGATGTTCGAGCTGGAAGGAGTGACGCTGGACATCGCCAAGAAGGCAATGGCGCTGGCCGCGGCAAAGATTGGAGTCAAGTCGAAGTTCGTGACGCGTGAGGAGGCGCACACCGATGCTAGCTAAGGACATTCGCGAGATGAGCGAGGGGGACATCAACGCCCGCATCGCCGAGCTGGAGAGAGAGCGGTTCAACCTGCGCCTCGCATCCGGCACGCGCACCCTCGACGATCCGCTTCGTTTGCGGGTGATTCGAAGGGACGTCGCGCGGCTAAACACCGTGTTGCGCGAAAAGATTATTGGTATCGCTGAGGCGAAGGTGACTGGCCCGAAGCGAGTGAAGTCGAGACGTGTGACGGGGAGACGCGGCCGCAAAGCTGCTACCGCGACAAACCGTGCGAAAAGGAGTAAGAGGGCTTAATGGCTGAATTGGCGAAGAAGGGTGAAGGAAGCGCCGCGATCGAGCGTACCGCGCGAAAGACGCGAGTGGGCATGGTCGTGAGCGACAAGATGATGAAGACCGTCGTGGTCTCGATCGAGCGCAGAGTGGAGCACCCGGTGTACGGCAAGATGGTCCGCCGCACCAAGAAGCTCAAAGCGCACGACGAGCAGAACGAGGCCAAAACGGGCGACACCGTCCGCATCATGGAGACCCGGCCCTTGTCGAAGGACAAGCGGTGGCGCGTGGTCGAGATCATCGAACGTGCACGTTAACGGAGACGACCAGTGATCCAGCAGGAATCGGTGGTCAAGGTTGCGGATAACTCGGGCGCGAAGACAGCGCTCGTGATCCGCGTCCTGGGCGGTACACGCCGGCGCTACGCCACACTCGGCGACGTCGTCATCGTCGCCGTGAAGAACGCGCTACCAAACGGCACGGTTAAGAAGTCGGATGTGGCGCGCGCAGTGGTGGTGCGCACAGCGAAGGAGACCCGCCGCAAGGATGGCTCCTACATCCGCTTCGATGAGAACGCAGTAGTGATCATCAACGAACAGGGTGAGCCCCGAGCGACTCGCATCTTCGGACCCGTGGCGCGCGAGCTCCGCGAGAAGAAGTACATGAAGATCGTGTCCCTGGCTCCAGAGGTTTTGTAAAGTGAGAGTCCTGACATACAAAAAGACCGCGAAAAAGCGATTACATGCGCGTCACGCGGAGAATTCGAAGCGTATGCGTGTGCACGTGTCGAAGGGCGACACCGTGCGCGTGGTGCGCGGAGAGGACAAGGGCAAGGAAGGCAAAGTGATCCGCGTCTTTCTGAAGACGGGTCGCGTGCTGATCGAAGGCATCAACCTGGTGAAGATGCACCGCAAGGCGCGCACGGCTGAAGAGCAGTCGGGAATCAGGGAGGCGCCGGCGCCAGTGCACTCGTCGAACGTGATGCTGCTCGACCCCAAGTCCGGCCGGCCGACGCGGACCAAGTCGCGCATTGATGAAGACGGAACCAAAGAGCGCGTCAGCGCCAAGAACGGGGAACCGATTCCCCGTGTGCACTGAGCGAGGAATAGATAAATGGCAACCAAAGAGAAGAAGCAGCCGAAGAAGCGCGAGGTAAAGGAACAGGTCCAGGTAGAGCACAGTGGCAAGGACCTTCCGGTACCGCCGCCGCGCCTGCGGATTTATTTCGAGAAGACGGTGAGGGAGCGGCTGAAGTCGCAGTTCGGCTTCACGAACGTTCATCAGATCCCGACGCTCGATAAGATCGTGATCAACTGCGGAGTGGGCGAAGCGATCAAGAACGCAAAGGTTCTCGATACGGTCGTCAACGAGCTGGCCATCATCACGGGCCAACGCCCGGTCAAGAAGAAAGCGAAGAAGTCGATCGCCAACTTCGGCCTCAGAGAGGGGCAGGAGATCGGTTGCGCCGTGACGTTGCGCGGCGCGCGGATGTGGGAGTTCCTGGATCGCTTTATCACCGTGGCGATTCCGCGCATTCGCGACTTCCGCGGTCTCAATACGCGGTCGTTCGACGGCCGCGGGAACTACACGCTGGGAGTGAAGGAGCAGATGATCTTCCCGGAGATCAACTACGATATGGTCGACCAGATCCACGGGATGGACATCACTTTCGTCAGCACCACGAACAAGGATGACCAGGCTTTCGCGCTCCTGCGCGAGCTCGGCATGCCGTTCCGTGGCGATGACAAGCCAATCATCACGCAGCAACAGTAAGTGTCAACCAACAGCCAAGAGAGATTGTAATGGCGCGTAAGGCCATGGTGGAGAAGAGCAAGCGGAAGCCGAAGTTTCAGGTGAGACAGCACAATCGCTGCGGCAGGTGCGGAAGATCGCGCGCTTTCCTGAGAAAGTTCGGACTCTGCAGAATCTGTTTCAGAGAGATGGCGCTGTCGGGCTATATCCCGGGCGTTCGCAAGGCGAGCTGGTAACCATTCACTTCTACGCGTCCCGGAAACGGGATACGGTAGGAACTAAGGAAGATCATTTAATGAGTATGACCGATCCGATAGCCGATATGCTCACGCGCATCCGCAATGCTTGCGGAGCGAAGCACCGCCGCGTGGACATGCCGCTCTCGAAACTAAAGGTGGAGATCGCGAAGATCCTGAAGGAGAACAACTTCATTCAGGACTACAAGACGCTCGATACCGAGGAAGGCAAACAGCTGCTGCGCGTGGTCCTCAAGTACGCGCAGGGCGGCCAGCCGGTGATCCGCGAGCTGCGCCGGATCTCGACGCCCGGACTTCGAAAGTACGTCGCTGTCGCGGAAATTCCGCGCGTTCGCAACGGGCTCGGCATGGCGATCCTCAGCACATCGCAGGGCGTGATGTCGGATCGGCAGGCGCGGCAGGCCCGCACCGGCGGCGAGCTCCTCGCGCTGGTCTGGTAAGGGGATATAAGAGATGTCACGAATCGGAAAGCACCCGGTACCGCTCCCCAAGGGCGTGACCGCGACAATCGAAGGAAACAAGGTTCACGTGAAAGGCCCGAAGGGCGAGCTCGAACGCGTTCTGCACCCGACGATGAAGGTGACGCTCAAGGACAATCAGATCCTCGTCGAGCGTCCGTCGGATGAGGACCTTCACAAGGCGCTCCATGGCCTGTCCCGCACTCTCGTCGCCAACATGGTCGAGGGCGTGACGAAGGGATTCAAGAAGGAGCTCGAGCTGATCGGCGTGGGCTACAAGGCGGAGCCGCGTCCCTACGGACTTCAGCTCGCGCTTGGCTTCTCGCATCCGGTGAAGTACGAGGCGCCGAAGGGCATCAAGCTCTCCGCTCCGCAGCCGACCTCGATCGTCATCGAGGGCGCGAACAAGGAAGTGGTTGGTCAGGTGGCGGCGGAGATCCGCAGCATCAGGCCACCCGAGCCATACAAGGGCAAGGGCATCAAGTACGTTGGAGAACAGGTCCGCCGGAAAGCTGGTAAGGCGGGAGGTAAGTAATGCCGAAGATGGCCAGACCGAAGTCGCGCGATCAGCTGCGTACGCGCCGTCACTTCCGACTCAGAAAGAAAGTGATTGGCAGCGCGGAACGTCCACGCCTGGTCGTGTATCGCTCGATCAAGCACATCTATGCGCAGCTCGTGGATGACACGGCGCAGCGCACGATTATGACGGTGACTGATTCGGGACTCGAAGGAAAGCCGACCGAGAGATCGGTCGAGGTGGGGAAGCGTCTCGCTGCGAAGGCAAAAGATGCCGGCGTAACGCGCGTCGTCTTTGACAGAGCTGGATACAAATATCACGGCCGCGTGAAAGGTGTGGCCGACGGAGCCCGCGAGGGCGGGTTGGAGTTTTAATAAATGGCAGAAAACGAGGGAGCTACGCCGGAATCAACTTCCGCTGCACCATCCGAGCAGCCGGCACAGGAAAGACCGCGCACGGGCGGCAGCGCGCGTAGTGGCGGGGGCGCCGGCGGACGTGGCGGTCGTGGCGGTGGCGGCCGAGGCGGGCCTGGTGCCGGTCGCGGACGTGGCGCGCCCGGGGGACAGGGTGGCGGTGGCGCTCGCGGCGAAGGCGGCGGACGTGGCGGCCAGGGTGGCGGTGGACGGCGTGAAGGCAAAGGCCGTGACCGCGACGGCGGACGCGGCGATGGTGGAAGCGAGCTCGTCGAAAACGTGATCGCGATCAACCGAGTCGCCAAGGTCGTGAAGGGCGGACGCCGCTTCTCCTTCAACGCGCTCGTCGCGGTGGGAGATGGACAGGGCCGCGTGGGTTTCGCGACCGGCAAGGCGAACGAAGTGTCCGAAGCGGTCCGCAAGGCCGTTGACGGCGCGCGCCGCAACATGGTGAGTATCCCGATGACGGGCGGAACGATTCCGCACGAAGTCGTCGGCTCGCACGGAGCGGGTAAGGTATTGATGAAGCCGGCTGCTCCGGGAGCTGGTGTGATCGCCGGGGGTGCTGTTCGGGCAATTATGGAGTGCGCGGGAATCGCCGACATTCTGACGAAGAGCCTGGGCTCGACCAACCCGCACAACATGGTGCTGGCGGCGTTGGACGGCCTGCAACAGCTCACAACCGTGGAGCAGATCGCTCGCGAGCGCGGGATGGAAGTCTCGAGCATTGGCTACCGCTCGCGCGCCAAGTCGAAGGAGGCCGTAGCACATGCCTAGAACACACGTGTGGTGGAACACTCGCGGTCCCAAGACGAC
>JANMWS010000175.1:0-15083 GCA_031394125.1 Gemmatimonadales bacterium
AAGACAGGCGCGCGCGCTGTTCGCCGGATCTCCGCGCTCAGGCGCCAATCATGGGTACGGCCCGTTCCTCCGAGCTCTTTCGTGGCGAGCTTCTGGTTGCCCGAATCGAGCAAGAGCGCGTCGACGTGCGGGGCAATGTCGATTGCCTCCTGGACGGATTCCCGGCTATGGACGTGAATAACCTGGACGATCGAGACCCCCGGCATCGCGGCGCGGAGCTCAGCGTAGCTGCCATCGACGAGACGATCGCACAACTGGACTGTGTTCGTGCCGCAACGGTGCTGCTGCGCGACGATGTCTTTAACCCGCTGATGGCACGTGAGGAGGAATGTTGCGATGGGTGGCGGTACCGTGCGGGCGATTGCCCGTATCAAATCCTCGGAGATGACCCCAGGACCGCTGGGCATCGAGGAGACGAGTCCGACGGCATCAGCGCCGGCTTCGATCGCGGTCCGTGCCTCTTCGATGCTGCCAATGCAGCACACCTTGACTCTTACGCGGACCACATTACGTGGCTGGCAGGAACTGCGCCGCGTCCGGCGCGATGTAGGCGAAGTCGCGATGGAACGTGGAAGAATGCATCCAGCCGCGTTGCGGGCTCCTCGTTCGGAAGATCACTCGCGAAGCGCCTTTCCACCTATCACAGAAATCCAGGTTCCCTTGTTTCGCATGTATGTCCCCTAGTCAGAAGCTCAGATCAGAAAACTCAGAAGCATCGTGAACGCCAGCCCTGCTACACCGATGATCGTTTCCGCGACCGTCCACGTCTTCAGTGTCTGCGGGACGGTCATGTTGAAGAATTCCTTGATGAGCCAGAAGCCGGCGTCGTTCACGTGCGAGAGCATCAGCGAGCCGGCCCCCGTCGCGAGCACGAGGAGCTCGGCGCTGGTGCCGGGAATCGCCACGGCAATCGGTGCGACGATTCCGGCAGCTGTCGTCATCGCGACCGTGGCCGATCCCGTCGCCACGCGTATGAGTGTCGCCACAGACCAGGCAAGTATTAGCGGGGACGCGTGTGAGCCAATTGCCATGTGGGCGATGGCGCCTCCGACTCCGCTCTGAACCAGCACCTGGTTGAAGCCACCACCCGCCCCGATCACCAATAGTATGGTTGCGGTCGGCCCAAGGCAGTCGTTGCAGAACTTCATCACTTCTTCTCGTGTGAAATGCCGCGACCTTCCAAGAGACCAGAACGAGAACAACAGGGCGAGGAGCAGCGCTACGATCGGGTTCCCCACAAAATGAAGCGCTGAGCGAATCGAGCTCGCTGGATCCAGCGCGATGTCCGCCGCGCTGGCGACGAGCATCAGAATTACGGGAATTAGCACTGTGAACACCGAGATGCCGAACCCCGGCATCTCTTCTGTCGATTCACCTTCCAGTTGTCTCGCCATCGGATTCTCCTCCGGAAGCGCTATGCGCGGCGCAATCCACGTGGCGAACACTGGTCCCGCCAGCGAAGCGGTTGGGAGACCTACGAGCAGGCCGTAGAGAATCGTGCGGCCGACGTCGGCGTTGTAGGCAGTCACGGCGAGCATCGCCGCCGGATGGGGCGGAAGCATGCCGTGCACCACCGAAAGTCCGGCCACGAGAGGGAGTCCGATCTTTACGAGCGACATTCCCGTGCGTCGCGCGATCGTGAACACGAGCGGAATGAGGAGGACGAAGCCCACCTGAAAGAAAACAGGAATCCCGACGATGAAGGCGACGAACATGATCGCCCAGTGCACGCGTTGCTGGCCGAAGAGCTCGATGAGAGTGGTGGCGATGCGCGTAGCGGCTCCGGACTCCGCCATCATCTTTCCGAGCATCGTGCCGAGTCCGACCACGACTGCGATGAAGCCGAGCGTATTGCCCACACCGTCCTGAAACGCTTTCACCGCGGCCGCGGGTGGCATGCCCGCGACAACACCTACCGCAAGCGAGACAGAAACCAGAGCGACGAACGGATGCAGCTTGAAACGCGCGATGAGGAGGATGAGTGCGATTACGGCAAGTAGCGCGAGCAGCAGCAGGCGAGCGTCGGGCGTCATTCCGAGGCGGTTTTTACGAGAGCAGCGACGAGATCTTGTGGCGACTTCCTTATGTCACACACCCACGCCTTCTCGTCAGGCGACGGCTCCTCGAGTGCATCGAGCTGGCTATCCAACAGGGATGGTGGCATGAAGTGTCCGCGTCGGGTTGCGATGCGCTCAGCGATCAGCGCTCGCTCGCCTTTAAGAAACACGAAACGCAGGTCGCTTGCTTCGGAGCGAAGGATGTCTCGGTACGATCGCTTGAGGGCAGAGCACGAGATGACTAGCCCGGTGCCGGCCTCCCTTGCCTCACGGACCCGAGCCGCGAGCGTGCGAAGCCACACACCGCGGTCGTCGTCGGTGAGAGGAATGCCTCGCGACATGCGCTCCACGTTTTCGGCTGAGTGGTACTGATCGCCTTCGACAAACTCGATGCCCAGCGCACCGGCGAGCGCCGCGCCGATGACGCTCTTACCCGAGCCGGCGACGCCCATCACGACGTAGAGACCTCGGTTCACGAGATGTGCGCGGGTATCAGTCCTCCCGAGAGGTGAGACGCTACGTTACCACGATTCCCTGAGGCCGGTAACTCCCTCCCAATGCTGTCCGCCACTTCCGCCTCCCGTTAACTTCAAGAGGTAGATCAACCCGTACAACAAAGTCACTATGCCCGATAAATCCCGCACACCCGTAATCGTTGGTGCCGCCCGTACTCCCATCGGGAAGTTCCTGGGAGCGCTTTCATCCCTTAGCGCACCCGAGCTTGGTGCCATCGCTATCCGCGAAGCCCTCAAGCGATCGAAGGTTCCAGCCGAGGACGTCCAGGAAGTCATCATGGGCCACGTCATTCAAGGCGGTACAGGCCAGGCGCCCGCGCGCCAGGCAGCGCTCAAGGCTGGACTCCCTGCAACCGTCTCCGCGGTAACCGTGAACAAGGTCTGTGGATCCGGGCTCAAGGCTGTCATGCTCGCGTCGCAGGCGATCAAGGCTGGCGATGCGCAGGTCATCATCGCCGGCGGACAGGAGTCGATGTCCAACGCGCCGTACTATGTCTATGGTATGCGCAACGGTGTGAAGCTCACCGACCAGAAAATGATCGATGGCATGATCAAGGACGGGCTCTGGTGCGCGTCGTGTGATGTCCACATGGGCAGTCACGCCGAGTACACGGCGAGGAAGGCGGAGGTTACGCGCGAAGAGCAGGACGAGTTCGCTGCCGCTTCGCACCGCAAGGCGATTTCCGCGATCGATTCCGGCAAATTCAAGAGCGAGATCGCGCGCGTGGAGATTCCCGGCAAGAAGGGACCGACGGTCGTCGATACCGACGAGGGACCGCGCAAGGACACGAGTGCCGAGACTCTCGCCAAGCTCCGCCCCGCGTTTCCCGGCAAGAATGGTCAGAGCGAAAACCTGAGTGTCACGGCCGGGAATTCATCGAGTCTGAACGACGGCGCCGCCGCGCTGGTAGTCGTTTCCGAGCAGTACGCCAACGATCACAATCTCGACATCCTCGGCCGGATTACCGGCTACGCGACGGGCGCAACCGCTCCGGAAGATCTCTTTTTCGCTCCCATTAAGGCTGTCAGAAATCTCATGGCCAAAACGGGGAGAAAGATTGAGGACTTCGATCTGATCGAAGCCAACGAAGCGTTCGCCTCGCAAGCGCTCGCCGATGGCGATGAGCTGGGCTGGGACTGGAAGCGCGTAAACGTCAACGGCGGCGCAATCGCCCTCGGCCACCCTATCGGCGCGAGCGGCGCCCGGGTGTTGACGACTCTGCTCTACGCGATGAAGGACCGCGGCGCGAAAACAGGTCTCGCGACGCTCTGCCTCGGCGGAGGCGACGCCGTCGCTCTCAGCGTCGAGCGCGCGAATTAGCACGGCTTGACAGCGCCGCAACCAGTAGCGAGACAACGGACGCCGTCTGCATCGCTGCCGCCAAGGGCGAAGCTGCTCCTCGGCGTGGTCTGGCGGATCGTCGCGTTTTACGCGATCTGGTGGGCGGCGCTCATCGCATTGGGCGCATTAGCGGTGTGGGTATTCGGAGCGAAGGCAGTCGACCCACGAGAGGCCCTTTTCCAGTGGATCAGCCTCGCCAGCGTGGTCATCGCCACCTGGGCGATGCTGCGAGGGATCGACAAGCTGCCGTGGAAGGAGATCGGACTCGATTCGCCTGCCGCATCGCCGCCGACGCTCATCAAGGGCGCTGCGCTTGGCGGACTCACCATAGGCGCAGCGAGTCTGCTGTTGCTTGCGACGCACATGCTGCGCATCGACCCAACCGCCCCCGGAAACTGGTGGGATCAGGCCGGCCAATCGACGATCCTTTTGCTGCCAGCAGCGTTTTTCGAAGAACTTTTTATTCGTGGCTACGTCTTTGCCATACTGAGACGCGCGGCAGGCTGGAAAATGGCGCTCATCATTACCAGCGTCGTTTTCGGTCTGCTGCACGTCAACAACCCGGGTGCCGATGCTGAATCGATTCTCGCAGTGGTCGTCGCCGGGTTTTTCCTCGGGGTAGTGTTTCTCGCGACACGCAGCCTCTACGCCGCTGGAGCCGCGCACTTCGCCTGGAATTGGGTGATGTCGGGAGCGCTCCACATTGCTGTGAGCGGGATCCCGTCCAATGATCCGGACTATCGTGTCGTAGATTCCGGTCCCGACTGGCTCACCGGCGGTCCGTGGGGACCAGAAGGAGGACTCGCGGCCGTCGCGGCAATGTTCGTCGTTCTTTTTTACCTGTACGGGCGCCATCTGCGCCGCATGGAGTGGAAAGCATGACCGACCGCATCGCGGTTGTTGGAGCGGGTCAAATGGGGAACGGGATCGCGCACGTGTTCGCGCAATCCGGATTCAACGTGGTGATGATCGACGTCTCCCAGGACGCGCTCGACAAGGGGCGCGCGACGATCGCGAAGAACATCGAGCGGCAGGTGAAGAAAGGGACAATTCCTCCCGACGAGCAGGTGCAGATTCTGTCGCGCATCGATCTGAGCATGGACCTCGAGGGCATCGCCGATGCTTCACTGATCGTCGAAGCTGCCAGCGAGGACAGCGGCCTCAAATTCCGCATTTTCACCGACGTCGACCGCATCGCCAAGCCGAACGCCGTCCTCGCCAGCAACACCAGCTCTATCTCGATAACCGAGATCGCGCGACGCACATCCCGCCCCGACAGAGTTGTCGGGATGCACTTCATGAATCCGGTCCCGGTGATGAAGCTCGTCGAGATCATTCGCGGCCTAGCGACGTCCGATGAGACCACGGAGTACGTCACCGACCTCAGCCTGCGGCTCGGCAAAACACCCGTCGAAGTGAACGACTTTCCCGGCTTCGTCTCCAATCGCGTCCTGATGCCGATGATCAACGAGGCGGTCTATTGCCTGATGGAAGGCGTCGGCGGGCCCGAAGCAATCGATCAGGTGATGACGCTCGGGATGAATCACCCCATGGGTCCGCTCGCGCTGGCGGATCTCATTGGCCTCGATACGTGCGTCGCCATTCTCGAGGTTCTGCGCGACGGACTCGGAAATCCGAAGTATGCCCCGTGTCCGCTCCTCAGGAAGTACGTCGCGGCGGGGTGGCTTGGCAGGAAGTCCGGCCGCGGCTTCTATACCTATAGTAAGTAGCCAAGTGTCCTGGGCCCTCCACCCACTCACCGAAGAACAATTCGAGGTTCAGAAGCTCGCGCGCGAGTTCGCCAGGGCTGAGATCGTTCCGTACGCAGCAGAGTGGGATCAGAAGGCGTATTTCGAGCCCGCCCTCGTGAAGAAGCTCGGTGAGCTCGGGTTCCTCGGAATGATGCTTCCCGAGGAGTACGATGGACTGGGCACTGACACCGGCACGTACCTGATTGCCCTCGAGGAAATAGCCGCGGCTGACGCATCTGTCGCCGTCCTCATGAGCGTGCACAACTCGCTTCCAACGCAGATGATTTTGCGTTACGGAAGCGAGGCGCAGAAGAATCAGTTCCTCAAGCCAATGGCGCGCGGTGAGATATTGGGCGCCTTTGCTCTTTCGGAGCCCGACGCCGGATCGGATGCTTCCGCCTTGACCGCGCAGGCCGTCAAGGATGGCGACCACTGGGTCCTGAACGGAACCAAGGCCTGGGTGACCAACGGCAATACCGCCGGAATGATCATGGCGATGGCGCGGACCGATACCAGCGGCGCCCGGAAGGGAGGGCGGGGAATCGGCGCGTTCATCATCACCCCCGATTTACCCGGATTCAAAGTGGGCAAGAAAGAGGACAAGCTCGGGCTTCGAGCGTCTCCGACCGTGCAGCTCAACTTCGACAACATGCGGGTCCCCGCGGGGAATCTCCTCGGCGACGAGACGCAGGGCTTCATCTATGCAATGCAGTCTCTCGACAACGGGCGGCTTGGCATCGCTGCTCAGGCGATCGGCATTGCGCGTGCGGCGCTCGAGCATTCAGTAGCCTACGCCGCGGAGCGCAAGCAATTCGGAAAGGCGATCAAGGAGTTCGAGGCGATCCAGTTCAAGCTCGCCGACATGGCCATGCGGGTGGCTGCTTCGCGCGCGTTGCTGCACGCGGCGGCCGCAGCCAAGGATCGCGGTCAGAGCGTACGCCAATTCAGCTCGATGGCAAAGTTGATGGCGAGCGAGACAGCGATGTGGGTGACTACGCAAGCGATGCAGATCTTCGGCGGATACGGCTACATCAAGGATTATCCGGTGGAGCGGCTTTTCCGCGACGCGAAAGTCACCGAAATTTATGAGGGCACTTCCGAGATCCAGAGAATCGTAATCGCAAGAGCTCTCTACGGACAATCGTAAAGCTTCGCACGCGGATCAAAGCGTTCGACAATGAAAGAGACAGACATCACCCATTACCAATTAACTAAATGAAGCTGTTCGATACGCTTGCTGAGATGGGACACGAAGAGATCGTGATGTGCAGCGATCCGTCGGTTGGATACAGGGGAATTCTCGCGATTCACAGCACGAAGCTCGGGCCAGCCCTCGGCGGCACCCGCTTCTGGCAGTACGCCAGCGATGAGGAGGCGATTACGGACGCGCTCCGACTTTCGCGCGGAATGACATACAAGAACGCCGTCGCGGGGCTTCATCTTGGCGGCGGAAAGTCCATCATCATTGGCGACAACAGGACCAAAAACCGTGAAAAGATTTTCCGGGCCCACGGTCGTTTCGTCGAGAGCCTTGGCGGGCGGTACATAACCGCTGAAGATGTGGGCACGAGCACAAAGGACATGGACTACGTGCACATGGAGACGGGACACGTCGCTGGGCTCGCGGGGAAATCGGGAGATCCTTCGCCGGTTACCGCGCACGGAGTATTTCGAGCGGTGCAGGCATCCGCGAACCGGAAATGGGGCTCCGATAGCCTGGAGGGAAAAACCGTCACGATCATGGGCTGCGGCAGCGTCGGAACTTATCTGGCGAAGGAGCTGCACGAGGCCGGCGCAAAGCTGATTGTCTCGGACATCGATTCAGCGAAGGCGGCGCGAGTGGCAAAGATGACCGGCGCGAAGATTGTCGAGGATGATGCCATTTTCTCCTCCGAGGCGGATATCTTCTCGCCGTGCGCTCTTGGCGGAATCATAAATGACGAGACGATTCCCAGGCTCAAGGTTCAGATCGTCGCCGGCGCTGCCAACAATCAGCTTCTCGAAGAGCGCCACGGTGACGAGCTGCAAAGGCGCGGAATTCTCTACGCTCCGGACTATGTGGCCAACGCCGGCGGCGTGATCAACGTCTACGGCGAAGTCGCCGGCTGGGACGCGCAGCGCGCGCGGGACAAGGCGGACGACATTTACGACACCATCCTCAAGGTGTTCGACATCGCTGAGTCGAAGCACATTCCAACCTATGAGGCGGCCGATCGCTTGGCCGAGCAGCGCCTGGCGGAGGCACCATGAGCGAAACGATTCCAATTGCTTCGGATCATGCCGGCGTGGAGATGAAAAACCGGCTTGTGTCGGAGCTGAAGAAGATGGGATACCAGCCCGACGATATCGGCGCCAACGATCCGAACAAACCTGACGACTATCCCGACTACGCTCACCCTTTGGCGAAAGAGGTTTCCGAGGGAAAGGTGAAGCGCGGGATTTTGCTCTGCGGAAGCGGAGTGGGGATGGATATCGTTGCCAACAGGTACCCGGGAGTGCGCGCCGCGCTGGCCTGGGAGCCAGAGATTGGCGAGCTCTCGCGCAAGCACAACGACTCGAACGTCCTGGTGCTTCCCGCGCGATTCATGACGGACGATCAGGCCATTGAAACCATGAAGGCCTGGCTGCATGCTAAATTCGAGGGTGGCCGCCACGAGCGGCGGGTTGATAAGATCGAACCGAAGAATAGTTGATGTGCGGACCAAGGCAGCTCCGACCCAAGGACATTTGATGCCGCAGACGACTGCAGCTCCGAGACAGACCGAATCCACCAGGATCTCGATGCCGAGTGGCACTCTCGCGGAGAGCGACCCCGAGATCGCGCGCTTCATAGATCTCGAAGTCGAGCGCCAGCGCAGCGGACTCGAGTTGATCGCCAGCGAGAATTTCGTTTCCCCCGCGGTTCTGGAAGCGATGGGCACGCCACTCACCAACAAGTACGCCGAGGGCTTGCCCGGCAAACGGTACTACGGTGGATGCGAGTTCGTGGACATGGTCGAGCAGTGCGCAATCGACCGGGCGAAGAAGCTATTCTCCGCCGACCACGCCAACGTGCAGCCGCACTCGGGCGCGCAGGCGAACGCAGCGGTCTATCTCGCGTTCCTCAAGCCGGGCGACGTCGTACTCGGTCTCGACCTGTCGCAGGGCGGGCACCTCACGCACGGATCCCCTGTGAATTTCTCGGGGCTCCTTTATCACGCGATTCACTACGGCGTGGGTGAAGACGGACGCATCGACTACGCGCAGATGCAGAAGATCGCGCGCGAGCAAAAGCCGAAGATGATCATCGCCGGTGCAAGCGCGTACGCGCGCATTATCGACTTCGAGCCGTTCGCCGAAGTCGCGCGCGAGATCGGAGCGAAGTTCATGGTGGACATGGCGCACTTCGCCGGACTCGTAGCGACCGGATATCATCCCTCTCCTGTTCCGCACGCCGACGTCGTGACGAGCACGACGCACAAGACTCTGCGCGGTCCCCGTGGCGGGTTGATCCTTTGCAAGGAAGAGCACGCCAAAACCGTCGACAAGGCGATGTTCCCGGGCACGCAGGGCGGTCCACTGGAGCACATCATCGCAGCCAAGGCGGTGGCGTTCAAGGAAGCGCTCGACCCCTCGTTCAAGGAGTACTGCGGCCAGATCGTGCGCAACGCGCAGGCTCTGGCGAACGCGCTAATCGAGCTCGGCTTCAACATCGTGTCGGGTGGGACAGACAATCACCTGATACTGGTCGACCTGCGTAACAAGGACGTCACGGGCAAAGTGGCCGAGAAGGCGCTGGATGCCGCCGGCATTACGGTCAACAAGAACACGGTGCCGAAGGAGACGCAGTCCCCCTTCGTCACGAGTGGAATCCGCATCGGAACCCCGGCGGTCACCACCCGCGGAATGAGGGAGCGTGAGATGCAGCAGATCGCCAAGCTCATCGACAAGGTGATCGCCAGTTCTGGTGACCCCGCGGTCGCGTCGTCAGTCAAAGAAGAAGTACTCGACTTGACGAATCGGTTTCCTCTCTACAAATCCTTCCCCTCAATGGCGGACAAAAAGTAGAAATGGCTGAGCTGGCGTTTCGCGAAGGGATCATGGACCGGATTCGCATCCGCGAGCCGCGCTTTGATGAGCAGGCATATCTGTTCGTCCTTTCCGCGCTCGAGCTGTGTCAGGCGCAGCTCACGATGCGGCGCCATATCACCGGCATCGAGCTCGCCAACGCGTGCCGCGATCTGGCGCTCGAGCGGTACGGCCTGATGGCCAAGGTTGTCCTCGAGCACTGGGGCATCTCGGCAACCGCCGACATCGGTGATATCGTGTTCACCCTCGTCGATCTTGGGTTCCTCCTCAGCCAGCCTCAGGATACCCGCGATGAGTTCGTGGACGTGTTCGACTTCGACAGGGCATTCGAGCGCGACTACCCCTGGAACTGCGCGCAACAGGCATAAACTCCAACCGTCCAAGCAATGCCCCTGTCCGTCAGGGTGGTCAGCGCCAGAGAATCAGCGGAGCGCGATCGGGCGGCCATTCAAAGAGGAACTCCTTCGCGCGTCTTGATGCAGCGTGCAGGCACTGCTGCTGCCGAGGAGATTTCGCGTCGGTACGGCGATCAGCTGCGCGGTGGGGCGATTGTGTTCACCGGCCCGGGGAATAACGGGGGAGATGGCTGGGTCGTCGCAGGATCGCTGGCACGATCGGGCATCGACGTGACGGTCGTGGAGGCAGTCGAGGCGAAGACCCCCGATGCCTTCGCCGAAAAAAGCGCTGCCGCCGATGCAGTGAAATCCGTAAGAAAGATTTTCTCGCCTGGCGAGTCCGATGCTGCTCGGGTAGTGATCGACGCGTTGCTCGGCACAGGCGCCGAGGGTGAGCCTCGAGGGAAGATCGCTGATGCAATCGCGAGGATAAACGAACTGCATTCCGACGGGGCCCGGGTGGCGGCGCTCGATCTGCCGAGCGGACTCGACGCGACGACTGGAAATCACTCCGCGTGTGTAATTGCCGACGCGACTTTCAGTTTCGGGGGAGTGAAGCGCGGCTCGCTGCTCGCGCGCGACTGCTGCGGCGAAATCGTCGTTCTCGACATTGGTCTCGACGAGGTGCTGCCCGCACCGGAGAGAAGCATCGGCGACGAGGTCGCTAGGTTTCCGTGGCTCATCGATGGCGAATGGGTCGATGCCCACGTGCATACAATTCGCTACGACGCCCACAAGGGAACGCGCAAGCATCTCGCGATCATCGGCGGCGGACAGGGAATGGCCGGGGCCGCCGTCCTCGCTACTCGCGCTGCGCTCCGCAGTGGGATCGGTCTGGTGCGTGCACTCGTCGCGCCGGAGAACGTTGGCGAGATTCTCGCCGCGGCGCCGTCGGCGCTGATCGCTCCCTGGCCAACGACGTCGGCGGAGACGTCGTCGCAGATTTCGAAATGGGCGAATGCAATTGTGCTTGGTCCTGGACTCGGGAAATCGGACAACACCAGACGCCTTGTCGAAAACGTTCTTTCCGATTCCACGCTTCCTGTGCTCCTCGATGCGGACGCGTTGAACGTATTCGATGGTGACGTGGCTGCTCTCGGGCGTCTGCTGAAGGGAAGGCCCGCTCTTATCACTCCGCACGTTGCTGAGTTCGCGCGGCTGGCCAGGATCGACGTCAAAGACGTGCTCGACAACCGATTCGACGTTGGCATTGAAATGGCGCGCGGCCTTGGCGCCACAGTTCTGCTCAAAGGATCTCCGACCGTGATCTTTGCGCCCGATGGCGAGCGCTACGTTGTGGCGCGAGGTACCGCTGCGCTCGGAACGGGCGGCAGCGGCGACCTCCTCGCCGGAATCGCCGGGACCATGCTGGCTCAGACTATGGAGGCTTCCACCTCCGCGTCCTGCGCAGCATGGGTGCACGGACGCGCCGCGGAGTACTGCGAGTATGTTCGCGGTACCACCCTCGAGGACGTTCTCTACGCGTTGCCGCGCGCTTGGAACGAGGGCGAGTCGCCGGTTAACCCTCCCGTGATGGCAGAGTTGCCGGCGGTGGCGCGATGAGCGCCGACAAGACAACCGACGCGCGCAATATCGATCTCGGTCCGGGAAAGGAGTTCGACCTTGTTCGCGCTTTCCTCTCAGAGTGGGGAAATTCGGCGCAGCATATCGGCGATGACGCCGCCATCGTCGAGGTGCCGGCAGGCGAAAAGCTGGTGATTACGACCGACACCTCTGTCGATGGCGTTCACTTCCGGCACGAGTGGCTCAATCATTTCGAGATCGGATATCGCGCGACGGCTGCGGCGCTGAGCGATCTTGCCGCCATGGCCGCTCGTCCGCTCGGCGTCGTCATCGCGTTGACGCTGCCCGAAGCCGACCGCGTCGAAGCGCGGGCACTGGCGACGGGAATACGCGAAGGCGCGTCGGCGGTGCTGTGCCCGATTCTCGGCGGCGACCTTTCATCGGGCAAAACTCTTTCGCTGACGATCACCGCGCTTGGTAGCGTCGCCAGGCCGTTATCGCGGGCGGGAGCTAAACCCGGGCAGCGCGTCTATGTAACAGGATCTCTTGGCGGTCCTGCCGCGGCTGTGCGCGCCTGGCTAGCCGGTCAGGAGCCGACCGAGCGGGACAGGGAGCGATTCGCCAACCCAATACCACGAATCGAGCCGGCCGTGGGGCTGGCGCAGCGTGGTGCCACCTCCGCCATAGACATTTCAGACGGCCTGATAGCGGATCTGGGGCACGTTGCCGCTGCGAGCAAAGTCTGCATAGAGATCGACGTGGATCGAATTCCCCGGGTTGACGGTGTATCCGCCTTGGAGGCCGTGAATTCCGGCGAGGAATACGAGATCGTCGCGACCGCTCCTGCGATCGATGTCGAAGCCTTCGCCGAGGAATTCGGGCTCAGCCTCACTGAAATAGGCCGGGTTGTTGCCGGACCTTCCGGAGTCGAGTTGCTGAGCGGTGGAAAAAGAATCTCCGCTCCGCCCGGCTTCGACCACTTTCGGGACAAATGATCTCCTTTCTGCGAACGATTTTCACCATCATCACGGCATTCGTCGTGACGGCGGTGCTGGGACTCACGACGATCATCGCCGGGCTGCTCGGCGTCCAAGACAAGCCAGACGGGATATACGACAAGGTTCCGCGATGGTGGTCGAGGTCGGTCATGTGGGCGGGGGGAATAAAAGTCCGGGTCCACGGTCTCGATAATAGCGACGATGCCGAGCCCCGGATCTTCGCCTCGAACCACGTCAGCTGGTTCGATGTGGCGGGGCTGGCCAAGGTCCTTCCGCGCCACAAGTTCGTCGCCAAGGCGGAGCTGTTCAAAGTCCCGATATTCGGCCGCGCGATGCGTGCCGCGGGAATGGTCGAGATCCATCGGGAAAACAGGAAAGCGGCGTTTGGAGCGTATGAAGTGGCTGCCGAACGAATCAGGCGCGGGAACTCGGTAGTCGTGTTTCCGGAGGGCACGCGCGGGCACGACTATCGGCTCCGCCCATTCAAGAAGGGCCCATTCGTCCTCGCAATTGCGGCGGGCGTTCCGGTGGTCCCGATCATTGTGCACGGCACCATTGAGATCCTGGCCAAGGGGTCATTCCGGGTTCATTCGGGCACGATTGATATACATTTGCTCGAGCCGGTCAGCACCACGACTGTGGATTATGATCACCGCGAGGTGCTGATGCAGACAGTGAGGACGAAGATGGCAGACGCGATGCGCGACTTGTACGGCGTCGAAGCGCTGCCAACGCCGGTCTCGCGGCCGGCCCCATCGGCGGAGATGCTCTCGTCCGAAACGAACCCAACCGAAACACGATAACCCGCGAATCAATTACAACAAATGTCGACTATAACAGACATCAAAGCGCGCGAAATTCTTGACAGCCGCGGAAATCCAACCGTCGAAGCCGACGTCACGCTCGCGAGCGGTGCGTTCGGGCGCGCTGCAGTCCCAAGCGGTGCCTCTACCGGCGAGCACGAAGCGCTCGAGCTGCGCGACGGGGACGCCGAGCGGTATCTGGGGAAGGGAGTGGAGCAGGCCGTGCAGAGCGTCGAGGAGCGGATCGCGCCGGCCCTAAGCGGACTTTCAGCCAGCGACCAGATGCTGATCGACCGCACGATGATCGAGCTTGATGGCACCGACAACAAGGGGAAGCTGGGAGCGAACGCGATTCTTGCGGTGTCGATGGCAACAGCGCGTGCCGCCGCGCAGGATGTCGGATTGCCCCTCTACCGATACCTCGGCGGCCCCATGGCGCGGACGATGCCAGTGCCGATGATGAACATCCTCAATGGCGGCGCGCACGCGACGAACACGGTGGACTTTCAGGAGTACATGATCGTGCCCATTGGCGCCACGAGCTTTCGCGAGGCGTTGCGTATGGGCACGGAAGTCTTTCACGCGCTCAAGAAAGTGCTGGTGAAGCGCAAGCTGTCTACTGGGGTCGGTGACGAAGGCGGGTTCGCTCCTGATCTGAAGAACGACGAAGAAGCATTGCGCGTCGTCGTCGAGGCGATCGAGGCCGCCGGATACGCTCCAGGCCGGGAGATCGCGATTGCGCTCGACCCCGCTGCCTCCGAGATGTTCAAGAACGGTACGTACACGTTCAAGAAGAGTGGCGCGGGCAGCCTCGATTCCGACGGAATGATCGATCTCTATCGGAAATGGCTCGACGAGTATCCTATCGTATCCATCGAGGATGGACTGGCCGAAGACGATTGGGACGGCTGGGCCAAAATCACCGCCGCGCTTGGCGACCGTGTTCAGCTGGTGGGAGACGATCTATTCGTCACCAACACGGAGCGCCTCGCTCGCGGAATCGAGTCGGATGTCGCGAACGCGATCCTCATCAAGCTGAATCAGATCGGAACGCTCACCGAAACGCTGGAAGCGATCGAGATGGCGCGCGCGAACGGGTACCAGTCGATCATCTCGCACCGCTCGGGCGAGACCGAAGACACGTTCATCGCTGATCTCGCCGTCGCCACTGGCGCTGGTCAGATCAAGACCGGCTCAGCGAGCAGAACCGACCGCGTCGCCAAGTACAACCAGCTTCTTCGCATCGAAGAGCAGCTCGCAGCAGCGGCCGAGTATCCGGGTGGGTCGATATACGGGCTGTAGTGGGCGCAGTTGCTCGGCGCACGTCGCGCGAGTCAATAGCGTGCAATGAAGCGGATCATCTGGTGGGCATTGATCGCGGTCGCCGCGTATTTCGCGGTGCAGGGTGGTGAGTACAGCACGAAGGACCTTTACGTGCTGAATCGTCGCACCGGGAACATCACGCGCGAAGTCGACTCGCTGCAGCGTCAGGTGGATTCGCTCGCGCGCTACCTCAAGCTGGTAAAGAGCGATAGTGCAACTATGGAGCGCATCGCGCGCGAAGAATTTGGAATGGTGCGCGGCGAAAAAGAGATTCTTTATCGCTTTGGCGACGCTCCGAGCACTTCCG
>JANMWS010000169.1:0-18293 GCA_031394125.1 Gemmatimonadales bacterium
GCGCATTCTCGGGGTACTGCCAAGAATCGCTATCGTCTACGTCTGCGCCGCACTGGTGACACTCAAGACCACGGTCAAGCAGCAAATCGTCATCGTCGCCGGGCTGCTGTTCGGCTACTGGTTCGCCATGACGCTCATTCCCGTTCCGGGTGAGAATGTGGTTGGAGCGCTGCTGCTGCACACGAAGGACAGGAATCTCGCGGCATATCTGGACCGCGCGATTCTCGGCACGAATCACACGTGGGTTGGAAGCGTGACTTTCGATCCTGAGGGGCCGATGTCGACGATCCCCGCGATCGCGACCGCGATGCTCGGCGTGGTCGCCGGCCGGTGGATAGCGCAGCGCGACAAGCAGCTGCTCGAAAGAATCACCGGTCTCTTTGCGGTGGGATCGGTCGGGATGATGCTTGGCCTGATGTGGAACTGGTCCTTCCCGATCAACAAGAGTCTCTGGACAAGCTCTTACGTGATCTTCACCGCGGGAATGGCGTGCGTTGCCCTGGCGACCATCATGTGGATCGTCGACTACTGTAACGTGAAGTGGTGGACTAAGCCGTTCGTGGTGTTCGGTGTGAATCCGATCGTGGCGTTCGTTGGATCGGGCGTACTGGCCAGGTTGATTTACACGCTCTGGCACGTCAACTACCATGGTAAGGCGGTCGCGGTCCAGGACGCGATTTACCAGTCGGTGTTTCTTCCATGGCTGCCGCCGCGCGTGGCGTCGTTGGCGTTTGCGATCTCGTTTGTCCTGTCGTGGTACGGGATTCTCACGGTTCTGTACCGGCGGAACATCTTTCTCAAAGTGTAACGCGCGGTTTGTGCGCTTCGCCTTGCATCGCTGTTTGTGGTCGGCGAGGGTGTCCTCTCCGTCGACGACGGGCGCTGGTCGGAGCCCCTAACTACGCACTTTAGCTCTGCTCAGTCGCGGGTCTCCACGGGCGCGCCCTTGGACGTCGCCTGCGAGGACACCCTCACCTCCCTGTATAGCGTCGCAACTGCACCCGCGCAGAGAAGTTGGCACTCCCACCCTCTCTCTCGGGGATGCCGAGCTTTGCTCGGCGCGCTCCCGCGCTTGGCGGTAAGGATCCACTGCGCGGTCCCGCGCTCGGCAGTAGAGATCGCGCGCGCGCGAATCCGGATCTGGAAAGAGGCGCGACCGAGTTATCTGGCTTCGCGTTAGACCAAGAGGGAAGGCGGAGGGGGGTACTCGTAGGAGGCACCCTCTTAGCGACAAGGAGACCTGCGACCGAGCAGAGCGAGGGAGCGTAGTTAGGGGCTCCGCCCGAGCTATGAGTTGCCGACGAAGAGGATCCCCCTCCGCCGTACCGGCGATGTATTCAAGCCGGGCCGAAGATCAGCGCGCTGCCTTGGCCGTTCCGACTCGCACTCGCGAGGTCTCTTTTTCTGCGAGCGAACTTGTCGCGACCATTTCGTGCTCGATCGGCGCGCCGGCGCGGCGGACCACGTACGCCTCCATCGCGAAGTACTCGGGCAGACCGAGTCGATCCACGCGGTGTGCGGTATTTCGGTTCCTCTCCTCGACGCGCTGCCAGAATTCGCGGTCGTCCTGCCCCGGAAACGGCGCCCGGTCTTTCTGACTCTGATGCTTGAAGATCGCCATCTTCTTCGCCCGCAGCTCGTCCTCGGACAGCGGCACCAGGACATCCGCCTCGGCGATCTCCCACTCCTGCCACGCGCCGCGATAGTACCACATCTCGGGCGGCTTACCTGAGTACTTGGAGAGCGCTCCGTTCACGGCCTCGAGACACATTCTGTGGGTGCCGTGCGGGTCGGAAAGATCACCGGCGACGAACACCAGTTCCGGTTTCTGCTCCTCGAGCAGATCGAGAACGAGGCGGACATCCCCCGGGCCGATCGGATCCTTCTTCACCTTCCCGGTCTGATAGAAGGGCAGGTTGAGAAAGCGGGCCTGCTCGCGCTTCATTCCGAACGTCTCGATCCCGGAGACGGCTTCGGCTTCGCGGATCGCGCGCTTCATCACCTGCACGGGAAAGGCGTCGATTTCTCCTACCTGCTTCGAGTCGAGGAAGTCTTCCACCTCTTCGATCAGCGCACCCGCGGTGGAATCGTTGATGTCGAAGTCGTTTCCGAACCGTCGCAGAAAATCCGCGTAGCGGCGCACCTCGTGGTCGAAGACGGCGATGTTGCCCGACGTCATGTAAGCGACGACGATTTCGTTCTTGTTCTGGTGCAGCTTGTTCAGCATCCCGCCCATCGAGATGACGTCGTCATCGGGATGTGGAGAGAACACGACCACCCGCTTGCCGGCTGGAAGCTTGCTCCGTCCGCGGATTTTCGCGATCAGCGCGTTGAATACTTCACCGTTGAGGGGGCCCGCTTTTCCATGGCGCGCCAGCAACGAGCTGAGATGGTGCTCACGGTAGTCGTTCTCGTCGAGTTTGAGGACCGACTTCTCGGTAACCTCGCTCAGCCAGATCACCGCATCGATCTCCTTCTCGCGCGTCCATTTCATATCACCGACTACCCACGGCGTGCGGATGCGCGTCAGGTCAGCGGCTGCTGCGAAATCGACGTAGAACACGGCGTTTGGGTGCCGCTGGAGATACGTCGCCGCCACGTCGGGATCCGGCTCACCCTCCACCGCGCGCTTGATGATCGCAGCCTTGTGCTCGCCGGTCGCCACCAGCGCGATCTCCTTCGCCTCCATGATCGACGCGACTCCCATTGTGATCGCTTCCGTCGGGACGTTGTCCTCGCCGAAGAAGTCGCCGGCGGCGTCGCGCCGCGTTACAGTGTCGAGGGAGATGCGACGAGTGCGCGAGTCAGCGCCGGAGCCCGGCTCGTTGAAGCCGATGTGTCCAGTCTTTCCGATGCCGAGTATCTGAAGGTCGATTCCACCCGCCTTCCTGATCGCGACCTCGTACGCCTCGCACTCGACGTCCACATCGTCGCGGGGCACGTCACCGCGTGGGATGTGGACGTTCTCCGCGCGGACATTGATGTTGTTGAACAGATTCTCGCGCATGAACCGGTGATAACTGTGGATGCTGTCCGGTCTCATCGGGTAGTACTCGTCGAGGTTGAAGGTCACGACGTCGGAGAAGTCGAGGCCTTCTTCGCGGTGCATCTTGATCAACTCGCGATAGATCCCGATCGGTGTGCTGCCGGTGGCGAGTCCGAGGACGGCGTGCCTTCCTTCTCGCCGCCGCTCCTTGATTATCTCGGCGATCCGCTTGGCGATCGTGCGGGCGATCTCATCGTACTCGACGATAACTACGGGGACTCGTTCCTTGGAGGCTGGCATTCAGTAGGAGGAAAGAGGCGTCAATCAGTCGCCGAGAAAGATAAGGGTAATCCGAAGCATTCGGGCTTCTTCCGGAGCATCCGCGTTAGCGGTTCTCCCAGTTCACTATGCGCGCGCCGAGCACGGCCTGCTGAACGGCGTCCGCGACGTCGCGACGAAGCTGGACGTGACGGGTATTGCTGCGCGTGGGGTTCACCCGATTGGTGAGAACCACGACAAAAAGGTCCTTTTCCGGATCAATCCAGATCGATGTGCCGGTAAAGCCGGTATGGCCGAAGCTCCACGGCGAGAAGAACTGCCCCGCACTGGAGCCGCCTTCAGGCGAGTCCCATCCGAGAGTGCGCGACGATTCCTTGCCCTGACGAGCCGTCCAGCGGGCAATGGTGGCAGGCTTTACGACGCGGATGCCGTTTACTCCTTCTCCCCCGTTGAGGATCATCATGGAGAAGAGCGCGAGGTCACGTGCCGTGGAGAAAAGTCCCGCGTGTCCCGCAACGCCGCCCATAGCCCAGGCGTTCTCGTCGTGAACGGTCCCCCACAACAATCCTCCGCGCGCGTCGTCGACCTGCGTGGGAGCGATCCGCGGCCGCAACGATACCGGCGGCTGGAACTGCGTGTCGGTCATGCCGAGCGGCTTGAAGATCTTTTCGTTGGCGAGCACATCGAGAGTCTTCCCGGTGATTCTCTCCATCATGAGCTGGAGAATAATCATGTCCCAGTCGCTATAGATCATGTTCGTGCCCGGCGCGTACTCCAGCGGGCGCGCGTTGATCTGATACAGGTACTGTTCGCGCCCGCGCGCGGTAGCGTAGATGTTGGCGCCCGCCTCGAGCCCGCCACTGTGTGTCAGGATCTGCTTGACCGTAATCTGCGCCTTCTCCGGTGAGTTGAACTCCGGAAGATAGGACGCGACGGTGCGATTGAGATCGAGCTGACCACCCTCTTCGAGAACCATCGCTACAGTCGTCGTCGCAATCACCTTGGTGAGCGACGCCAGATCGTATAGCGTGTTTGTGTCGACGGGCGGAGAGCCGGGCTGATTCCAATCGATGTAGGCGTAGCCCTTCATGTACGCGATATGTCCGTTTCGGCCGACAGCGATCGCGACTCCTGGTGCCACCGCTTCCTCGATCGCGGTTTTCACGATCTTGTCGAGCTTCCCGCGCAAGGCGGTGTCCAGTCCCGAATTGTTCAAGCCCATCTGCGGGCCGACGTACTTGATGGGCGTGGGTACCGCCGCAATGCGAGCAGGCGGCGGTGGCGCCGCGCAGGAAACACCCACGATCAAGGAAAAGAGGGCAATTGGGGAGTTTGACTTCATGAGCCAGGGAGAGGGTACAGGTCCACGAGGCGCCGGGCCAGCTCACCGGCCTGCGGTTCTTTAAGTAAGACGACTGTGACGCCTCGGGACAACCCTTGTTTTCCCCTGTTCCTCAGCGTCCGGGCGCCCTGATGCAGTTCCTGATGATATCCCCCGCGGCGACTGAGTCGGCGTGTGTGGTGAGAACGGGACAGGGAGGCGGTACCGCGCTGGTCAGGGAGCGGTGCCCGTTGGCGCCGATCGCTCGCACTGCGGCCCAACCATCGTCCAACTGATCAGGAAGGAGAAAGGAGGTGGCAGCCCCTGCCTGATAGATCTTCTCGTAGGTCGGCGCGGTTGTGCGGCGGAAAAGAACTTCGTAGCGGGCCGCGCCAGGGACCTCGCGCCAGCTCACCATCCATTTCTGTCCGCCCGACGCCTGATCGCGCCGCGCCAGGGCCACCGGAGGCGCGGGAGCGTTGGCCAGCGATCCAACCACTGAGGCGTTGAGCTTGGCGACGTTAGCGACATATCCAAAGTTCACGTGAGCGAAATCGTCCGTCGGTAAATGCTGGCGCTTGTAGTTCTCGAGTCGCTCCGTGAAACGGAGACCGGGATCTCCGAGACTCACGAACGGACTGTGGTCGCCGCCGCGCGAGATGCGATCCAGGCGGAACACCGGAAGAATTCGAAATCTCGGGTTGTAGATCGTTCCGGTCGCCCATGCGTATCGCGCGAGCTCGCGGCTCGGTCCGTTGTCGGGGTCAGCGCCGAAAATCCGGACGCTCGTCGAATCGACCGTTCCATCATCGGCGACGACATTGCCGGCGATGTCGTCAGTAAACGCTGAGACGACCTTGTAACCCGCGGCGTGAAGCCTTTGCGCAAGATGGGTCGAGCCATACAGGCCCTCCTCTTCTCCGGAGTAGGCGACAAAGATCACCGATGTCGCCAGCCCGCGCGGAAAGCGCTTCGAGAATACGCGGGCGAGCTCGACAACCGCGGATGTGCCCGAGCCGTCGTCGTCAGCTCCTGGCGCATCCTGCGTCGCCTCGAATCGTGCCAGCGGACCGAGATCCGTGCGCGCGCATATGCAGGAGTCGTAATGGCCGCCCATCACCAGCACGCGAGTGGTGTCGCGCCCAGGCAGCCACGCAAGAACGTTGACGACGTTCACCGCCGGATGATCAGGGTGCCCGCGCATCTCCATCACCTCAGGATCGTACTCAACCCGAAGGCATCCACCGCACGCCTTGCTGTATCCGGTGAGCTTCGCGAAGAGATATCGCCGGGCCGCGCCGATCCCGCGAACGTTGCTCACGGTGTCGCTCATGGTGTGGCGCGTTCCGAACGAAACGAGCGTGGAATCCGTCTCCCGAATGCGAGCCGCGGAGATATCAGCGATTGCCGCGGCGAGCGCAGGATCCCGCGCTAATCCCATGGTTGCGTCCGGCACCCCTCCGGGATTGTTCGCGCGCTGCGCGGCGAGAGGATGGGCCACCGCTCCAAGCATCGCGGAAGCGACGAGCGAGCGAAACGCGAATATCGGCATGTTATGTTATCCTGATGTGGACGGTTTCAACGGCTCAGAATATGGACGGGAAGTGAGCAAGACAAGCGTGAGGGGCGCGACTGCTGGCGCGGCGACCGCTGATCGGGTCGACATCTTCTGGCAGTGGTCGCAATTCAGCGAGCTCCGGCCCGACGATCTCTACGCCGTGGTACGTCTGCGCGAAGCGGTGTTCGTCGTCGAACAGAATTGTCCGTACCCCGACGCCGACGGCCGCGACCCTGCCGCATGGCATCTGCTTGGCTGGAATCAGGGGCGTGCCGAGCGTTCTCTCGTCGCGTACGCCCGCGTGTTCGAGCCAGGGGTGCGCTACACGGAAGGGTCGATCGGACGTGTCGCGACAGCCCAGGAAGTGCGCAGGACCGGAGTCGGAAAGCGACTCATGGCTGAAGCCCTGCGGCGGCTGGAGACGCTCGCGCCCGGACAGAAGATCAAGCTCGCGGCGCAGCAGCGGCTCGAAGCGTTTTACGCGGGTTTCGGCTTCACGACAGTGTCCGCACCCTACAAAGAGGATGGAATCATGCACGTCGATATGGTCCGCTAGCCCCGATATTGTGATAACCAAAGCACGCTACTGCGACGGCGAGACCTTCGCCGAGTTCATGGCTCGGGAGACCATCAACCACGCGCTGTGGGTCGGGATCACCCACCACGTCTCGATTCCCCTGGAGATGTCGGCCCGCGTCGAAGCACTCGGCGGCCGCTGGCATCTGCTGGTGCTGAGCGAGGACTGGTGTGGCGATGCGGTCAACATCGTGCCGATAGTGGCCAAGCTGTCGGAGTCGGTGAGCAATATGGATCTGCGCATTCTCGCCCGCGACGAGAATCTGGACATCATGGACACGCACCTGACCGGCAAGTCGCGCTCGATTCCGATCGTGATCCTGCTCAACAAGAAGTACGAGGAGTGCGGCTGGTGGGGGCCGCGTCCGAGAGCGCTACAGAAGTGGGTGGTGGAGAAGGGAATGACGCTTCTGAAGGATGAGCGCTACAAGGAGATCAGAACGTTTTACGCGCGGGATCGCGGGCTCACGACCATGGAAGAGGTCGTGGCGATGCTCGAGGCTTGCTGCAAAACGTCGATCGAGCGGGCTTTGGGTAAAGGCTAACTACAACAGAACGAGTGCGAGACGTGAGTAGCACAGATGGGAGCTACTAGTTCACTACCTCCGGACGTTACGCGGCGACATTCGGGGTACAGGCGAAGGCAAAAGCTTGCCGTAATTCCATGAGTGACGTCCCGACGTCGTGAACTTGCAGCTCCCGGCTACGCTACGACAACTCGCACCCGTTCAGTTGCAGTTGCTAGTTGCGGTCAGCTCTCAGTTTGATCGCTGCAGCCTGAGAGTGAACGTCGCCCCTTTCCCCACTTGGCTAGCGGCGTCGAGGGAACCGCCCATGGCCGTCGCGAGTCTCCGGCTGATGGGCAGTCCGAGACCGGTACCGTTCGTCATGGCGCCCTTGGGCTTGAGCTGCACGAACGGCTCAAAGATCGCTTCGAGCTTGTCGGGCGGAATTCCATTGCCGGTGTCGATCACCCGGATGGCAACGGCTTCCGGCTCGAGCTCGCACTTGAGGGAGATGCTCCCTCCGCGATCGGTGAACTTGATCGCATTCGCCAACAGGTTGAGAAGAATCTGCCGCACCTTGCCGGTGTCAGCGTTGGCGACGATCGACGAATCTTCGCAGCGATAGCTGTAAGTCAGCTCTTTCTCCTCGAGCTGAGCGCCCACGAGTCCTTCCATGTGCATCAGCACTTCGTGGATGGCGGTCGGATGAAGTACAAGATCAATCGACTCTCCGCTCTCGAGCTTGGCGAAATCGAGGATAGTGGTGATGAGCCCGAGAAGGAGCTGCTGGCTCTGCTGGATGCGCTGAAGGTAGCGGCGCTGCGGGTCGGTGAGCGGCCCGTGAATTTCGCGTTCCAGCAACTCCGTGTACCCGAAGATGGCCTGGAGCGGGGTGCGAAACTCGTGGCTCAGCAAAGCGAGAAAGTCAGACTTGACGCGATTGAGCTCGCGGACCGAGTTCTCCGCCTGCTTACGCTTGGAAATGTCTCGCACCACCCAGCGGTAGCCGCCGAGGCTGTTGTCCCGCGCGGTCATCCGCGCGATCGAAACCGAAACGTCCGTCGGGGATCCGTTGCGTGAGCGGAGCTGTATCTCCCAGTCGTCGGATCTCTCTGATCCGCGCAGCTGATCCAGCTGCTGCCGGTAGGCTTTACGGGCGGGCTCGTCGAAAAAACCACGGAGCGTCTTACCCGCGAGAAACTGAGCGGGTACCCCGAGCAGCTGACTCGCTGCCTCGTTCGCTTCGCGGATGATTCCGTGAAAGTCGGTCAGAAAGCAGGCGTCCGGTGCGAACTCGAAGAGCTCGAAGTATTTCTGGCGCTCGCGGTCGATCGCGTCTCTCGAGGCGAGCAGCTCCTTGTACTGAAGAGCGCTCGCATCTCTTGCTTTTCGCGGCGCTTCACGCGTGTCAGCGACCGTGCCTTGCTGCTGGGGGTCCATCATCTCCGGCACCTGGTTTGAGCGGTAGCGCTCGCGAAACAGAGAGATATGCAACTCCAAGGCCGAACGATTTCGGTGGATAAAAACGACGGGGCACGGCTTTCACCGTGCCCCGTTCGCTTCCGCCCCGGCTGAGTCGGTCAGCTGCTGCCTTGATCTGGTCCGCTCGATCTTCGCCCACCGCGGGATGCTTCTCCGCCTTTTCTTCCCGCGACCCGCGCCTCTTCACTCGTGAATTCGTGCGCCGTTCCTTTCTGGTGTGCCGCGCGTCCACCTTTCGCCGCGATGGCGCGCTGTGCCTGCGGGTCCATTGCCGCAAATCCGCGAGGTGTCTTGCGGATGTTGCTCGTACTACGAGATTCTCCTCCACCGTCGTTGCGCCCGCTCATTCCACCGCTTGCACCTCCAACTCCGCTGCTTCTGCTTCGCTCGTCCATCCTTTCGTCTTGGTTGTTTCGCTCGTCTGCCATTATCGGTCTCCTGCCGCGATATTCGAGTTCAATGACGCCGCCGCTGGACGTCCACCGATTTCTGGTGGGTTGGTCGAGCGAAACGGCCGTCTGCCGGATATTTTGTTGCGCAAGCGTCAGGCCGTAATTTCGAGGGAAGGTAGAAACCCCGCCACTCGGGTTGCATTGTGGATTTCTTCCCTTCTCGCACGTCTGTGAGCGCTTATGTTAAAAGCAGTGGTAAAAGCAGTGGCCAAAAAACTCCGAGGTAGTCAGTGAATCCAGTCGAAGCCGAGACGTTGTCGAAGATCGAGGTCCTCGCCAACCTCGAGCCCCTTGTAGTGGAGTTAATGACCGCGCACGAGGCCAAGCGCGTGCTCTGGTTTCCAGCGGAACTGCTCGAGCCGGCTCCGGGCGAGGATCCGGATCATCACCTGAAAGCCCTAAGAGAGCGGGCGAGGGGGATCAGCGATCCTGCTCGCGTGGCGCTCGCGCTGAACCTGCTCACAGAGGAAGGACTACCGCATTTCCACCGACTCCTCGCCGTCTATCTCGGGACGGACAGCATCTGGGCGAAGTGGAACAACCTGTGGACGGCGGAAGAGGATCGGCACGGAGCGATTCTCCACGATTACACGCGCGACGCCGGCGTCTTCGATCCGGTGGTGATCGAGAAGATGCAGTTTGACTACATCAAGGCCGGGTTCGAGCCGGAGTGGGACAAGGATCCGTATCGCGTGTTCGTCTACACGTCACTGCAGGAGAGGGCGACGCAGGTCTCCCACGCCAATACCGGCAAGTACGCGTCGCAATACGAGCCCACGATCGGGACGGTGCTGGCGAATGTCGCGAAGGAGGAGGCGCGCCACTACACATTTTATCGCTCGGTGTTCAAGGCCGTGCTCGAGCGCGATCCGAATCAGGGCTTGATAGCGGCGGCCAAGATCATGCCCGCGATCGACATGCCGGGCGTGAACATGCCCCATTTCCGCGAGCTGGCCGACGTGGTGCGCCGCGCGGAAATCTATGGCCCACGCGATTATCTCAAGATCGTCGAGGAGCTGATCAAGTACTGGTCGATGGATACGATGGACGGGTTGAACGATCTCGGGCGCAAGGCACAGGAAAAGATCATGGGGATTCCCGCTCGGCTCGAGCGAATCGCGCAGGTAATGGAGCTGAAGACCAAACCCAAGAGCTTCGCGTTCGACGTGATCTTCAATCGCGAATTCGCGATGGAGTGAGGAGGCCGCTAAGCCCCGGACAGGCCGAGATCGGCCGAGCGCCCCTGCATAGCGCTTATTACAAAATTGATGTGCTCGTCGAGATCGACGCCCAGCTCCTGCGCCCCGTTGATCACATCCTCTCGGCTCACTCCGCGCGCGAACGCCTTATCCTTCATCTTCTTCCGGACCGACTTCGCGTCAACTTCGTGCACGCTCTTGGTGGGCCGCACCAGCGCTGTCGCTGTGATCAGGCCCGTCAGCTCGTCGACAGCGAAAAGCGTCTTCGCCATCCGCGACTCGCGCGGGGTATTGCAGTATTGCGCGTGGCCCAGTATCGCCTGCAAAATGTCCTCGGGAAATCCCTTCGCCCGCAGGATCCGCACACCTTCTGACGGATGCTCTTCGGTCGGCGAGTGGGCATTGTTGGGGAACCGCTCGTAGTCGAAGTCATGAACGAGCCCGGCCGTTCCCCAGCGCTCTTCGTCCTCACCGAATTTCCCGGCGTAGGCGCGCATGGCCGCTTCGACGGAGAGCATGTGCTTTCGCAGCGACTCGCTCGCGGTGTACTTGTGCACCAGCGCGAGAGTGTCGGAGCGGGACGGAAGGGCGGCAGTATCTGTCATTTATTCGCGGATAGATTGGGAGTGCGCATGTTGCCGACTATCCGGAATCTATGATTCCCTGCTTCAGATTTCAGCATTTCGGCAGCGTCTTCATCAGCATCCGCGCGATGTCGACTCCCAACTGGAGCAGCAACAAAGCGCCAAGCATCGCCGAGACGTCGATCCACGGCCGTTTTCTGGGCGGAAGCGTTCGAGCATAGAGTAGCGCGCCGATCACGATCACCGCTGACTCGGCGATGAAGTCCGCGATGGGGTGGTCGTAGAATCGAAGACCGATCATCGGACCTCCCGGCCAGGTTGGCTTGTACCCGGTGATCCAGTCGAGGAACATATGCGACAGTATCACCCCGGCCACGACGAGCGCGGCTCTCCAGTCGCGCGTCGCTGTCGCGTAGGCCGCAAACCCGAGCGCGCTGATCAGCGCGATCGCGGGGATGGAGTGCGACAGCATTCCCTGAGGGTTGTAGGCGCCGGCGAGGCACAATCCCGTATCTACCCAGTCGGGGGCATATGTTGCGATGAGTAGGACGAGCAAGCCGATGCTCGTGCGCACACGCTTCGCGGCGAGCGCGGCGCCGACGTGTCCGATGTACATCTACTGCCGGGTGCGGCTCGAGCGGCGGGCGCGGAAATCGATCAGAACTGGTACCAGTGTCGCGATCAGAAGTGCCCCAATGAGGCGCAGCCCGTAAAGAAAGCGATCGGTCGGGATGGCGTCCCTGCGGCAAAGGGTTGTAGGCGCATGTAACTTTTCGTAAAGCTATAGCGCGCGAGTCGGCGCGCCCACTCCTTCCGTCAGAAGCGACTCTGAATGCACGTAAAGAATCTCGAGTGCTCTTTCTGCCATCGCGAATACGAAGCGAGGCGACTCCACAACGTCTGCACGGAGTGCGGCAAGCCGCTGCTGGTACGCTATGATCTGAAGCGCATCGCGAAGTTCATGACGCGGCAGTCCCTCTTCGCGCGCAGGTCTGACATCTGGCGCTATCGGGAGCTCCTCCCCGTTCGTCGCGAGGACAATATCGTCACTCTCGGCGAAGGCTGGACGCCACTCCTCCATGCCAAAACGCTCGGCGAATCACTCGGGCTGACCGAGCTTTACGTCAAAGATGAATCGCTCAATCCTACCCAGAGCTTCAAGGCTCGCGGGATGTCCGTTGCGGTATCGATGGCGAAAGAGCTCGGCGCGAAGAAGCTTGCGGCACCTTCCGCCGGAAACGCCGGGGGCGCGCTCGCAGCCTACTGTGCTCAAGCTCGCATCGGCGCGTACCTGCTGATGCCGAGCGACACTCCACGAGCGAACATCATAGAATGCGAGGTAACGGGCGCGCACGTCAGACTGATGGACGGCCTCATCACCGACTGCGGGGCCGAAGTCGCGCGACTGAAGGAGAGCGAAGGATGGTTCGAAGTCTCTACGCTCAAGGAGCCTTACCGTGTGGAAGGAAAAAAGACACTCGGCTATGAGATCGCGGAACAGCTAGCCTGGACTCTGCCTGACGTGATCATCTATCCCACGGGCGGAGGAACGGGACTGGTCGGAATGTGGAAGGCGTTCGACGAGCTGCAGCAGCTCGGTTGGATCGGTGACAAGCGGCCGCGGATGATCTCGGTGCAGGCTGCCGGCTGCGCACCGATCGTGCGCGCGTTCGAGAAGGGCGATCGTTTCGCGGAGGAGTTCCAGAACGCTTCGACGGTGGCGTCTGGGCTTCGCGTCCCTAAAGCAATCGGTGATTTTCTGATCCTCGACGCAATCCGCGAATCCGGTGGAACTGCGCTCGCTGTCAGCGACGAAGAGCTGATCGCGGGCGCCAAAGAATTGGCGCGGAGTGAAGGAATCTTCGCCTCTCCGGAAGGAGGCGCGTGTGTGCCGGCAATCCGTCAGCTGCTGGCGCGCGGTGAGGTGAAGCCGGATGAGAAGGTCGTGCTCTTCAACACTGGCTCGGGCATCAAATATCTCGAGCTGTTCGCGACCCAATCGAAGGCGCGAAAGACCCCGCGAAAGAGCGCATTGGGTCCGGCGATGCGTCCGTGAGACCTACCTGATCCCAACCAGCTTGTGCGTCTGAATGCTCAGGCGCCAGCCCGGATTCCGGAGACAATACTCGATTGCCCGCTCGGTATTGATGGCGACATCCGGCCCGTCCATCGGCTGGAGGTAGAAGTGTTTGAAATCGAGACGCGAGAACGTCTCGGGCGGGGCATTCTCCTGAGGAAAGACGAGCTTGAGCTCGCTACCGCTCGTCTGCACGAACGGCGCACCTGCTTTCGGGCTGACACAAATCCAGTCGAGAGAGGCAGGGGCCGGCCGAGTGCCGTTGGTCTCAACCGCTACCTCGAAGCCGCGCTCGTGCAGCGCGTCGATTAGCCCTTCGTCGAGCTGCAGCAGCGGCTCCCCTCCCGTGCATACCACGTACTTCCTGGAGGCCCGTGCTTCACTGGGGGAAACTCCTCCCCAGCACCGATCGATTGCATCGGCAAGCTCGTTTGCGCCGGAGAACCTGCCGCCGTCCGGTCCCGTTCCGACGAAATCGGTGTCGCAAAACTGACATACGGCCCGCGAGCGATCTTCTTCTCGGCCCGACCAGAGGTTGCACCCCGAGAAACGACAGAACACAGCGGCTCTGCCGCTGTGTGCTCCTTCTCCCTGAAGTGTGTAAAAAATCTCTTTTACAGTGTAAGTCATCGCGCCGCTCTGCCCCCACGCGGCCGACCAGCCGCAGTCGCATACTCGATCGGGTCATCGAGTCCCACCTCGGCGAACCCCTTTAACCGAAGCTGGCACGCGTCACATCTGCCGCACCCTTCGCCATTCTTACCGGGGTCATAGCAGCTGGTTGTAGAGGAGTAGTCGACGCCGAGTGACGTCCCGAGCTCGATGATCTCGGCTTTGGTGAGCGAGATGAGAGGAGTACGGATCTTGAGTCGCGTGCCGCCTTCGACACCAGCGCGAGTGGCGAGATTTGCCATGTCTTCGAACGCTCGAATGTATTCCGGCCTGCAATCCGGGTAGCCGCTGTAATCGAGCGCGTTGACGCCGATGAAAATGTCGGCGGCGCCGACAACTTCCGCGAAGGCGAGCGCGTAGGATAGAAATATCGTGTTCCGAGCCGGAACGTAGGTGATCGGAATCCCCTTTCCCTGCAATGAAAAGTCGGAGAGATCGCGATCCTTCGGCACCGGCGTTCCCGCGGTGAGGGCGGAACCTCCGAACACTGTGAGATCGATGTCGATCACACGGTGCTGAACGACTCCAGCTTTCCGCGCGATTCTACTAGCCGCTTCGATTTCCGCCGCGTGGCGCTGGCCGTAACGGAAGCTGAGTGCGTGCACGGCGAATCCCTCGCGCTGCGCGACCGCGAGCACGGTGGTCGAATCGAGCCCGCCGCTGAGTAAGAGGACGGCGGGCGGAGCGGTGGAACGGGAGCGAGATTTCAACGCAAAGCCTCTGCGCTGAAATCTAAGGCACGCCTGGTCCTAGAGCGCCTTGGTCAACGCTTCGAACAACTCCGCTGGCACGAGGGGCTTCGACAACACTGCATCCGCGCCTAGCGACCGAACTCGCTCCTGGCCCTGAGTGTCGATGCTTCCGCTGAGGATGATGACAGGGATGTTCGAGGTGCGGGTCGACATCTTGATCTTCTTCAAGGTGTCTTCTCCCGATCCGCCGGGCATGTTGATGTCGAGCACGATCGCGTCGACCGGCGGGGTCCGTTTTGCCTGCATCAGGCCCTGAACTGCATCGTATGCGGTGAGAACCTTGTGGCCTTTCTCGCGAAGAAGACTCGCCACGAGGTGCGCTACCACGCGATCGTCGTCAACGACCAATACCGTTGCCATTAAGCACCTCCAGCGAGTGCGACAAGCCGAGGGCGCAAGCTGGAGACCGCGACATTGAGCTCCTCGAGGGCGCTTGGGGCTCCATCCAGAGCTCCGGACCGGCCCATTGTCTCCAGCAGCTCCGCGACCGCAGCGACCCTCTTCGCAATCATGGTAGCCGCAGACCCGCGAAGGGCGTGGGCACCACCGCGCAACCTCTCGGCGTCGCGTTCCGTCACTGCAGCTGTGATCTCCATCATTCGCGGCTCAAGATCATCCAGGAATAGCCCGGCGAGCTCGCCGGCGAGCTTTCGATCGCCACCGACCATTGTCAACAGCGCTGCCTCGTCGAGAGTGCGGGATGCGTCAGTGCTGTCCGTCGTATCGACCTTGACCGCCCCGCTCGAGTCGAGATGCGTTCTCCTAACGGCGTGATCGAGCGTTTCAAGCAGCAACGCCGACTCGATCGGCTTGGGTACGAAGGCATCCATACCAGCATCGAGACAAGCCTCTCGGTCTCCTTTCATCGCGCGTGCCGTCACGGCAATTATTGGTATCCGAGCGCCGGAGGCGGTCTCCATCTCGCGTATCAGCCGTGTTGCCTCGAATCCTCCCATTACCGGCATCTGAACGTCCATTAGCACTGCGTCGAATCGTTCGTGTTCGATCGCCGCCACGGCTTCTCGACCGTTGGGGACCACAATGGCCACGTGTCCGGCTCGGCGCAGGATGGCCGACGTCAACTTCTGATTGACGGCGTTGTCCTCGGCGACGAGTACACGCAATGACTGCCCGCGCGTAGTCTCGGGGGCCGTGAATGGGTCATCTTCATCCTCGGGAGCGGCAGAACCCAGCACCGCTTCAGTAATCGCCGAGAGCAGAGCAGATCGCCGCACCGGCTTCGTCAGGTGAGCGGAGATGCCCAGCTCGCGCGCTCTTACCATCTCCTCGGCGCTGTTGACCGAGCTCAGCATGAGCACGGTGGCTGAGGCGAACGACGGCAAGCGCCGGATGCGTTCGACAAAATCAAACCCGTCCATGACCGGCATGTGCGAGTCGGTAAGGATCAACCCAAACGGTTCCTCCTGCGCATTCGTTGCCGAGAGGATCTTCAGCGCTTCGCTGCCGCTGGACGCCAGCGTGGCGCGCATGCCCCAGCTGTGAAGGATGCCGTCCAGGATACGCCGGTTGGTCGCGGTGTCGTCGACGACTAGCACACGAAGATTCGACAGCCTGTTGTCGGGCAAGGAGCGTGGAGTTGCCGCATTTGCGGAAGAAATCCCGAACACAGCAGTGAAATCGAACACGCTGCCTTTGCCAAGCTCGCTGGTGAGTCCGAAGTGGCCCTTCATCAGTGCAACGATGCGTGCCGATATAGCCAGGCCGAGTCCGGTGCCGCCGAATTCGCGTGTTGTCGATGCGTCCGCCTGCTGAAATGCCTCGAATACCCGCTGCTGATGTTCCGGGGCGATTCCGATCCCGGTGTCAGAGACGAAGAAATGAAGCAGAACGGAGTCCTGGTCACGATAGTCGACGGCAACGCGAAGAACGACTTCGCCCTTTTGTGTGAACTTTATCGCGTTTCCGACGAGATTGACGATGACCTGTCGCAACCGTCCAACATCACCGGTCAAGCCGTCTGGAACATCAGGAGCTATGTCGAGCGCGAATTCGAGGCCCTTCTGGTCAGCACGGTGTCCGAGGGTTCTGACGGTGTCCGCGAGACTCTCGCCGAGTCGGAAGCTCGACGAATCGAGATGGAGATGACCGGCTTCGATCTTGGAGAAGTCCAGAATGTCGTTGATGATGTCGATGAGAGCTTCAGCGGAGCTTCGCGCCGTCGATACATAGTCGCGCTGGTCGCGTGAAAGCTGGGTGTCGAGAGCAAGCTCGAGCATTCCCAGAACGCCATTCATCGGTGTTCGGATCTCGTGGCTCATGTTGGCGAGGAAGTCGCTTTTCGCGCGATTAGCCTCGTCAGCGGCATGACGGGCGAGCAGCAGCTCTTCGCTTCGTCGCCGCTCTTCTACCGATCTATTGAAGGACTCCGCGAGCGCTTCGATCTCGTCGCCAGTGTGAACTTGAATGTGGGGCGAGGCGCCTGTCTTTCCAAAATGGTCCGCGGCGCTCGCAAGCTCTTGGAGTGGGCGCACGAACGCCCGATTGGCCTGGGCGTAGAGGAGAAGACCAAAAATCGATAGCAGCGTCACCCGCAAGCTGATGTCGCGCAGGAGGTGTCGGGCAATTCTCTCATCGACTGGCGTGATCTGCATGTCGATTGAAATCATTCCGACGACATTGTTCTTTCTGGACGCGTCGTAGGGGCCGAGTAATGGCTGAACCATGCGAAAGTATTTGCGGCCGCCCCCGTAGTAATACAGCGTTCCTTCCCCCGCTTCGAGGAGTGATCGCGGTCCGTACTCGTTACTCCCAGGAAAGTCATTGGGATACGCGTCGGCTATGACGCTGCCATCCAGATCATAAATCGTCACATCCGCGATATCGGGCAGCTGTTGCGAAAAGCGCAGCACTGCCCGCGGAAGCGTTTCCGTGTGGAGCAGATTCGGGTCTTCGTGCACGAGGCTCTGTACCATGACCACGAGGTTTGATGTAGACGCTTCCACATTCGAATACATCTCCCGATGCAACGCTCGATACTGGAAGTAGCCCGTAACTGTGACCACCGTCACGAAAACGGCGATGAAGCTGACGAGGATCTTGGTCGATAGCGACGCTCGCCAGGTCTTCATGCGACGGCGGTCGTATTTCGGTGCAATCGGCCCATGGCAAGGACTGCCAGGGAACCCATGAGGAGGAGTTCTGGCAGGTACAGCGCTGAGAGATACACGAGACGGTCGCTGTAGATCTCAGTGATCGCCGAAGAGAGCTGGGAACCCGCGCTTACGCCATTCCACCGATCGATAGCCGAGATCTTATTGCCCGTCGCTTTGTCGTAGACGAAGTCACCGGATAGGCATCCTTCTTCGACCTGGACGCCCGTGCGCGGCTCTATCCAGATGCGGTAGTAGAAATTGTCGTCCGCGCACCGGATGTCCTGCCCCGGGAGGAGCTTGACCCCTGGTGTCTCGGCCGTGCCGCCGTAGACCGCGGGAGACGCGATCGCCCTTTTATAGGAGAACAGGTAAGTCTCCAGGCCGCCGATCTCGCGCAGCCCGGAAAATTTGAGAAGCAAGCCCGGGAGATAGCTGCTCCGCATCGTGTAGTTACGCTGCTGCACGTTTCGCGGGAACTATCTCCCCTTTGTGCGGGCCTTCTGCCCACGCCCCGGTCTCGCGATCGATCTGTTCAATCGTAACGTACTCGAAATCCACCAAGCCTGTTTCGATGTTTCGCGGGGCGCGAGCGAGAAAATTCCAGATCGCGGCCAAAGCAGCGAGCGCAATCGCCGCGACAATGTAGGGGCGCCTCATTGAGCGACGCTTTGGTCGGACGGCGGCGCGCACCTCAAGCTGTCACACCGGCGGCGCATCGAGCTCCTTCATCATTTTC
>JANMWS010000063.1:0-51241 GCA_031394125.1 Gemmatimonadales bacterium
GCCAAGTCCGAGAAGCCCGATCCGATGTTCGACGACGAGAGCCGAAACTCCGAACTGCGCTTCCGCTTCATCGAGAATCCGCTCGAGCTCTGCGCTCGCCATCGACTTGTAGGCGGAGTATTCGATCGCGCTCACGCTGCGTCCCTCGTTGACTTCGCGCACGGTGCCGACAAATAGTGAGATCGCGCCGTATTGCGGTGAGCTGACCTCGTTGATGAGTGAGGCCGGATCTATCTCGCCGGTGAGGATCGAAGCGCGCCTCATCCTCCCGCCACGGGCGGAATCAAGGCAATCTCGTCGCTGGGCGAGATGAGTTGATCGGGGGTGGCGAACATTCTGTTCACTGCGAACCTCGGGGCGGGTGGCAGTGACGACGCGCCAGGAAGGGACCGAAGGCTGTGAAGGAGATCCTTTACCGTGGTGCCGGGCGTCAGCGGGAGTTCAACGGTCGGTGCGCCGAGCAGGTCGGCGTATGAAGCAAATAACTGCACTGTCACCGTAGACACGTGCTGTCCTCTCCTGCCCCGTGTGCGGAGCTAAGTCGTTACGCTTCCGACATCTGCGACATGTCTACCCCGGCGACTAGGGCGCGCAGCTCCTTCGAAGGCTTGAACACAGGCACTGGCCGGGCGGAAACCTCGACGGGCGATCCAGTGCGGGGGTTTCTAGCCATGCGGGTCTTTCGGTTGCGGATTTTGAACGTGCCGAATCCCCTGACCTCGATATTCTCCTGCGTCTGAAGCGATTCCTTGATCGCCTCAAGAAAAGCGTCCACGACGCGAGCGCAATCCTTCTTGGAAATCATCGGCCCGGCGGTTCGTGAAATCTGAGCCGTGACACGCTCGACGAGGTCGGCTTTGGTCATGAAAAACTCCGAATGGAGACGCGCTGAAGAAGCGTAAGTGCTTTGAAAGTATGGCTTTACTGACATGCTGTCAAGCGAGGCCAGACTACGCCAGTGACCCCCGCAGAGCGCCCAGAAACTCCTGGAAGAGCGGCCGGGCATCGTGCGGACCCGGGGCTGCCTCCGGGTGGTACTGAACCCCGAACACCGGAAGGTCCCGATGGCGGAGACCCTCGATCGTCCCGTCGTTCAGATTCACGTGCGTCACCTCCAGATTCCCGGCGCCTTTCACCGTCCGGTCGTCCCCTTCCACAGCAAAGCCGTGGTTTTGCGATGTGATGAGCACCCTGCCTGTTTCGACCTCCTTCACAGGGTGGTTTCCGCCACGATGTCCGTATGGCATCTTCGCAGTCGTTCCGCCGAAGGTAAGCCCGAGGAGTTGGTGGCCAAGGCAGATTCCAAAAGTGGGCACTCCAGCCGACGTCAGTGCGCGAATGATACCGGGCGCATAGGCGACTGCCTCGGGATCGCCGGGGCCATTCGAGAGGAAGATTCCGTCCGGCTCTTCCGAAAGAACAGCGTCTGCCGGGGTGTCGGCCGGGACGACCGTCACTCGGCAATCGTTTTCCCCGAAAAGGCGAAGAATGTTTCGCTTGATTCCGTAGTCGTATGCGACGATGTGATGGCGCGCTCGCGGATCTCCCCAGCTATAGCGCTCCCGCGTCGAGACACGAGAGGCGAGATCCAGGCCCACCATCGACGGACACGCCTCCAACGCTGCGCGGCTTCCTTCATCAGGTTCGTGGCCTGCCCCGATCACCCCGCGCATTACGCCCACCGACCTCAAGTGTCGGGTGAGACGTCGCGTGTCAACCTCAGTTAGAACCGGTACTTGGGCGGCGGCCAACCACGGGCCAAGTCCGCCGGTTGCGCGCCAGTTTGAATAGGTCTGGGAGAGCTCTCGCACGATGACACCGGCGATCTGCGGCGCGGACGATTCGGGATCTTCCGCATTGATGCCGTAGTTGCCGATCTGCGGCGCGGTCATCACCACGATCTGACCCCGATACGACGGGTCGGTGAAGACCTCCTGGTAGCCAGTCATGTTGGTCGTGAAGACAACTTCTGCCACCGCGGGCAGCAGCGAGGAGTTCCCGGCTATTCTCCCACGAAAAAGGGTCCCGTCCTCAAGGAGGAGGAACCCCGCTTCAATGATCCCGGTGTCGGTCAACTTACCGTTTTGGCGCGGTGGACGGTGGTTTGGTTGTTGGAGATTGCTGCGCGCCCGTTGCCGCCGGAGATGTCGTCTTCGGCGCTGGCTCGAGCGGAACCGCCGGAGCAGAAGTCGGGGGCGGGGCTACGTTTGCGGGCTGGGTCCCCAAACCCTTCTCCAGTACCGAGCGTGGCGCCGAAGTATGGGTCGACATGATCTGCAGAATGAAGCAAAGCCCGAGAAAGACTCCGCCGCCCCACCAGCTCGCGGTGGTCAGAAGATTTCCGGCCTGCCTGATTCCGATAAAAGCATCGGGAGACGAGCTCGCTCCGCCGAAATTGGCGGCTAGTCCAGTTCCCTTCCCGCTTTGGAGCAGGATCGCAAGGATCAGGACAACGCAGTCCAGTACCAGTACTGTGAGGAGAAACGTGTAAAGCATTGGGAGGATTAAAGTTCAGCGTAACGCTTCAATATCAGTACTGCCAGGAAAAAACTCAAGCTGTCCGGTTCGTCTGCGCGATTTTTAGCCATGACGATGCTTCTACGCTGGCGCCGCCTACCAGGAGGCCGTCCACTTCCGGGGCCGCAAGGAAGCCCGCGGCGTTCTCGGGATTCACACTTCCTCCGTACAGAATCGGAATTTCGTCTGCGCGCGTGCCAATCATCTGCCTGAGCTCACCACGAAGGAGGGTGTGAATCGCCGAAGCATCCCCCGCTGATGCTGTGAGGCCAGTTCCAATCGCCCATACTGGCTCGTAGGCCAGGAGAAAATCGGCCGAGATGAGATTGGTAGTCTGTGAGAGGCCTTCGCGGAGCTGGTGCGTCACGATCTGCTTTGTCTCGCCGGCTTCGCGCTGAGCCATCGTCTCGCCGACGCAGAGCATGAACGTCATGTGGGCGCGCGCGGCCGCGACGCATTTCTTGGCGCCCTGCGCGTCGGTCTCCCCGAAAACGTGTCGCCGCTCGGAGTGTCCGACCAGCACCACGCGAGCTCCGCCGTCCTTTGCCATTGGGGCGGAGATCTCCCCGGTAAATGCGCCCTTGTCCGCCCAGTGGATGTTTTGAACACCGGCGAGCACATCATTGCGGCCAGACACGGCGGACGAAACCGTGGTCAATGATACAGCCGGTGGAAAAATGATCACGGTACGGTCGGCGCGCGGCGCGTAGCCGGCGAGAAACGTCTCCATGAATGCCCTCGCCGCAGTGGGCCCGTTGTTCATCTTCCAGTTGGCGGCAAGAACGGGACGCTTCATCAAGCGTCGTCCAGTACTTCGACGCCCGGGAGTTTTTTCCCTTCGAGAAACTCGAGGGACGCTCCGCCGCCGGTCGACACGTGACTCATTTTTTCCTCGAGCCCCGCCTCGGCGACGGCTGCGGCGGAATCACCGCCACCCACTATCGTCGTTGTGCCTTTGGCGGTCGCGGTCGCCATCGCGTCGGCGATCGCGCGGGTGCCACGATCGAACGGAGGTGTTTCAAACACTCCCATCGGTCCGTTCCAGATGACCGTTTTGGCCGAAGCAATCGCTCGCGAGTACGAAGCAGCTGTCTGCGGCCCGATGTCGAACATCGCCTGATCTTTCGGTATGGCGTTGCGCGGGACGACCTTGGCGGACTTTGCATGGTCGAGCGATGGAGCTACCATCGCATCGTGCGGCAGAGTGAGCTTCATCCCTGCACGCGCGAGCAGATCTTTCGCCATTGGGACGCGGTCCTCCTCGACGAGTGACTTGCCCGTCTCCAGTCCCATCGCCTTGTAGAATGTGCACGCCATCGCTCCGCCGATCAGCAGACCATCGACCTTTGGAAGGAGCTGCTCGATCACGTCTATTTTGCCGGAGATCTTGGCGCCACCAAGTATGGCGACGAAGGGTCGCTTGGGATTGGAGAGCGCGGCGCCTAGATACTCGAGCTCTTTTTCCATCAGGAGACCCGCGACCGCCGGACGCAGGTGTTCGGCAACTCCCACAGTAGAAGCGTGGGCGCGATGCGCCGCTCCAAACGCGTCGTTGACGAAACAGTCTCCAAGTTCGGAGAGTGCGCGGGAGAGGCGCTGATCGTTTTTCTCCTCGCCCCCGAGGAATCTCGTATTCTCAAGGAGTAGAATCTCTCCTGGATTCAGATCCACACTCGCCTTGAGGGCCTCATCCGAGTCGGTCGACTCGACGAAGATCACGTTGCAACCCATCAGCTCCTTCAGCCGGTTGGATACCGGCTGAAGGGAATACTTCGGCTCTGGTTTGCCTTTCGGCCGTCCCAGATGCGAGAGGATCACAGGACGGCCACCGCGCTCCATCAGCAGCCGAATGGTCGGCAGCGCGGCACGGATGCGAGTATCGTCGGTTATCTCGCCGTTCTCGTTGAGCGGCACGTTGAAGTCGACGCGAAGGAGCACCCGCTTGCCCCGCACCTGCTCGTCGCTCAAGTCCCGTACGGTTTTCTTTTTCACGTTCCGCTCGGCTAGAGTCGCGACCCCATGAAGCGCAGCATGTCGACGCAGCGCGACGCGTACCCCCACTCATTGTCGTACCAGCCCTGGACGGTAACGAGAGTGCCGTCAACGACGTTTGTGGTCTTTGAATCGAGAATGCACGAGGCGGGATCGCCTATGAAATCACTCGACACCAGCTCTTCTTCGGTGTAGCGGAGGATTCCCAGAAGCGCTCCTTCAGCGGCCGTCTTGAAAGCTGCGTTCACCGACTCCTTCGTCACCCCAGCCTTTTCCACTTCCACCGTGAGAATGGTATAGGACACGTCGGGCGTGGGAACCCTGATCGAGCTTCCGTCGATCTTCCCTTTCGTTTCGGGGATCACGAGCGAAGTCGCCTTTGCCGCTCCTGTCGTCGTCGGGATCATGGAGAGCGCCGCAGCTCTGGCGCGCCGCAGATCTTTGTGGGGGAGGTCGAGAATCTGCTGGTCGTTGGTGTAGCTGTGGATGGTCGTCATCGAGGCGTGACGAAAGCCGAAGGCGTCGCGAACCACCTTGACCATCGGCACCACGCAATTGGTCGTGCACGATGCGTTGGAGACGATCGTGTGCTTTGCCGAATCGTACTTGTCGCTGTTGACGCCCATCACGATGGTGATGTCCTCGCCCTTGGCTGGGGCCGAGATCAGGACTTTCTTCGCTCCACCCTGGATGTGCTTGCGCGCGGATTCCGCATCGGTGAACCGCCCGGTGGATTCGAGCACTATGTCTACCCCGAGGTCTTTCCAGGGCAGCGCGGCCGGATCCTTATGCGACAGGATCTTGATCTCGTCGCCATCGATGATGATCGAGTCCTTCCCCGCTTCGACATCCCCCTGATAGGTGCCGTGCACCGAGTCGTACTTGAAGAGGTGCGCGAGCGTCTTGGTGTCGGTTAGGTCGTTTACGGCCACAAAGTCCAAATCGGCAACACCCTGATTCTTGGCCGCGCGCACGACCTGCCTGCCGATTCTGCCAAATCCGTTAATGCCTATCCGTGTGGCCATTCCCTGAGCTCCATTTGGTTAAAGCCGGTCCCCGCTTGCGTGAGCCCGGCCAAAAGTCACGTAACTGATGATTCGCGCGCCGGCGTCGTACAGCACCTTTGCGCACTCGTTGAGCGTTGCCGCGGTCGTAACGACGTCATCCACCAGCACGACGTGCGCACCCGCGAACGAGTCTGGCCTTGCGCCGCAGATTTGAAACGAGTCTGCAACGTTGCCCTGTCTCTGTTCGGGTGTCAACCGCGTTTGCGAATCGGTCTCGCGTGAGCGAACAACCACGCTCTCCCAAACCGGAATCCGCCATCGCTTCGACAAGCCACGAGCAAGAAGCTCGCTCTGATTATACCCACGCTCTCTTTTTCTCGCTGGCGCCAGGGGAATGGGAACGATGCCGGCACGCTCCTCGACAACATCTTCGGGCCACGAGAGACGGCTCATCCTATCCGCCATTTCGTCGGCGACTTTGCCCCAGCCCGCGTACTTGAAAGCGTGCACGATGGACGACGCCGGCTCGACAGGCATCCAGCAGACGGACCTCACCGCCCGCACGAAGGACGGCAGAAGGTCGCACCACTGGCACACACCAGCCGCGAATGGATGTCCGCACCGGCCACATTGCGGTGATGGAAGACGCGGGAGCCGAGCCCAGCAGAGATGACAGACCATGCCCTGCTCATCGCGCGCCAGGAGGCGTTCGCACGACACGCAAACGCGAGGAAGGAGGAGGTCGAGGGCGCCAGAGCAGCGCTCGCGAATCCAGGCCGCCGAGCGTCTCTGGGCTAGAGCAGGGACAACCGCATTGCTTCGCGGTCCGGTTCTTTGCCGAACCACCGCTGAAACGCGAGGGCCCCCTGCTCCAGCAGCATCGGCAATCCGTCCGCTGCGCGAATCCCGTTCTCTCTGGCCGCCCTGACCCATGGCGTTCCCCCACGTCGGTACACGAGATCCAGCACCGCTGCCGATTTCGGAATGAGCGCGACATCGATGGGGTGTTCCTCGTCCTGCTGACCCACTGGCGTCGCGTTAACGATCAATGTGGCGTCGCGCAGCCCACGCTCCACGCTCTTTTCGGCGCGGGCGACATCCGGAAAGCGTTTGGCAAGCGCGGCGGCTCGCTCGGCGTGGCGAGCCACAACCGTTAATTTGGCCTCGGGCCAGTCCTCGATCGCAGCGAGAACGGATGCGGCAGCACCACCTGCGCCGAGTACGACTACGCGTGCACCAGCCGTCTCTCCGCCGAGGAGGGCCCGAGCCGCGGCATCGAATCCTCCGACATCTGTGTTATCGCCATGAAGCTTTTTCGAGTCGAACCAGAAGGTGTTGACAGCGCCGACCTTCGCCGCCAAGTCCGTCAATTCGTCGCATAGATCGTGGACGGCGATTTTGTGCGGGATCGTCACGTTTCCAGCGCCATTGGAAGCCTTCAGCTGGCGAAGAACAGAGCGAAGCTCACGACCAGTGACATCGAGCGCTTCGTAGACCAGCGAAATGTCGGAAGCCCGCAGCGCGGCGTTCTGGAAAACCGGTGAGAGAGAGTGGCTGACCGGGTGACCGAGCAACACAAGTCGCCCAGGTCGCTTGGTCATCTCACTTCCGCTGTCAGCTTTGGAGGCGGTCAAACAGCTTCTCGAGCTCGTCTTCGAGGATGTCGGCGGTGTTGCGGTAGGTCTCGAGGTCGCCCCCGTACGGATCACTGATTCCCGCATTGAGGACGCCAGACGCATATTCGTCGATCACGTGCACCTTGCCGCGACCGCCCATCTGTTTGACCTGCTCCAGATGACCCGGCGTCATGACGAAAATCAGATCCGCCTCGGAAACGATTGCGGGCGTCAGCTTCCGCGACCGGTGGCCAGTGAGGTCGAGACCACGCTCCATTCCCACCAGTAGCGCTTCATCAGTGGCCGGGACGTTATCCTGGGCGGTCGTTCCGGCGCTGGAGACGTTCAGATCTTCGAGTCCCCGACGGTCAGCAATCTTGCGCGCCAGTGCTTCGGTGAGAGGACTGCGGCAGGTGTTGCCGCTGCACACAAAGAGCAGATTCATCCTTTAGGCGTCCCCGACGAGATCGGGAACGCTCTCCCGCAACTTCGCAGCCGGAATAGCGCCAGGGCGAATTACTCGCGGAAGTCTTCCCGTGCAGTCGACGACCGTCGAAGGCTGTGAGTCGCGAAGTCTTCCCCCATCAAGAACGTGAAGCGTGCCGCGACCTATGGCATCACTCCATTGGGAGACGATCTGGTCGGCTGAAGTTGCGGCAGGTACGCCAGGACGATTGGCGCTCGTAGAAGTGATCGGGTCCCCATGAGCGAGGATCAGTCGCGCCAGCGAGCGGTGCGGTGTCCACCGTACCGCTACTCCGCCTTCCGGTCCCCGCAGTGTGTCCGGTACGCGCTTCTCTCCGCCAGGCAGCACCAGCGTCAGCGGACCTGGCCAGAAGCGCGCAGCAAACGTCGAAGCATATCCAGTCAAATGAAGTCCGAGCCGGTTGATCATATCGCTCGCCGCGACGAGCAGAAGAAATGGTTTGCCAGGCGCGCGGCCCTTGAGAGCCACGAGCTGCTGCACGGAACGCTCATCCACCGCCCCGCCGAAGCCGTAGACGGTCTCCGTCGGATACGCCAGAACTTTTCCGGCCGCGAGATGGGCGAGCGCTCCGTTGATGGCATACTCGACCTCCTGCGGCGACCAGAACGGCACGACCATCGATTCCGGCTTCATTCGCGGAAGATACTCAGCGCCTCCACTAACGCGAAATCGTTTTCCTCGGTGATTTTCTGGGCACGCTCGCTTCCGCGCACGACAACAATCGGCAAGCCGATCTGCTCGCACAACGCTGCATCGTCCGTCGCGATACGATCGGCTTCGCGCGCTTCTCGGTGCGCCCGCTCGATGGCCTTGCGCGGAAAGGCTTGTGGCGTCTGCGCACGCCACAAGCCAAAGCGATCGACGGTCTCGACCACTTTTCCGTTGGATTCGACTCGCTTGAGCGTATCGATCACCGGAATCGCGGCGACGGCGCCGTGACCCTGACGCGCTTCGTCGATAACGCGTCCAATCGTCTCGCTCGTAACCAGCGGCCGCGCGGCATCGTGAATGACCACGATCTCACACTCGCTCGGGAGGTCCTCCAATCCGTTGGCAACCGATTCGCTCCGCTCCCTGCCGCCGACCGAGAGAAGCAGCCTCTCGGCGTCGCTCTGAAAGATCCACGGGGGCGGATCGCCAACGTACTCACGAGGCAGAACGCAGACTACCATCGCCACATCCGTGCGCGCCTGGAACGTCTGAATGCTGTGCAGCAGCATCGGCTTGCCGGCGACCCATCTGAACTGCTTCAGCTCCTGCGACCCGGTGCGCGAGCCGCTGCCGGCGGCGACGATAATGACACCGACGTCGCGTCTCATCTACGTTTGAAAAAGATGCCGGAAGAGATCGTTGATCGTGCGCACGCCGACAACCTCGAGACCGCGCGATCCGCGTTTGGGGATTCCCCGCTCCGACATGTAAGCGACCGTCATTCCCATTTTCGCCGCTTCGCCGAGCCTGCGTTCGGCCTGAGAAACAGGCCTGATCTCGCCGCCCAGTCCGACCTCGCCGAGGAAGATAGCCGAATTCGCGACCGGGCGATCGTAGACGCTCGAAGCGAGCGCACTCGCGACGGCAAGATCCCCAGCGGGCTCCTGCATCCGAACCCCTCCGACGACATTGAGGAACACATCGAGCTGGGAGAAAGATAGGCCCGCGCGCTTGTCGAGCACAGCCAGAAGTAACGCGAGGCGTCGCCCATCGTAACCCGTGCTCACCCGCTGCGCGGTGCCGTAGCCCGCCTTGGTTGCGAGACCCTGAATCTCGATGAGCACGGGACGCGATCCTTCGAGGAGGGCCGTCACGGCGCTGCCTGACGAGTTGTTCAGCCGATCGCCGAGGAAGAGCTCGGACGGATTCTCGACGGCGATGAGGCCCTCTTCCGTCATACGGAAGACGCCGATCTCATCCACGCTGCCGAATCTGTTCTTCGTCGCCCGAAGGATCCGGTGCTCCAGCATTCCCTCGCCCTCGAAGTAGAGAACGGTGTCGACGATGTGCTCGAGCGTCTTTGGGCCGGCGATTCCTCCGCCTTTTGTCACGTGGCCCACCGCGAACACCGTCGTCTCGGTTTCCTTCGCGAAGCGCATCAATCGCGCGGCGCACTCACGCACCTGACCCACGTTTCCCGGCGCACCTTCGAGATCGCTCGTAAAAATCGTCTGAATGGAGTCGACGACAATCGCGTCGAGCTGCATCGATCCGGCGGTTGCAAGAATGGTCTCGAGCAGCGTTTCATTGAGAAGGGAAACACTCTCGGCCGATCCGTGCAGCCGCTCGGCACGCAGTTTCACCTGGAGCGCGGACTCCTCACCGGAGACGTACAGCGTCGAGTGACCCAGCTCCTCGAGCTTTCCCGCGACTTGCAGCAAAAGCGTTGATTTACCGATGCCCGGCTCTCCACCAACGAGAACCATCGAGCCAGGCACGATGCCGCCGCCAAGAACGAAATCGAACTCCTTGATTCCAGTCTTTAGTCGCCGGCCCTGGGAGCTTTTGACGTCCCGCAGCCGCACAGTCGGCGCGACGCTTCCGCCCTCGGCCATTGACCTCTGCCCGGAAATGCGCCGGCCGGAGGCAGTAGTCGAGGTTCGGGTTGCCATCTCCTCGACCAGAGAGTTCCACTCTCCGCAGGCATCACATCGGCCGGCCCACTTTGGATGATCGGCGCCACAGCTGGTGCAACGATATACCGTTTTTGCTTTCGGACTCACTGCGTCAGGCGGGGCGAGAGATTCTCGAAGCGCGTGTAGGTCTTGTTGAAGTACAGATTCACGAATCCCGTCGGTCCGTTGCGCTGCTTGCCGACGATGATCTCGGCGCGACCTTCGAGCGAGTTTCCGTCCTTGTCGAGTGCTCCGGGCTGCTCGTACATCTCCTGCCGGTAGATGAACATCACGAGATCGGCGTCCTGCTCGATCGCGCCAGACTCGCGAAGGTCGGACAGCTGTGGTCGCTTGTTCTCGCCAGTGCGCTGTTCCGGCGCGCGCGACAATTGGGAAAGTGCTACCACGGGGATCCTCAGCTCACGCGCGAGCGCCTTGAGCGAGCGCGAGATGTAGCTGATCTCCTGCTGCCGGCTCTCGGTGTTGGTCGGGCCCTGCATCAGCTGCAGGTAATCCACTACGACCATGCCGATGTTGTTCTCCATCTTGAGGCGCCGGGCCTTGGAGCGCATCTCGAGGAGCGTCATCGCTGGCGTATCGTCGATCCAGATCGGCGCGTGACTCAGAATTCCCGCGGCACGCCCGAGCCGCACGAATTCCTCGTCGTGCAGCTTCCCTTTCCGTAGCCGCTGCGCGTCTACGCGGCCTTCGGAAGTCAGAAGCCGCTGAACGAGCTGCTCCTTGCTCATTTCCAGAGAGAAAAACGCGACTGGGACATTGTGATCGAGCGCGGCGTTCTGGGCGATGTTGAGCACAAAAGCGGTTTTTCCCATCGACGGACGGGCGGCCACGATGATGAGATCCGACGGCTGGAAACCTGCCGTGAGCTCGTCCAGATCCTTGAACCCGCTCGCCACACCCGTAATCGAACCGCTTCCGCGTTGAATCTCCTCGATTCGTTCCATGGTGGGCCAGAGGAGCTCCTTGATGCGCATGAAGCCTTCGGACCCGCGACTCTGGTTGACCTCGAAGATCTTGTGCTCGGCTTCGTCCAGCAGCTCGGTCGCTGGGGACGCCGATTCGAACGCCTCGGCAACGATTGCAGTTGAGACCTCGATGAGGCGCCGGCGAAGTGCCTTTTCACGAACGATCTTGGCGTGATACTCGACGTTTGCCGCGGTGGGAACCGCGTCGACGAGAAATCCGATGTAATCCTTGCCGCCGCTCGACTCGAGTGACCCCGCGCGCTGCAGCTCCTCGGAGAGCGTGAGCGGATCTACTACATCACCGCGGTCCGAGAGCGCGGCCATGGCGCGAAAGATTCGCCGGTGGCCCTCGCGGTAGAACATCGTGTCATCGAGGAACTCGGTCGCGCGCATGATTGCGTCGGGATCCATGAGCATCGCCGACAACACCGCCTGCTCCGCGTCTTCGGAGTACGGTGGCCGTCGATCCTTGTATGGGTCACGAACGGGGGGCGCTATCGAGAATTCTACGGGCGAGCTTGACATCTTCCCAAGTGGGGCGTTTCCAGGCCGGATTGCGTAACAGCGCGGCGGGGTGATAGGTGACGATTAGCGGTATGCCGTGGTACTTGTGGACGAGCCCACGGAGCTGACCGAGCGGAGTTTTTGTGTTCAGAAGAGTTTGCGCAGCGAAGGTTCCAAAAGCAACAATCACTTTCGGCTTGATGAGTTCCAGCTGCCTGATCAGGTACGGACTGCAGGCTTCTACTTCCTCGGGGCGGGGATTCCGATTACCCGGGGGACGATGCTTCAGCACGTTACAAATGAATACCTGCTCCCGCGTCATATCGATCGCCGCCAGGATTTTAGTAAGAAGCTGCCCGGCCTGCCCGACGAAAGGCCGTCCGGTCTCATCCTCCTTTGCGCCAGGCGCTTCCCCCACGCATACCAGCTGCGCGTGCGGATCGCCCTCGCCGGCTACCGCGTTGGTAGCGGTCTCGTAGAGTGGGCAGCGGGTGCACTTCTTCACCTTCTGGGCTATCTCGTCGAGCGAGCGAAGCTTGAGAATCGCGTCAGGTATCACATCCGCATCATTGGATGCTACGACAATGCCTTTCTTGAAAGCCATGTCGTCCGTGGGTGTGACTGAGGGCGATTCGGTTTCTGCCCGCGTGTCGATCGGGAGCGCGGCCGCCACGGGTGGGGTGTCAACATTCACGCCAGCATCGCGAAGCGAGGTTCGCCAGTCCCGTGTGTCCGACGCATCGAACTTTCGCGGTGTGAGAGACGCCGCCGACGCGGGTCGCGAGGGTTGCGGCGCTCCCGCAGCTCCGATCACACGCAAGACGTCCTCGACCTTCAGGCGATCCAGCACCAGCTCCGACTCACCGAGCTCGCGACGCTGCTCGATATACCGCCGCAAAAGCTCCTTAGCGTCCATTCAGCTTCTCTTCTATGCGGTCGAGAAGCACCTCGGCGAGATCGATCTTCGACATCAGCTGCAATTCTTCCTCTGTTCCGGCGCGGTCGATGAGTGTGACTCGATTCGTGTCGACGCCAAAGCCCGCGCCAGGCTCGGTCGCGTCGTTCAGGACCACCATGTCGAGATCCTTGGATTTGAGCTTCTCGCGCGCATTCGTAAGCCCATCCCCAGTCTCCAGCGCGAAGCCCACGATCAAACTCCGTTTCTTCCGCCTCGGGATGGTCGACTTGAGAATGTCCTCGGTCTGCTCGAGGCCAATCGTCGCCGCGCCCCGGCCTTTCTTGATCTTCACGTTCGCCTTCTCCGCAGGCCGAAAGTCGGCGGGAGCGGCGGCCATCACCAGCACGTCGGCCGAAGGCAACGCCTTCGCCACGCATTTCGACATTTCTTCGACCGTTTCGGCTTTCACCGTCGTAAGCTCGCCCGGCAGCGGGATGTCTATGTGGCCGGCAATGAGCGTTACATCGGCTCCCCGCCGCCACGCGGCTCGCGCGATTGCGACTCCCATCTTTCCGCTGCTGTGATTGGAGATGAATCGAACGGGATCGATCGGCTCGCGCGTTGCGCCGGCCGTGACCACGAATTGTTTGCCCGACAGGGACGACTTGGTTTCGAGCAAGCGTCCAATCCGGCTCATGATCTCCTCCGGTTCCGGCATTCGACCGGGCCCGCTTCCCTCTCCGACCGCCAAAGGACCTTCGGCCGGCTCGAGAACTTCATAACCGAGCGATCGCGCGTGCTCGACGTTGCGCTTAGTCTGCGCATGCGCCCACATCCGGTCGTTCATCGCGGGGACGAGCAGAACCGTCGATTGCGCGGCGAGGAGGCAGGCGGTGAGCAGATCGTCGGCGAGACCGTGCGCGGCTCGACCGACGAAATCAGCGGTCGCTGGAGCGACGACAATGATCCTTGCCTCCCGCGCGAGTCTGATGTGGTCCAGCGCGTGGCCAGGACCGAAGATCTCCGTGTGCACTGGCCGGCCCGTAACTGCTTCGAACGTGATCGGCCCAACGAACTCGCGTGCGCCGCGAGTCATCACGACGTCGACCTCAGCTCCTGCCTGCGTAAGCAAGCGCGCCAGCCACACTGACTTGTAGCTGGCGATGCCCCCGGTTACACCGAGGAGGATCCGATTAGCTGCGAAGGGACGCGCGGTACCTACTCCGTGCGCCGGCGCGGGATGACGCGATACTCGACTTCACCCTCGGTGAGCTCTTCAAGCGCGCGAGTTGTCAGCTTCTTCTCACCCGGGGCCGAGCGATCGCGCGGGAATTCATTGAGCACGCGCGCATACTTGGCGGCGACCAGAACTCCCAGATACTTGTTGGTCGCGTGCTTCGCGACTTCGTTCGGGATGAAAACCTGCATTTACTTCCTCGCTGAATAATGATCTATGGCGCGCTGGATACCGTCCTCGAGCTCTCTGATGCGTGCAGCAAGGGGCCGGCGGTTCCGGGAGCGCTTGACGCCTTCCGCGTCGATTATGCTGGATATCGCAGCCACCGCCGAATCGATTCGATCGTTGACAACGACGTACGGATACAAATCTACCGCTTTGAGCTCGTCTTTGGCACTTCTCAATCGTCGAATCAGGGATTTGGGATCCTCGGTGCCCCTGGCGGTAAGGCGTTCCACCAGCGCCTCGGCCGATGGCGGAAGGATGAAAATCAGCACCGACTCGGGAAATGCGGTAACAAACTGCTTCGTCCCTTGCACGTCGATGTCCATGATGACGTGCCTGCCTTCCGAGAGGACCCGCTGGACCTCCGACCTCAGCGTGCCGTACAAGTGCCCGTGAACCTCCGCTGATTCCGCGAACTCGCCAGCTGCCTGGTCCCGGCGGAAGCTCTCGGGTGACCTGAAGTGGTAGTCGCGGCCGTCAACTTCTCCGTCGCGCGGGGGCCGCGTCGTGCACGACACAGAGTAACCGACGTCCTGTCTGCCAGCCAGAAGCTGGTGCGCGATCGTCGTCTTGCCGCCGCCCGAAGGCGAGGAAAGAATGATCGGGAAAGGCATTATTCGAGGTTCTCGACCTGCTCGCGGATGCGCTCGAGCTCTTCCTTGATGGCGATCACATCTTCGAGTATCGGGGCGTCGTTGGCCTTGCTGCCGATGGTGTTCGCCTCACGCACCATCTCCTGCAGTATGAAACCGAGACGCTTCCCCACCGGGTCGCTCGTCTTCGCTTCAGTCGTGTCTCGAAACGCTGACAGATGCGACCTGAATCTGTCCAGCTCTTCCGCTACATCGAGCTTGTCGGCGAGGATCGCGATTTCCTGAGCGATCCTTTGAGGATCCGCGCCGGCTCCGCCAATCAGCTCACCCACCGTGCGCTTTATCCGGTCGTGCTGCTCCGTGAGCCGGACGGGAGCCCTCTTTTCAGTCCTGGCCAGTCTCGATTCGATTACATCCAGGCGCTCGAGCAGAAAACCCGAGAGCTGAGCTCCTTCCGCTTTGCGCATGGCCGTGAGATTGTCGGCCGCTTTCGCGACCAGCTTCACCAGCGCCTCCCCATCACGGGGCTCGATTTCATCGCTCGGAGCTGAAATTACATCGGGTAATCGAAGAAGCGTGGAGAGGTCCACCTCGCCCGCAAGTTTGTGCTTTTTCTGGAGCGCTTTCAGTGCAGTGAGGTAGTGCGCCAGTCGCGTCTCATCTATCACGGGAGCCGTCGAATCCCGATCGATGCGCGCGGTGAGCGTCACATGACCCCGGGCGATCTTCTGGCGAAGCAGCTCCCTGATCTCGCCTTCCCAACGCCCAAAGGCTGCCGGAAGCTTGAGGTTCGGACTGAAGAACCGGTGATTGACCGTCCTGATTTCGACCGTCGCGCGCGCGTCGCCAACCAACCCATCCGCCGCGCCAAAACCAGTCATGCTGGATATCATGTAAGGTGGGCTATCTTACGGAACGACAACAGGTTTGTCAATTCCAAAAATCCCATCTGACTCCGTAGATCGCGAGCACTCGCGGCATATCGAATCCGGGGATCACGGAGTACGGGTAGCCCAGGATGTTTCTCTGCTGGTAGCTGATGACCGCCCGCAAAATCCGAAATTCCAGCAGAGCGGATAGTGTCTTTGCCGCGGGGGTGCGCACATCCCCGGCGGCAAGCGGAAAGATCGTGCTCTCCCGATACTCGAAGATGCCGGCGGCGTGAACCTCGAAGTCGCCTCTCGGGAAACGCTTCAAAAAGTTGTTCGTGAAGTTGATCTCGGACCGGCTCTGGTATTGCGGCAGGTAATCACGAGCCTGGTCCCAGCTGGCAAACCAGCTATCGATTCCAAATCCGCGTCCGAGAGGCCCACGAATCGAAATGGTCCGGGCTGTGGCGCGACCGGCCGGCGTCGGGAAAAGCAGCGTGTCGTACACAAGAGGTGCCAGCCCCTGAGTCTTGTTCGTGGTGATCATCCCAGCCGAGATCCACGGTCCCAAAACCCGGAGCCCGGCTTCGCCTCGAAAGGTGGTAGTGCTCGCGAGAGCGGACGCCGGACCGCCGTTGGGCTTCGACGTTGCGACCGACCCCGACAACGCGAGGAATGGCACCGGCTGCAGCCGCGCGCCCACGTCAGCGTTTGTCGTGCCGTGGAATCCGTCGTGCTCAGCGAATCCACTGAGCAGCCCCAATCGCGTCGCAAGATCGAGCCTTCCCGAAATCGAGTTCGTGCTCGTGCCCGATCTGGCTCGCAGCCGGTCGCTGATCTCGAGTCGCGCGGGTCCAGCCGTGTAGCCGCCGCTGACGTTGTATTGGTTCTCCAATCTTCTTCGCTCGAGAGTGTCCGGCTGACTCGTCGCCGAGACCTTGCGATCCGGGCCGGTGGTCCCCTTGAAGGCGAGAGATGCGACCGTGACTTGTGCCCACGGTCCCCCGCTCGCGGCGCCGACTGCTGCCCGGACGTACGCGTTCGTTGTCGTTTCGTCGAGCGACAATATTGGAGGCCTCCCAAGGGCAGCACGCTCGATGTCGCGCGTAGCGCGCAGCCGATTGACGAACCCGTCGATGCTCCACCCTTTGCGAGCAATTCCCACTCTGCCGAGCAGAGACAGCGCATCGCCACTTCCCGAGAATCGCGGGCTGGCAACTCCGTACTGCTGTCCTCCGAGCTGAAGCACCCCGCCATTGTCGTAGCGCTTTCCATAGAAGCCGCGGTAGAGATTGGTGTCCTCGTTTCCGGTGGCGACGTCGACGCGGGTGTAGGGATCCGTGTTATCGACGCGCCAGCTCCGCATATCCAATCGCAGCTCGCTCGCGCTTCGCTCGATGGTCAGATGCTCGAGGGTCCAGATCTGAATCGTCGAAAGATCGAGCACACCGCCGGTGGTGTTGTCGAGATTGTCGATCTCCAGGCCATCGTAAAAGACCCTTACCCGGCGGAAGTCACCGTTGAACGTTGCGGTCTGAGGAGTAGAGAGCCACCCGGATCGGAAAGTCGTGATGCCCGGAATCCGGTCGAGCAGGTCGACCAGCGTGAGAGCGCCGGTCGCGAAGAGCTGGGCGCGGTTCCAGTCATACTGTGGTCCGATCTCGTAGGTGAGGGGATCGGCAAACCTTCCGATGGGCGCCTTGATGGAATCGATCTTCACCTTGGCGCTGTCTACTTTGACGCGCGCGCTATCAGCGACAGAATCCGTGGTCGGCTTCGGAGGGATTGGCACCTGACTGACCGGTGGCGTCACCACTTGAGCATGGATGGGAGAAACGCCCGCGTACAAAATCGCCCCGGCCAGAAGGCCGAGGCGGGCTGGGCTGAGCCTGCGCCCCGTGCACTTTTTCAGCGTGCTCTCCCGCGAATGAACTCGATGAAGGTACCCGTTGGAACTCCCGTCGGTCCTTTTGGAATCGTCACCAGGTCCGTTTCGGAGTAGGCGGTTCCCGCGATATCCAGGTGGGCCCAGGTGTAACCCTCGGCGAACTCTTTGAGAAACATCGCCGCCGTCGTCGCTCCCGCGGGCCTACCGCCCGAGTTTTTTATGTCGGCGACATCGGATTTGATCAGTTCCTTGTACTCGTCCCAGAGCGGCAATGGCCAGCCGGGCTCTCCCGCGCGTTTGCCGGCGGCGAGCAGCTCCGCGATCAGCGCGTCGTCTGTCGAGAAAACCCCGCTCGCGCTATGACCGAGCGCGATGACGCAGGCGCCCGTCAGCGTGGCGGCGTCGATCACGACATCCGGCTGGAATCGCTTCGCGTAGGAAAGGCAGTCCGCGAGCACGAGCCGCCCCTCCGCGTCGGTGTTGATGATCTCGATGGACTTGCCGTTGTGCGCCCTTACAACGTCTCCGGGATTCATCGCCGTGCCCGACGGCATGTTCGTCGTCGCGCCGATGATGCCTACGACGTTCACCTCAGGCTTCATCTGTCCGATCGCTTCGAAGGTGCCGAGCACGCCGGCGGCTCCGCACATGTCGAACTTCATGAATTCCATTCCCTGTGCGGGCTTGATGGAAATTCCACCGCTGTCGAAGCAAAGCCCCTTCCCGACCAGCACCACCGGCTTCGCGTTCGGCTTGCCGCCCTTGTACTCGAGGGTGATCAGCTTGGGGTCCTGGGGCGTTCCCTGCGCAACCGCGAGGAAGGAACCCATGTTCTCCGCTTCCATCTCCCTTCGGCCAAGAACGTTGATTCCCATTCCATAACGCTTGGCGATGTCCGTGGCTGTCTGCGCCAGGTACTCCGGCGTGCAGAGATTGCCGGGCATCATTGCGAGGGTTCGCGCCAGACTCTGACCAGCGCCTATCGCCTGACCACTCGCCAGACCCCGACGGCTGTCGTCGGTGTTGCTGGTGATGATTGTCGCTTTCTCGAGAGGGTTCTTTCGTTCAGCTTCTGGTACTGGCGACTTGAGGTCCGCGTACTCCCACGCGCCGGCAATCAGTCCACTGGCTATGGCCTCGGTCTCATCGGGTGAGATCTGACCGGAGTACCACACCAGTTCGCCGACGCCAAGCCTTTGTGCATTGCGCGCGGCAAGCGTGGCGGCTCGCCGAAACGACGCCTTGCGTTCGGTGACAGTGCCCATTCCGATAAGGAATAGTCGTCGCGGCCCTTTCGCGACGCCGGTGAGGTGAAGCGTCTCATCCCGCGATCCACGGAAATCCTTGTTCTCGATGATCCGGCTTAGCGCACCCTGCGTCGCAGCGTCGAGGCCGGCGATTCCGGCGAGGGTCGGATTCTCAGCGAGAGCGACGACCAAAAGCGCCGTGCCGATTTCCGCCGGATTGACCGAGTTGACACTTACGGAGAGCACTATCTAGCTCTTCATCCCGGCGATCACCTGATCGCCAAACCCGGACGTCGAGACTTCCGTCGCGCCGGGCATCTGGCGTGCGAGATCGTAGGTGACGCGCTTCGACTTGATTGCGTTCTCCATTCCGTTGACGATGAGCTTCGCAGCCTCATTCCAACCCATGTACTCGAACATCATCACTCCAGAGAGAATGACACTGCCGGGATTGATCTTGTTGAGGTTCGCGTATTTCGGAGCGGTGCCGTGCGTTGCCTCAAATACGGCCACGCCATCGCCGACGTTGCCGCCGGGCGCGATTCCGAGGCCACCGACCTGGGCGGCGGCGGCGTCCGACAAGTAATCACCGTTCAGATTCGGCGTTGCAATCACCGAGTACTCGGCCGGACGAAGGAGCAGCTGCTGGAACATTGAATCCGCGATGCGGTCGCGCATCACGACGGCATCCGCGCGGGCGGTCGGTCCACCTTTGGCGAGCCCCGCCTCCGTGCACGTATCGTCGGGGAACTTCTCGCGGGCGACTTCGTAGCCCCAGTCACGGAAGGCGCCTTCCGTGAACTTCATAATGTTGCCTTTGTGCACCAGCGTCACGGACTCCCTGCATTTTTCGATGGCGTAGCGGATCGCCATTTCCACCAGCCGCTTCGACCCGAACTCCGACATCGGCTTGACACCGAGGGCGGACTTCTCGCGAATCTGGCTATTGAACTCTTTCCGAAGGTAAGCGCCCAGCTTCTCCGCCTCGGGAGAGCCAGCCTTCCATTCGATGCCGGCGTAGACGTCTTCGGTATTCTCGCGAAAGATCACGATGTCGACCTTCTCGGGCTCCTTCACGGGAGCACCGACACCTTCGAAATACCGGACGGGACGAATGCACGCGTAGAGGTCGAGCACTTGCCGCAGGGTGACGTTGAGCGAACGGATTCCGCCGCCTACCGGTGTCGTGAGCGGACCCTTGATCGAGACGCGGAATTCCTGCATCGCGTCAACCGACTCCTGGGGCAGCCAGTCCTGGTGCTGCTGAAACGATTTCTCGCCGGCGAAAACTTCCATCCAGGCGACAGCGCGCTGCCCACCGTAAGCCCGTTCAACGGCGGCGTCGAACACCCGAACCGATGCACGCCAGATGTCGGGCCCAGTGCCGTCCCCTTCCACAAACGGAACAATTGGACGATCGGGAACCTTGAGCGCGCCGTTCTTGAATTCGATCGCTTCGCCGCGCGGCGGGACTTTGGCGAACTTATACTTCGTCATTGGCCTCTGAAGTGTCGGTGCAATCCGCAAATCTAGTGAATGCGGGCGGGCCACAAAACCAGCAGAATGACTCTGAACTCCGTATTCGGTGTAATGTCTCGCCTCAACAGAATTCTTCAAACTACTATTTGTGCGTCGATATTGACCCTGTGGGGATGCGAAATGGGCCCCCCGAGCGTGAACGGCGCCCCTGGAGCGCCACCTGCTCCGAACGTTCCATGGAAGGCACCCGCCGGGGCAATCAAGCCGGAACCTCTGATAACCGCGGCGACCGCTCTGGCCGTACCGCCCGATCTCGTGCAGCGCATCCAGCAGCTCGCGCTCGGTGACGTCGTGGATCTGGCACTGCGAAACAATCCGGCGACGCGCGCCTCATGGGCGCAGGCCCGAGCGTCAGCCGATCTCCTCGGCTCAGCGCGCGGCCAGTACTACCCATCGATCAACGCCACCGCAACCCTCTCCCGAATCCAGTCGCCCGCGACGGGCACTCGGCCCGCTGGAACGCGCAGTGAGTACGGACCGTCGCTCACCCTCAATTATCTGCTTGCCGACTTCGGCGGCCGATCGGGATCGATCGAGAGGGCTCGTCAAACTATGTTCGCCGCGAGTCTCTCTCACAACGCCACGCTCCAAAACATCGTCTTGCAGGCCGAAGCCGCGTACTTCACGTACATGGCGACCGTCGCCCTTCTTGGCGCGGAGCAGTCGGCGATTGCCGAGGCGCGCGCGAATCTCAACGCCGCGCAGCAACGGTTCAAGGTCGGCTTGGCCACGATAGCGGACGTGTTGCAGGCGAAAACCGCGTTGTCACAGGAACAGCTCAATCTCGAGACGACGCAGGGAAATCTCCAGGCCGCACGCGGAGGTCTCGCCGCTGCACTCGGTCTTCCCGCCAACCTGCCGTTCGATCTCGCACCGATGCCCTTTACGATCCCGGTCGGAATCATTTCACTCAGCGTGGACAGCGTGATCAACGCGGCGTTGCGCAACAGGCCCGACCTCGCCGCAGCACGCGCCCAAGCCGCTGCTGCCGCCGCGCAGGTCCGTGTGGCGCGATCGGCGGAGCTTCCATCCCTGACGTTGGGAAGCAACGCTGCTCGCACTTACTCGAGCCCTTCGACTTTCGCTGGACCCTCATATGGCGTCACGCTCGGATTGGCGATTCCGCTTTTCAATGGGTTCTCGCGCCAGTATGACGTGGGCGCGGCACGCGCGCAGGCGGAAGCGATCTCCGCGCTCGCGGATCAAACGCGCCAGCAAGTAGTGACACAGGTATTCGTCTCATACTACGCGCTTCAGACCGCCGAGCAGCGCGTCGCAACGGCCGATGATCTTTTGGCCAGCGCTCAACAGTCGGTGCAGGTCGCGGCGGGACGTTACCGCGAAGGCGTCGGCGGCATCATAGATCTTCTTTCCGCCCAGACCGCGCTGGCGAGCGCAAGGGCCCAGCAGGTTCAATCACGGTGGCAATGGTATACCTCACTCGCACAGCTCGCCCGCGACACCGGCGTGCTCGGTGTGCGAGGCGACACGCCTTTTTCGTTCACTCCCGATACACTGGTGTCTCGACAACCCCCCGATACAGTTCGTCCATGACCGTGTTCAGCTCGCGTTCTCTCGCGGCACCTTTGGTGCGCATTTTCAGTGGAATTGCGTTCGCGGTGTGGTTCGCCGCGGCATGTTCCAAGTCCGACCCGCCGCGTCAGCCCAGTGTTCCCGTGAGTGTGACGACGGTCAAGCGGACCAGCGTCCCGTACGTCGTCACTGCGAACGGCGTTGCGGAGCCAATGCAAACGGTCGCCGTCGAAGCGCAGGTCAACGGAATACTGAATCGGGTTACGTTTGCCGAGGGACAGCCGGTACAGGCTGGCCAGTTACTCTTTGAGATCGATTCGCGGCCCTATGTAGCGCTCCTCCAGCAAGCTCGAGCCCAACTGGCTCGTGATGAAGCGCAGGCCGCAAATGCCCATCGAGACGCGGCGCGATACGCGGCGCTGGTCAAGGAAGGCTACGTGACCGGGTCACAGGCTGACCAGGCCGAGGCGACAGCCGCCTCTGCTGCGGCAACTGTCGCGGCGGATCGGGCTAACGTGTCAAAGGCCGCGCTCGACGTCGCCAACTCCACGATTCGAGCGCCAATCTCGGGTCGAACGGGAAGCCTGCTCGTCCGGCAAGGAAATCTGGTGAAGGCGAACAGCAATCCACCGCTGGTGGTGATCAATCAGATACAGCCGATTCTGGTGAGATTCGCCATCCCGCAAAGCCAGCTTCCCGACATCCAGAAATACTATCGCGGAGGCAACGCGCTCCAGGTCCGCGCGACTCCGTCCGAAGGATCGGGAGTGCCTCTCATGGGGACTCTCGCGTTCATCGACAACAATGTGGACTCCACAACCGGCACGGTCCTGCTGAAAGCAAGGTTCGACAACCCGGAAGCAACGCTTTGGCCCGGACAGTACACCAACGTCGCTTTGCAGCTCTTCGTCGATCCAAACGCACTTACGCTCCCAGCTCCCGCGGTGATGACCGGGCAGCAGGGCACGTACGTATATACCATCGATAGCGCGGGCACCGCGAAGCAGCGGCCGGTGCAGGTCTCGCGCACCGTCGATTCTCTGTCCGTCATCTCCAGCGGATTGAAGGAGGGAGAGAGAGTCGTGGTGGATGGTCAATCGCGTTTGATACCCGGGTCGAAAGTCACCGTCAAAGGGGCGCCCCGATGACGGCACTCTTCATCCGAAGGCCGGTGATGACGGCGCTCGTCATGATCGGAATTCTGTTCTTCGGCGGAGTCTCCTACACGCGACTCGCCGTCAGCGATCTTCCAACGGTCGATTTCCCCACCATTCAGGTGAACGCGAATCTTCCCGGAGCAAGTCCGGAGACGATGGCCGCAGCGGTGGCCACGCCGCTCGAAAAGCAGTTCTCGACGATCGCCGGAATCGATAACATGACGTCGTCGAGCGGGCTCGGATCCACGTCGATCACGATCCAGTTCTCTCTCGACCGGAGCATCGACGCGGCGGCGCAGGACGTTCAGGCCGCGATCTCACAGACTTTGCGCAGCCTGCCGCTGGGAATTCTCCCACCTTCCTATAGGAAGGTGAATCCCGCGGATCAGCCGATCATTTATTTCGCGCTGACATCCAAAACGATGCCGCTGTCACAGCTCGACGAATACGGCGAGACGTTCATGGCGCAGCGGATATCGATGGTGCCGGGAATCGCGCAGGTCCAGGCCTTCGGTGGGCAGAAGTACGCGGTGAGGGTGCAACTCGATCCCACGTCGCTGGCCAACCGCGGAATTGGCATCGATGAAGTCGCGTCGGCAATTGGCTCGCAAAACGTGAGCATGCCGACCGGCACCCTGTGGGGCCTGAACAAGGCTTCTACCATCAAGGCCAATGGGCAGCTGCAGAACGCGCAGCAGTTTCGGCAGATGGTCGTCGCCTATAGAAACGGCGCGCCTGTTCACCTGGATGAGCTCGGCCAGGTGCTGGACGACGTCGAGAACAACAAGGTCGCGAGCTGGTACAACGGTGATCGCGCAGTAGTACTGGCGATCCAGCGCCAACCGGGGACCAACACCGTCGCGGTGGCCAACGGAGTGAAAGCACTGTTTGCATCGTTACGCGAACAGATTCCGCCGAGCGTGGATATCCACACACTTTACGACCGCTCGATTTCGATCGGGGAGTCCGTAGGAGATGTGAAGTTCACGCTGATGCTGACGCTGTTCCTCGTCATCATGGTCATTTTCGTTTTTCTGCGGAACATTTCGGCGACAATAATTCCCAGCCTTGCTTTGCCGATGTCCCTCATTGGCACATTCGCCGTCATGTACTTGTTGGGCTTTTCCCTCGACAACCTGTCCCTGATGGCGCTCACGCTCGCGGTTGGTTTCGTCGTTGACGACGCCATCGTGATGCTCGAGAACATCGTCCGACACATGGAGATGGGTAAGGATCCGGTTAAGGCCTCGTTCGAGGGATCCGCTGAAGTCGGGTTCACGATCCTCGCGATGACGGTCTCGCTCACCGCCGTTTTCATCCCCCTCCTTTTCATGGGTGGAATTCTCGGCCGGTTGTTTCACGAATTCGCGGTGACTATCGGGACGGCAATCCTCGTATCCGGATTCGTCTCGCTGACCCTGACGCCAATGCTGGCGAGCAGATTCCTGAAGCCCCCTTCGCACACTCACGGACGCCTGTTCAACGCCTCCGAGCGGGTGTACACGCGAATACTCAACCGCTACGAGTCGAGTCTCGAGTGGGTGATGGTGCACCGGTTCATCGCGCTCGTGTTCTCGATCGCCGTGCTGTTCGGCACGGTCATCTTGTTCAAACTCGTCCCGACTGGATTCATCCCCACTCAGGACACGGGCCAGATAATCGCGACAACGGAAGCCGCACAGGGCACGTCCTTCAAGGACATGGTGTCGCATCAGCAGCAGATCGCGGCGATAGTCGCGCGTGACACCAATATCGCCGGCTTCATGTCTTCCGTCGGAGGTGGCGGCGGCGGCAGCGGCAATCAGGGGAGAATCTTTCTTGGATTGAAACCGCGCGGCCAAAGACTGAGCGCGGATGAGATCGTGGCCGAGCTTCGGCCAAAATTGTCGAGCGTTCCTGGCATGAACGTGTTCATGCAGGTGCCTCCCGCGATTCAGATCGGTGGGCGCCCAGCCAAGAGCCAGTATCAGTTCACTCTGCAAGGCACCGACATCGGCGTACTCGACACGTCCGCCAAGAGGTTGGAGGCGCGGATGCGCGACATCCCTCAGATCCAGGATGTTACCAGCGACCTCCAGATTGCCAATCCTGAAGTGAACGTCGCGATCGACCGTGATCGCGCTGCATCGCTGGGTGTATCCGCGCAGCAGATCGAGAGCGCTCTTTACGACGCATACGGATCGCGACAGGTGTCGACGATCTACACGCCGAACAATCAGTACATGGTGATCATGGAGCTGCTGCCGCAGTTCCAGCAGGATGTGAACGCGCTGAGAATGTTGTACGTGCGCTCCCAGAAGGGTGATCTGGTGCCCCTGAGCGCCGTAGCAACGATTACCCAGGGTGTCGGTCCGTTGTCGATCACGCACGCCGGCCAGCTTCCGGCAGTTACGATCGCGTTCAATACTCGACCGGGCGTTGCGCTTGGTGCGGCGACGTCCGCGGTCGAGGCCGCCGCGGCGATCACAGTTCCGTCGACAGTCACGATGAGTTTCTCCGGAACCGCGCAAGCATTTCAGGCGAGCCAGCAAGGTCTGCTAGCTCTGCTCATTCTCGCGATCTTCGTGATCTACATGGTGCTGGGCATTCTGTATGAGAGCTTCATTCACCCGGCAACGATCCTTACTGGACTCCCATTCGCCGCGTTCGGAGCGCTGCTCGCGCTGCTGCTTTTCAAGATGCCGCTGGACGTCTACGGATTCGTTGGACTGATATTGCTCGTCGGAATCGTGAAGAAAAACGCCATCATGATGATCGATTTCGCGCTCGAGGCGGAGCGCACGCAGCACATTACGCCGGAGAAGGCGATCGTGCACGCGGCGAGCGTCAGATTCCGTCCAATCATGATGACCACGTTCGCCGCACTGATGGCGACGCTGCCGATAGCGCTCGGCACCGGAGCCGGCGCGGAATCACGTCGTCCACTCGGCGTCGCCGTCGTTGGAGGCTTGGCGTTTTCGCAGTTGGTGACGCTGTACGTGACCCCTGTCTTCTACACCTACTTCGACGAGCTGCCTGACCGAGTGCGCGGGTTTACCAAACGCGCAAAGTCGAGGATTCGCGGCTGGCGGGCTGCGTCGCTAGCGCCGAGCGAGCATTAGCGCGCAATTGCGTCAACCAGCTGGCGGCCCGTGGAAGATCGCGCCCTGGCCGCCAACGAGCCACACGTCGGACGCAGAGCTACCCCACACTCCGTCGAGGTATATGGACGACCCGCTCGGCATGCGGCTAACCCAGCTGGTCCCATCGAAATGGAGGATTACCCCGCGGTTGCCCACGGCCCAGACATCAGATGCGGAGGCACCCCACACACTGTAGAGATCCTGGCCTGTCCCGCTGCTGACGCGCGACCATGTCGTGCCGTTGTAATGAAGGATGATACCGCCATTGCCACCGCCAACAGCGTTTCCGCCAACAGCCCAGACATCGGATGCAGAGGTGCCCCAAACTCCGGCGAGGTCGTCGGTTATCCCGCTCGGAACACTCGACCAAACGGTGCCGTTGTAGTGCAGGATCGTTCCGGTGATGCCCACAGCCCATATATCGGACGCGGATTTGCCCCAAACCGCTAACAGTGTCGGGACCGTAGCCGTCGTGATGGTCGACCAGGCAGTGCCGTCAAAATGTAGAATCGTTCCACTATTCCCTCCGCCAACGGCCCAGACGTCAGACGTCGAAGAGCTCCAGACGCCGATCAGGAGTTGCGATGTTCCGGGAGGGATGCTCGACCAGGAGGTACCGTCGTAATGGAGGGCCGCGCCCGCCCCCGCGCTATAGCCAACAGCCCACACGTCCGACGCCGATGTGCCCCATACACCAAGCATGTACCACGCTGCGGATGAGGGGCTCACCCAACTCGATCCCCAGCTCGTGCCGTTGTAATGGAGGATCACCGCGACACCGCCCGATCCACCGACGGTCCAGGCGTCGGATGCTGACGAGCCCCAAACCGCGTTGAGAGGGTAAGGCGTCCCGCTCGGAACGCTGGTCCACGACGGACCGGACGGCGGCGGATTAGTGCCGATCGGATCGCCGCTATGGCACGACGCAAGGATCAAGGAAGTGAGGACAGCCGATATCAGATCCGCGCGAAGCCGTAGCTTCATACTTCCACTCTGCGAAGAAGGTGTAGTGCTGTCCTGAAAGGTATACCCGGGACGAGGCTCGAACTCGTAAAGCCATGGGCTGGGGGATTTTGAGTCCGCCCCGTGCGCTATTATCGGGCGTTACGTCGCGGTAGCGCCAGACGCGCGTCTGCCGTCGCCGGGCCCTAAAGCCTACGCTTCCCCGAGCACTTTCAAGCCGTATTTCTTCTTGAGCTCCGGAATCCACTCCGTGTGAAAAACCTGATTGTACTTCGAAGCCAGCTCCGCCCGTCTTTCCGCAAACGCGTCGTAACCGAGAGGAGGGTCCGCCGCAACCAGTGCTCCAAGCTCTTCGAAAAACTTTTCGAAACCTGCGGGGAAGATTATCTCCAGCAGCCTAGCCGGCCCCGGCCCAGCATTCCAGAACGTGTGGGGGACACCTCGGGGCTTGAATATGTAGCTGCCGGGCCCTGCCTTGATCTCCCGGTCACCAACGCGCGCCCCAAATTCTCCCTCCAGGACAAACGATAGCTCGTCTTCATTCAGATGCGTATGTGGTGGGACTAGCCTTCCGGGCTCCATCGGGTGCTCCACGACCGAAAACGCTCCACCGGTTTCCTCGCCCGAGATTTTGAAGACAACTCCCAGCCCGCCGAGATTGACTTCCTTACCCTCCTCCGGAGCGACAACGAGACGATCCATGATGGTTTGCATTTCTTCATCCTCCCTATGTACGCGAGTAATGGGGTGACCGATCAGGTTCTTTTCGGGACACTTTTTGTGGGGGACAGCGCGACGTTTTTTGTACGTCGGACTTTGGTCAGGTAGGCCAGCAGAAGCGCCTTCATCGTGGCCGCTGCCGTCTCCTTTTCGACTCCGCGCACGTCTAGCGACTTCCAGACGGGGAAGTCCGTTAGTACGCTCACGACGTGAATGGTCTGCTCATTGGCGCGCACGTCCCGTAGTGCCTCGCGCACCAGAGAGTCACGGCCTGCGTCCCGTCGTGCCGAAGAGGCAGCGAGCCCGGGTACCTGCTGCCCTTCGCGTAATTGCAGTTCGATAAACGCACTACCCCGCTCATAGAACGCGAAGAGCTCATCGATGAGCAGTCCTATACGCGCCTCTAAGGAAGACGTATTGGCAAAGATTCGCTCAGCGTCCTCGGGCTTGGCGGGCTGGATGATGGCACTGACCTCCTTGCCACAGGCTTTCACAAGCGCGTCGCGTGACGGGAAGTGCCGGTACACAGTGCCGAGCGCTACGTCTGCCCGTTTCGCGATGTCCTCCCAGCTCGTAGCGAGGACCCCTTCTTCACGATGAAGAGCCACGGTTGCTTCGACGATACGTTGGCGCGTCTGTTCAACTGCGGCTGCTCTGGTCTCCATGCGATAGCGTCGGGGCGCCATATCGTTCCATTTTAATTAGAGGAAGCCTTCCATTAATTAAATAATCTAGGGGTCAGCAGCGGGGGGATCAAGGTGTGGGAGTGTGCCCCGACGGCGCAGCCAGGGACCACGCGATTGCATCGCCGCGGCAGAAAACGCTAACGCCCCTCCACGGCGGAGTGTCACCGATAGGAGTCCGAATATACCCGGGACGAGACTCGAACTCGTAAGGCCATAGGCCGCGGGATTTTGAGTCCCGTGCGTCTACCGATTCCGCCACCCGGGCGCACACACAATTTAGCTAAGGATAATTCGTGGCGCCTTTCCGTCGTATATAGAAGATGAATAGCGGGACCAGCGCTGCACCAACTATCAGAACCCCGAAGCCTGCACGCGAGATGTACATCTCGAGCAGCGGCAGGTCGCGTGCGAAGAAGTACCCCAACGATCCAAACACGATCGCCCACCGATAAAAAACTCCCGACCTGAGCGATCGAGAGCTCGATACCACGTTATTTTAGCGGAACTGTCGGCCGAATGCCTATGGCAGGCGTTTGCCCGCCGGACGCCTGCGCGAATCCATTCCGTGCCGCTGGCCGAATCCCTGGCGCTGAATGGCATTGTCGCGGCCAAGTTCCTGCGCGCGGTTCCTGAACTGGGCCTGGAGCGCCAGGTAGCCCGCACGCTGCACGGGAGTGAGGAATCGCGCCAGATCCTTCTGCTCCGCCTCGACGAGTGCGATACGCTGCTTTTGCAGACGCATCGTGTTGTCGAGCAGATCGCTCACGTGCTGCTGGTTAGCCTGATTTCCAGAGGTCATCTCCCATCGAAGCTGACGCCTCGTATCGCGGTCCTGCACCACCAGCTGATTGAGCTGTGGGGCGAAGCGCGCATTGGATTCCTCGAGCTGTGCGAGCTGGCCGTCGGTGAGTCTGAGCTTCTGCTGCGCCACCCTGGCCGATCGCTCGCGGAATTGCTGCTCCAGCGCCGCCCGGTTCGGGTTCGCCGGGGCATTCACCGGCTGCGCGCTGACCGCGCTCGCGGCGAGAAAGACCGACAGAGCGGTAAGTCCAGCGAGTTTCTTGATCATCTTGAACCCCGGTCAAGACCGTCGCCGTTGTCCACCGAGATCACCGGCTCGGGTTCGGTTGTTGGAAGCGCGTCGAAACCATTCATGTCGTTCATGAGCTGCCGCAGATTGCCGTCGCTCAGGCCATCGACGCCCGTCGCCATGGCGAGAGCGTGCGGATGCGGTTCCAGCACCACCGGTGGTTTCTGCGCGACGGTTGGAACGCGCTTGGGCAGCATAAGCCGCGACGTAGCACCCTGTTGATCCGGACGATCGGGTATCACAACGTCGCGCTGAGCAGAGGGCTTCTGCTGAATCATCAGCAACGAGCCGCCACCGAGAACGACCACGACAAGGCTTGCCGCAACCAGCCACGATACCACGCGCGATCTAGCTGGAACTCGACGCGCAGGAACGATCGTCCGGTACGGCGGTATCTGCCGGACCACACGATGGACGTCAATCGCGGGAATGAAGACCGCGGCCGACTTGACCGCCCGAAGAACTTCCAGCTCCTCCGTGCACTCCACACAGCTCGCGATGTGCGATTCGACCCGCGCTCTCTCATGTGCGTCGAGGCCGCCGTGCAGCAGATCAGGCAGCATTTCCTTGATGTCGAGCTCAGTGCACTTATTCATCTCTCAAAAACTCCTTTACCGTCTGGATCGCATTGTGGTAGTGAACCCTGGCAGCCCCTTCCGTGCTGCCGACGACCAGCGCGATCTCCTTGTATGACAAACCCTGCTGCACCCTCAAAGTGAAAACTTCCCGCTGCGTCGGCGAAAGCCCTTCGAGCGATTGCCTTACCTTCTCCTGCGCTTCGTCCGCGATCATCGAATCCAGAGCACCGTACTCGCTGACGTGCTCCGCTTCCTCCATCGGCACCGTCTCCCTGCTCCGTCGCTCGGCCCGCCGCCGATCGAGCATCAGCCTCCGCTCGATCGTGAACAGCCAGGTCCTCAGCGAGCTCTCTCCCCTGAACGAATCGAGCGAAGCGAATGCCCGAACGAACGTGTCCTGCACCAGCTCTTCGATCTCGTCCCGCTCACCCACACTTGCCGCGAATCGCGCCAGGGCCTGTGAGTGTCTCCCCACCAGCCGGGTGGCGGAACGACTGTCGCCCGCCTTCCAGCGTTTGATCAGCTCCATATCGGTGTCGTCGGGCCTGTCTTCGGCGCTTGGCGTCATGGAGCCTCATCCGGTAGACGCTCCGGACCCCCTGCCGTTAAGGCCGATTGACCGCGCACGCTCGCGCTCATAGCTTCGCGCTCATCGACCACAAAGCTACTACCCCGAGGAACACCTGACCGCACGTCCACGCCGCAACCCGCCCGAGCGGATCGCCCACCGGGGCGCGCACCAGACCCATCCCGAGAACTCGCTCGCCGCATTCGAGCGCGCCATCGAGCTTGGAGCCGATGGAATCGAGCTGGACGTGCACGCGACGCGGGACGGGATTGTCGTCGTTCACCACGATCCCGTCGTTCACGCCAGGCACCCACACATGCCTGCCCGGAAGGCCATCGCCGAGTTATCGGTAGCGGAGCTCGAGCGATTCCCTCTTTCTGACGGTACGCGTATTCCGTCCCTCAACGAAACGCTCGACGTTATCGGCCACAGGGCCACCGTGTATGTCGAGATCAAGGCGCGCAACATCGAGCCGCTGGTCACACGCTGCATCCGCGAATCAAAAGCAACATGCGCCGTGCACTCATTCGACCACCGCGTGGTAAAGATCGTCAAGACCATTTTCCCGGCGATCAGGGCGGGCGTTCTCGAGGTCTCCCGGCACATCGATCCCACCGCCTCGGTCATCGCCGCGTCCGCGGAAGATTTGTGGCAGGAAGTCGACTCTATCGACGAAGACCTCGTCGATCGCGTGCATTCGATCGGAGCGAGAGTTATCGCGTGGACGGCAAACGAGCCTTCACAGTGGAAACGATTGCATGCGATCGGAGTCGATGGACTCTGCACGGACAGCATCGCGGAGCTCGCCACAGTCAGCTGGTAACTGCGGTACTTTATTCCGACCCAGAATCCATTTTCGGAGGAACGTCCTTCACATGCGTGTTTCATTCTGCTTCCTGCTTGCGGGAGCCACTGCGTGCGCGAGTGCCGCGCCGCAGACCAGGACTTCGTCGACACCAGCCCGAGACACCGCGCAGGTAGCCGCGGGACTCGGAGGCACGTCGACGCCAAATGCCGATCCCTTCCCCAGCACCTATGCACCCTTTCCGTCGCGCACGACGGTAATCCGTAACGTCAACATCCTCACGGCGGCAGGACCCCTGATCCGGAACGGAGCAATCCTGCTCCAGAACGGAAAGATCGCCGCGGTTGGAGCTACGGTTAATTCGCCCGCCGACGCGCTCGTAATCGATGGAGCAGGCAAATACGTGACTCCCGGAATCATCGACGATCACTCCCACCTGGGTGTCTACGCCGCGCCTGGAGGCAGCGCCCTCAGCGATGGCAACGAGGCGACGAACCCGAGCACTCCTTACGTGTGGGCAGAGCACTCGGTTTGGCCGCAGGACCCGCAGTTCCCGCGCAACCTTGCTGGCGGAGTAACGACGCTTCAGGTATTGCCCGGGTCCGCCAACTTGATCGGCGGCCGGAGCGTGGTCCTCAAGGTCGTGCCCGGACGCACGGTGCAGGCGATGAAGTTTCCCGGCGCCAAGTACGGTCTCAAGATGGCGTGTGGCGAAAATCCCAAGCGAGTCTACCAGAATCGGGGACCCTCAACGCGGATGGGAAACGTCGCCGGCTATCGGTCGGCGTGGATCGCGGCAGAGGCGTACCGCCGCAAGTGGGACAAGTGGAACGCGGATCACAAGGGTGATCCACCAGGGCGGGATCTCGGCAACGAGACGTTGGCGGAGGTCCTGCGCGGAAACATTCTAGTCCATAACCATTGCTATCGCGCGGACGAGATGGCGCAGATGATCGACATCGCGCACGAGTTCGGGTACAAGATCCGCTCTTTCCACCACGGCGTGGAAGCGTACAAGATTGGCGACTTGTTGGCGAAGGAAGGAATCAGCGCCTCGATCTGGGCCGATTGGGGAAGCTTCAAAATGGAAGCGCTCGACGCCGTCAAAGGAAACATGGCGCTCGTGGACCACGCTGGGGCGCGAGTGATCGTGCACTCCGACGATCCCTCGGGCTCGCAGCGGCTGAATCAGGAAGCCGCGAAAGCGATGGCTGCCGGCGCGGAGATCGGCCTGCCAGTCAGTCAGGAGCAAGCCATCAAGTGGCTTACCATAAATCCCGCCTGGGCGCTCGGCCTCGACGACAAAATTGGCTCGCTCGAGGCCGGGAAGAACGCCGACGTCGTGCTCTGGTCGGGTGATCCGTTCAGTGTGTACACGCGCGCCGAAAAAGTCTGGGTCGATGGCGCGATGCTATACGACCGATCCGATCCATCCGAGCTCTGGCGCACCGACTTCGAGCTCGGCTTCGTGCCGTTCAACAGGAACTAAACCGATGAGATCCCTCATTTCTCGTATCGTAATTTCAATCGCGATCGCTCTCGCGATATCCGTTCCCGCCGGAGCGCAGACGGTCGCGATCACGGGCGGCAAGGTTTACCCGGTGAGCGGCCCTCCCATTGAAGGCGGCACCGTTCTAATCGTCAATGGTAAGATCACCGCTGTAGGGACGAGCGTGGCGATTCCCGCCGGTGCGCAGCGCATCGACGCGACGGGCAAGATCGTCACCCCTGGCTTCGTGAATTCGTCGACCCAGCTCGGTGTGCAGGAAGTTTCGCAGGTAAATGACACGCGGGACATGTCCGCCCGCGGCAAGGATAACATCGCCGCGGCATTCACGGTGTGGGATGGGCTCAATCCGAACTCCGTGATGATGGCGCCCGCGCGCAAGGAAGGAATCACCAGCTTCATCGTGATGCCCACCGGCGGATTGGTTGCTGGTCAGGCCGCTCTTCTCGATGTCGTCCCCGGAACGACAACCGACATGATCATCAGAGCTCCGGTGGCCATGATCGCCGAGGTCGGTGATCCGCAGCAGGCGGGTGTCAACTCGCGCGGCGAGCTGATCGTCAAACTGCGGGAGCTGCTGGATGACACGAGGTTCTTCCAAACACACAGGGATGCCTTCGACCGCGCGCAAACTAGGCCGTTCGCGGCGAGCCGCCTCGATCTGCAGGCGATGATCCCCGTTATTCAGGGAAAACTTCCGCTGGTGGTCGTCGTCGATCGCGCGTCGGATATCGATGCCGCCATGAGGATCGCGCGCGAGTTCAACGTGAAGCTCATGATCGGTGGCGGAGCAGAAGGATGGATGATGGCGGACAAACTGGCCGCAGCCCACATCCCGGTCCTAACTGGAGCCATGAACAACATTCCGGGCGGTTTCGCCGCGCTCGGTCAGCGTCAGGAAAACGCTGCGCTGCTTAGAAAAGCTGGCGTGCAGGTCGCCCTCATCGGCAATGCGGGAGGAGGCGACGAGGAAGCGTTCAATGTCCGCAACCTGAAGCAGGAAGCGGGCAACGCCGTCGCGTACGGAATGACGTGGGATGACGCGTTGCGCGCGGTGACGCTTGCTCCCGCGGAAATCTTCGGCGTCGCGGATCGCGTCGGCTCGCTGCAGCCCGGTCGCGAAGGCAACGTGGTGGTATGGAGCGGAGACCCGTTTGAATTCACGACCAGAGTGGAGCACGTGTTCGTCCGCGGCCACGAATACGGCGACAAGACGCGGCAGGATCTTTTGATGGAGCGTTACAGGAATCTGCCGAACACGCACAACAACCCACCGCAGTAATTGGAGACTGCTACCAAAAGGCTCCCGGATTTCCGGGAGCCTTTGTTTTTGAATGGATCCGACGAGGGCCGCTTGCCTCGCTAGCTCGCCGAGGTCGGGTAGTCTTCGCTCGACGAAGAGGTGGTTCCGCTGGTTTCCGCGCTGGACGAAGCGCGCGAAGCCGCCGACTGCTGGCGTCTCAGCTCGATCTCCGCTTCGAGTCGCGCCGCCTCGCTGTCGTGCGTCTCGAGGGTGGCGCTCAGGCGATCGAGAGTCGCGGCATCGAGATCTCTTCCGCTTTTCTTGGCGCGATAAACGGCGTAGCCGAGCGACTGCGCGGCCTTGTCGGCGAGCTGTCGATTGCGGAAGGCTTCGAGTCGTGTCTTGCCGTCGTCGAAGGCATCCTGCGCGGCCTTACCGGCGCGGTCGAGCTCCTGTTTCAGTCTATCGAGTAGTGGCATCGTTGTCTCGCGTAAGAGGTAGCTGTATCCAATCTTACGCAATTCCGTAGCCGGTTGTTTCGGAAAACAAAAAAGCCCCTCTCGGGGCTCTTCGTTCGATCCGGTCTCGCTTATGCGGCGGTCTCGGCGTCCGGGTAGACGCTCACCTTGTAGCGCGTCTTGCTCTTGTGCTCGAACTTCACGACGCCGTCGATCAGCGAGTAGATCGTGAAATCCGTGCCCAGGCCGACGTTGCGGCCCGGGTGCCACTTGGTTCCGCACTGGCGGACGATAATGTTGCCGGCAATCACTTTCTCGCCGCCGAACTTCTTCACGCCGCGGTACTGCGGATTGCTATCGCGTCCGTTGCGCGATGAGCCTACGCCCTTCTTATGTGCCATTACTTCTCTCCCCCGCTCTTCTTACCGAAGGCGATGTCCTTGATGCGGACCTCGGTGAACTTCTGGCGATGGCCCTGCTTTTTCGCGTAGTTCTTGCGGCGCTTCATCTTGAAGACGACGATCTTGTCGCCCTTGCCCTGCTTTACGATCTCGCCCGTTACGTGCGCGCCCTTGAGCCCTGGCGCACCGACATGCGTCTTGTCGCCATCGGAGCCGAGGATGACGTCGTCAAACGTGATCTTGGCTCCGGCTTCGCCGGGCAGGGTAGGAATTCTTATCGTTTTGCCAGCTTCGGCGCGGAACTGTTTCCCGCCCGTTCTGATGATTGCGTAAGTCATAGAGATTGTTGCTGTTAAGTGGTGCAGCCTTCAAAGTTAGCCGGGTGAGGGAAGCTGGTCAACCCTGCAGGTTTATCCGTGACGGGGTTAGCTGGGAACTGGCAACTGTCGGCTATGCTACTGACAACTCGCACCAGTTCAGTTGCTTTTGATCCCCGCTCTCCCGTGATGCCAACGCTACGCGATGGCGTACTGCTGCGTAACGTCCCTGCCCTGCGCCTTGACTACCAGCTTGAACTCGTCGGGCTTGAGGAGCGGGTCGTCGCGGAACTCGAGTGAGAAGTTGGCGGCCTTCTGTAGCTTCTGCGCCAGATCGCGCTCCTGCTCTAGAACGTACATCGCGACATCCGGGTGGAGCTTGATGAGGAGATTGTCGCGGCGGCCCTCGACCGCCATTCGCTTCACCGAGCGCTCCATACGACGAATGATCGTCTCGGGGGTCAGCACGCGACCGGTTCCATTGCAGGTGGGGCAGGCTTCGGTCGACGACTGATAGTGGCTCTGCCGCACGCGCTGGCGCGTCATCTCGATCAGGCCGAGGTCGCTTACGGCGAACGCTTTGGTGCGAGCACGATCGCGAGAGAGATGCTGTCTCAGCTCCTGAAGCACGCGCTCACGGTTCGCTTTGGTCTCCATGTCGATGAAATCGCAGACGATGATACCGCCCACATCGCGTAACCGAAGCTGGCGAGCCACCTCCTGCGCGGCTTCCATGTTCGTCCGGAGAACCGTCTTCTCGGGGTCCTTCTTTCCCGTGTAGCGTCCCGAATTCACGTCGATCGAGACGAGTGCCTCGGTTGGCTCAATGATCAGATAGCCGCCCGAAGGCAGATCGCAGCGACGCTTGAAGATGTCACGGATCTCCGACTCGATTCCGGCGGTGTCGAATAATGGAACCTGCGCTTCGTGCAGCTTGACCCGCGCGATGAGGTCGGGAGCGATGTCCTTGAGATAGCCGACGATCTCGTTGTACACCTGCTTCGAGTCCACCGTCAGACTGTCGACCTTGTCGCTGAAGATGTCTCGCACGAGACCGCGCGTGAGACCGCTCTCGCGATTCACCAGGGACGGCGCTTTCTGGAAGTGCATCTTCCGTTTGATCTTTTTCCATTGCGCCATGAGACTGTTCAGCTCGCGCTGGAGCATCTCGGGCGTCACGTCTTCACTGACGGTCCGGACGATCACGCCGCCCGACTTCTCGGGCAGAATGGCCTGGACTTGTTCCTTGAGCCGTGCGCGTTCGGCGGACGATCCAATCTTTCTGCTGACGCCGACCTTGGACGAGTCCGGGATGTAGACCAGGAAGCGCCCGGCCAGAGAGATCTGGGCTGTTACCCGAGGACCCTTGGTGGAGATGGGCTCCTTGGAGATCTGAACCAGAATCTCCTGCCCACGCTTGAGGCCCTCCTGAATCGGCGGAGCTTTGGCGCGTCGCCCGTTGCCGTTGCTGCCATTGCCGTTTTTCTTGGCGACCGGCTCATCACTTTCGTCGTCGTCCTCCTCCTCGTCGTCGTCTTCCGCCTCGTCGGCGGACTGACGAACCAAATCGGAGGCGTGGAGGAAGGCACTCTTCTCGGTACCTATGTCGACGAATGCGGCCTGGATACCTGGGAGTACGGCATCGACGCGGCCGAGATAAATGTCACCGACCATGCGTCGGTTGTCTGGACGGTCTACGAGGAGCTCAACGAGCTTCCCGTCCTCCAGAATCGCGATCCGCGTTTCGCGCGGAGCCGCGTTGATGAGGATTTCTCTTTTCATTGTCGCCGTCTCACCCCAATGCTCGGCGACTCGACGAGCAAAGAAGAGGACGGTCCAAAAAAGTCCGCGCGGTCGTGGTACAGGGCCGCGTTATGATTACCTGTGTGCTTCACCTTCGGCGCTCCCACTCCATGTTTTCGGGACCCGCGAGTCGCGCGAGTGCCCCATGCAATGAAAGCCACAGTCAGTGCCGTCAATCTACCGCCAAACCGAGTCTTTCCGCAACGGCGACAACAACTTACGAGCGCGAGTTCAAGTCGGGGCGCCTGCCAGGTATGTGACGCCTGGACTCAAATTCCGGTCACGGTCCTATAGATGAGCCAAGCGATGACTAGAACAAACGTGAGACCCGCCTTCCACTCGCCGTGCTTCATGTAGAGGTCGATGCTGAACCCCCCTTCGTCGGCGTCTGGATGCGTGGCTTTCCATGGTGTCGGCCTCGGCACAAAGGCCGGCACGTTCGTGGCGTACGCGTGGTACGCCTCCGGAAATCTGCCAGCGATGTTCGCCTTCTCGCGCTGCATGGTCGGTGCGTAGATCAGGACGAAGAAGGCAACCACGAGCAGCAGCAGCGCCCAATGCGCCGCGATTGCAAACCCAGCGGCGATAAGGAAGCTGCCGAAGTAGAGCGGATTTCTGCTGTGGGCGTAGGGACCGGTCGTGGCGAGCCGTTCGTTCTTGGAGATGTGGCCCGAGGCCCAGGCACGGACGATGACCCCTGCGAGAGCGACCGCCCCTCCCACGGCCAGGGTCAGCAGTGTCGGTCGCGCGAAAACCAGATAGGCGATGCCGAGTATGAAGCCGAGGGGAAGGCGGACGCGCTTGGCGATCTCGGAATAAGTCAATCCGCCAGCTCCTTCAGCAGGTGTCTGGCGATGACCAGACGCTGGATCTCAGAGGTCCCTTCGCCAATCTCACAGATCTTTGCATCGCGGAACATTCGCTCCACCGGATACTCCTTCGTGTAGCCGTAACCACCATGGATCTGGATCGCCTTGATCGTCGTGCGCATCGCCAGCTCCGAACAGTACAATTTGGCGATCGCGGCCTGCTTGCTGAAGGGCTGCTTGTTCTGGGCGAGCCACGTTGCGTGAAACATCAAATGCTTCGCCGCCTCAATTTCCGTTGCCATATCGGAAAGCTGGAACTGAATTCCCTGAAAGTTCGAGATAGGCTGCCCGAACTGCTTGCGCAGCGTCGAATAGCGGAGCGAATGCTCGAAGGCTCCCTCGGCGATTCCCAGGGAGAGCGCCGCGATTCCGATACGTCCCGAATCCAACGTCCGCATGAAGTTGTTGAACCCTTCGCCTTCTTCGCCGAGCATGTTCTCGACGGGTACCTCGACATCCTCGAATATCAGCTCGCGAGTATCGGACGCTCGCCAACCGAGCTTGTCCTCTTTCTTGCCGGCGCGAAAGCCGCGCATTGACGGCAGTGACCCGTCGTGGCCGATGCCCAGCCCTTCCGCCTTATCCAGATCGCTCGCTTCCTTGGTGACGATGAACGAGCTGATCCCCTTCGTGCCTTTACCCGGATCGGTCACGGCTGTGACGACGAAGATCTCGCCGACGCCTCCGTGAGTAATGAAGATCTTGGTTCCGTTCAGGACATAGTGAGAGCCTTTGCGCACGGCCGTTGAGCGTGTGCTGGCGGCATCGCTGCCCGCGCTGGGCTCCGTGAGGCCGAATCCGCCGAGAACTTTGCCGCTTGCCAGAAGCGGCACGTATCGCTTCCGCTGCGCTACGGTGCCGAAGTTCACGATTGGCGAGGTACCGAGCGTCGTATGCGCGGAGATGGTGATGGCGTGGGATGCATCGACCTTGGCCAGCTCGTTGATCACGATCATGTAGCTCAGGAGATCGAGTCCCGCTCCGCCCAACTCCTCCGGCCATGGAATCCCGAGAAGTCCCAGCTCTCCCATCTTCTTGACGTTAGCCCACGGGAACTCGGCCTTCGCGTCGAGCTCCGCCGCGACTGGCGCGACCTCGGTGCGCGCGAACTCGCGCACCATGTTGCGTACGGCGAGGTGCTGCTCACTGAAATAAAGGGAGTCGTCCATGGCTCTAGCAGTCCCCCGCTACTTGTTCTCCGCCGCCGGATAATTCTCCGGGTACAACGAGACCCGCACGTAGTTATCGGTACGGAGATATTTTTGCGCGGCCCGCTGCAGATCTGCGACGGTCAGCGCCGAGATGAGCTTGTCGCCGTCTGGAATGTCTTCGAGGCGCCATCCATTCTGGTCAAACGTGGCGATCTGCGAAATCCAGTAGCTGTTCTGCTTTAGCGCCGTCTCGCGAGACCTGAGCGCTGCTTCCTTCACCTTGTTCAGGTAATCGGGCGTTGTGCCGAAACGCTTCACGCTGTCGATCTGCGCCAGTGCCGCCGCGGTCAATGCCTCCAGACGTTCGGGCGCGGATCCGAATCCGATTGAGAACCGGTACGACGGGTGCGGGTCGCGCGTCGCGCTCGGGCCCACGCTGACTCCGTAAGTGCCTCCGAGGTTTTCCCGCAGCGCTTCTCGCAGCTTGATGTTGAGCAGCTCGGCGAGCGCGCTCAGGTAATACCGGTTCTGTCTCGTGTATTCGAACGGTCCGGTGAACACCAGAGCAGTGCGTGCCTTGGGCTCCGTTCCTTTCCTGACCACACGCTGAACGACACCCGTGGGCGGACGAACGCCTGTGTCACGCCACGTTTCCTTCTTACCGGTCGACGGAAGCGAGCCGAGCCACTTGGCGACGAGAGGCTTGATGGAATCGGGGTTGAAATTGCCGACGAAGACGAAGGTGAAGCCGCTCGCATCGGAGAATCGCTCCTTGTAGAACGCGTACGACTTGAACGGATCGATGCGGTCGAGCTGCGCGGCCGACACCGGCTGCTCACGGACAGAGTGCTGCGCCATAGTCACCTGGAGCGTATCGCTGAACGCAGCCTCCGGGCTTGCACTGCGGTTGGCGAGGACTCCCTTGAAGCGTCCGATGAAGGTGTTGACGAGCGAAGTGTCGAGGCGCGGTTGGGTGAAGTAGAGGTAGACGAGCTCCAGCATCGTATCCACGTCCCGCTGCGATGCGTTGCCCGAAATTCCCTCGCTCAAATCGTCGATACTCGGCGAGACGCTGACCTGCTTACCCGCGAGAAACTTCTGGAGGTCGATCACGGAGAACTTCCCGACGCCGCTCGTCATCGGTATGAGATCCGCTCCGCTGGCTGCCAGGTAACCGGCGTCGGGCAACAGAGAGGCGCCTCCCGGACTGTAAGCTGTGAAATTGATCTGATCGGCGTTGAAGTCGGTGGGCTTGAGGAGAACGCGCACCCCGTTGGAGAGCTTCCACTCTGTGATACCGATCTCCTTGCTCTGCCGCTCCGACACGACCTTCCCGCCAGACGGTTCCGTCTCGACAAGTTGCTGGGACAGAGCTGTCTCGGTGAAGGCCGAGATGTCGGCACCCTTCACGGCATCGAACGCGAGAAGGAGCTCTCCACGCGGTGGATTCACGATTCCAGGTTTGTCCGGGGACGTCGTTGCCAATACGCGGTTCTTGTCCGTCATCCACTCGCCCGCCAGCCTATTCACTTCGTCCAGAGTGATCGTCGGCAAGAACTGTTTCATTGCGACAAGATCGAAGGCGAGACTCGTCGATGGCTCGGACTGCAGAAAAGAGGAAACGTAGGATTCCGCGTAGACCCCCGAGTTCGTTTTCTCTCGCTCGGCGTATGCCTGCTCGATTCCGCGCAGAAAATCCTTCTTGGTGCGGTCGAGCTCGGACTGAAGGAATCCAAACCGTCTGACTCGCTCGCCTTCGGTGAGCAATGCGTTGAGTCCGCGGGAGATCCCGTTGTCGGCCACGATCGCGGTAAGGGAGAAAGACTCCGCTGACCGGACAAGATCACCCTGCGCGGCAAAGGCATTGATGAATGGCGGATTAGGCTTCTGGATGATCTCAGAGAATCGATCGTTGAACATTCCTCCGAACAGTTCTTCGACCAGATGCTGCCTGTAGGTCGACACCGTCGTTTTCGATCGCTTCGGCTCCTTGTACAGCAGTCTGATCACCGATCGGGTCGCTTCCTTGTCGCTGGTGATCGAGACGAGAGTGCTGTCGTGCGGTGGCACGGGAGACAGTGGCCGCAGACGAGGGTTTGTTGCGCGCGGGATCGCGCCGAGGTAGCGGCGGATCAGCGCTTCGATTTGCGTCTTATTGAAGTCGCCGACCGCGACGACAGCCATCAGATCGGGGCGATACCAATCGTTGTAGAAACGCCGTAGCGTAGCCGGCGTATACGTCTCGAGAGTTTTCTTGTCACCGATGGGAATCCGCTCGCCGTACTTGGATCCGGTGAACAGCACCGGGAACCACTTGTTCTGCATGCGGTTCTCGGCGCCCTGCCCCAGGCGCCACTCTTCGATGACTACCGGCCTCTCTTTCTCGATCTGAGCGGGTTCGAGGGCGAGGTTGTGGGCCCACTCGGAGAGGATCTGGAATCCCTTGTCCACGATTGCGGCGGTGTCCGTCGGGATCGTGAGCATGTAAACCGTTTCGTCAAAGCTGGTGAACGCGTTGATGTCCGGGCCGTACCGCATACCGGCCGATTCGAGGTAGCTGGATACCTGATTTCCCGGGAATCGCTTCGTCCCGCGAAACGCCATGTGCTCGAGCATGTGCGCGAGCCCGCGCTGGTCATCGTCCTCGAGCACGGAGCCGGCGTTGACCACCAACCGCAGCTCGGCGCGTTTTTCTGGTCGGTGGTTCTCACGGATGTAGTACCGCATCCCGTTCGGCAGCGTCCCCACCGTCGCGGCGGGGTCGAATGGCAGCGGACTGCCCGGCGAACCGACGGTAGGCGCCTGCGCGGACGCAAGGGATCCCAGTAGAAGAAAAAGGGCGGCGAAGCCCGATGTCTGATACAGCCCAGCAACGGAGAACTGATTTCTTGATCTCATTCGAATCATGACGTTGGTTGCGGGCGCGTTGTCTTCAAGCCGCCTCGGTTTCATCCAGCTCGGCGATCGCGGCGAGGAAGCGCGCGCCGTATCGCTCCAATTTCATTGGACCTACTCCGCGAACATCCTGTAAAGCGGTGAGGGACCGGGGCCGCCGCACCGCCAGCTCCGCGAGAGTACGATCGGAGAATACAATATACGCGGGCACTTGTTCCTCGCGGGCGATCCGGGTCCGGACGGTCTTGAGTGCCGTAAGAGCCCGCTCTTCCGCGGGCCCGAATGAGACATCATCGGTATCGGCTGCGGGCGGTCGAGATCCGGCGCGAGATACTTTTCGCCCGCGGCGTTGGCGTGGCGAATCGTCTGCTACGCTCGCGACCGCGGCGATCCCCAGACAGTTGTCACAGCCGTCGCATCGTGCTCGCGCGGCAGGATCGCCAAAATAGCGGAGCACGAAACCGCGCCGGCACTCCTTGGTGTACGCGTATTTCTGGACTGCCATAAGCTTCGACGTATCGGCGGCACGGCGTCGATCGATTACCGCCCAGTCGATGCGAAACCTGGAGAGCGGCGCGGCTCTGTCCGCCAGATAGAGTCCGCTGCCGATTCGCTCCCAGACGAGGAACTGGCGCTCCTCCAGCGAGTCGAGCAACGGAATGGATGCGACAGCGCCACCGAGGCCTGGCGGCAATCCATCGAGATCGATAATGGCCCCCGTTCGAAGAGCCGATCCCACGCCACGCCATAACGCGCGCAATAAGCCCAGCTCGGCGTTCGCTTCGCCGATGATCTCGCGCTTGATCCGCTCCGGGGTGGCGAGAAGTCTGACGTGAACCCGTGCCTGTTCGCCGTTACTCGACGCGACGGCGCCGCTCCGCTCGAGGATTCTGAGAGCACCTTCGATCTCCCGCGTGTTCACCTTTGCTTTAACCAGCCGGATCAGGTCTTCCGGTGGCGCGCCGACAAATCCATGCTTGTCGGACAGTTTTTTCAGCGCCTCGTAGATCTGCTCGACCGTGACTTTCTCGGGATAGGATCCCTTGATGAAGAACTCGTGAGTGAACCGATCGGGGAATGCGTGCAGAAGAAACACGTCGGAATGCCGGCCATCACGGCCGGCGCGCCCGGCCTCCTGGTAGTACGCCTCGAGAGTTCCAGGCATCGCGTAGTGAATCACGAGACGGACGTTGGGCTTGTCGATGCCCATGCCGAATGCGTTGGTGGCGACGATTGCGCGGATGCTCTCCGACATGAATGCATTCTGAACCTGGTGCCGCCGCGCATCGTCGAGACCAGCGTGGTAGCCGGCCGCCGGGATTCTGGCGCGCTCGAGAACGGTCGTGAGGTGATCGACCGCCTTCCGCGTCGATGCATATATGACAGCGAGTCCTTCGTGGTTCTTGAGGATCTCGACTAGGCGGTTCTCTTTCTCGGCGTCATTCTTCACCGGAATTACGAAGTAATGCAGATTCGGGCGGTCGAACCCGGTGATGATCGTCTCTGGATCCCTCAGCGCCAGCTCGCGGCTGATATCGCGCCGCACTTCGGGCGTTGCGGTCGCAGTCAGCGCGATTGTAGTCGGTGAGCCCAACGCTGTATGTACCTTCTTGACGCGAAGATAGCTGGGGCGGAAGTCGTGACCCCACTGGCTGATGCAATGTGCTTCGTCGATCGCGAGGAGCGATACTCCCACTTTGCGAAGCCGCTCCGCCGTTCTCCCATAATCGAACCGTTCGGGAGCGACGTAGAGCAGCTTGATCTCGCCGCGCTCGACTCGGGCAAGTCTGTCGGAGACCTGCCCGGACGATAGCGTGCTGTTGATGAACGCCGCCGGCAATCCTCGCGCGGTAAGCGCGTCCACCTGATCCTTCATAAGGGAGATGAGGGGCGAGACTACGACGGTGAGCCCGGGCATCAGCAGAGCCGGTACCTGAAAGCACAGCGATTTTCCGCCACCGGTCGGGAGCACGACCACAGTGTCCCTGCCCGACAGGATCGCCGACACAGCCGCCTCCTGACCCGGACGGAACGCCTCGTAGCCGAATGCGCTCTTGAGCAGGTCGCGGGCGTTCTGAAGTGTCGGATTCTGCATCCGACGAAAGGTAGCGCGACTGATGACATCGATGTCACCCGGCGGCGCGCGCGTAATTGTTGTGCTGCGACAAAGCGCCGCTGAGCTAGATCCCTTCGATCAGCCTCGCGTAGAGCGCCGGATCAGCGTTTCCGCCACTGATCACGCAGCAGACGCGCTTTCCCTTGAATCGCGCCGGCTCTGCCAGCACAGCTCCGAGCGCGAGCGCGCCCGTAGGCTCGGCTTTGAGATTCGCCAGCGCGAAAAGAAGTCGCACCCCTTCCATGATCTGCTCTTCGGACACTTCTATCACACCAGCCAAACCGTGACTGAGTATCTCCCAGTTTCTATCGCCGAGCCGAAGCATTCTGGCACCGTCGGCTATCGTGGCGGATTCGTCCACCTGAGCGACGATGTGACCCGCCCTGAACGACTCGGCGGCGTCATTGGCCAGCGTGGGCTCGGCGGCAAGCACCTGAATCTTCTTGCCGCTTCGCTCCACCGCTTTGACGAGACCGGACGTCAACCCGCCGCCGCCAATCGGCGCGATGATGAAATCGAGCTCGAGGCCGAGAGCGAACAGCTCATTGGCCAGCCCTGCGTTCCCCTCGATCACAAGCGGATCATCGTACGGGCTCGCCACATAGGCTTCAGGAAACTGCTTGGCGAGCTCGGCAAGCCTCTCCAGCCGGCCTTGCTTCTTTACATCCACCAGATCGACTTCAGCGCCGTACTCGCGGACAGCATCCACTTTGATTTTCGGCGCTACGGAGGGCATCACGACGGTGCACCGCTTCTTGAACAACGAGCACGCGTAGGCGATCGCCTGTCCGAAATTGCCCGATGAGGCGGTGATTATGTGCGATTGTTTGACGTTCGACGCGACGTTGTAGGCAGCGCGGAACTTGAAGCTTCCGGTGTACTGGAGGGTCTCGCTCGCCAGCACGAGCTCGACGCCGAGCTTTCTCGAGAGCCGCGGGGCATCGACGATCGTCGTCGGACGCGGTCGCGTCACTTGAGTCCGCGTGGCGGCCGAGGCTTGAAGAATCGCAGAATCAATGCGATGAACAGGAAGGCGATGCCCGCCGATCGAAGCGCGCTGTCGTCGGTGCGCATCCCCCACCCGAGCAGCACCGCAGCGATGAGCATCAACGCGAGCTTGGCGATCGTGAATGGAGTCATTTCTCCTTCGCGCGGCTGGTGAATCGCTTGACGCCGTCGCGGAAATCGCTGGTCGCGCGTGCGTCCGCGTTCGCGACAATCCCCGCAGAGATTCCGTCCAGGAACCCGAGATTGTCGAGCTTGTAGAAGAGCGATTTCGTCGTAGCCATCGCACTTCGTGGCAGCTTCGCCAGTTGGTCCAGCACTGCTTGAGAGAGCCTGTCAAACTCACTGGCAGCAAACACGCGAGAGACAAGTCCGAGTTCTTTCGCCTCGTCGGCGCTGAGGATACGACCCGTGCTAACCAGATCGAAAGCCTGCTTCTCGCCAACCGACCGCCGCAGCATCGTCATCACCATTGCTGGTACGAAACCAATAGTCACTTCCGGATACGCGAACCTGGCTTCCTCATGCGCGAGCACAATGTCGCATGCAGTTGCCAGCCCAGCGCCGCCCGCGTATGCGCGCCCCTTCACCAGCGCGACAACGGGCTTCTCCATCCGCCGGATCGTGTGAAACACGTGGCCCAACGCCTTCGCATCGTCCAGGTGCTGCTGCCGAGGCGCATCCAGCATTTCCTCGAGGGCGGCGAGATCGGCGCCGGTACAGAAGTCGGGACCTTCCCCATCGATGGCTACAACGTTTACAGGCGACTCGCTAAGCGCGAATAGCGCCTCGGCCAGCTCGTCTGCAGTGACTCGGTCGAGTGCGTTCTTCTTCTCCGGACGAGCAAGAGTGATTCTGCCGATCGCGCCGTCAACCGTCATTCGAATGTTCTTCATTTGACCGCCGGTAGCTCCAACCGCTTCGCCTCCGCATCCGGCACATCGATGACCATCCGGAGCAGCGCCGTCGAAAATACCTTTCCCTGCGCATCCGTTTTGAGCGAAAGTGTTCCGCCACCATCGAGCGCGCCGTGCAGCAGGAAATTGAGGGCGTTCAGATTCGGTAGCTCGTACCGCTCGACATCGCCTTCGATCATGCCGCGGAAATGATCCGCGACTCTGTTGCGAGTCACGAACTGCTCGAGCACGTCATACCACTTCGGCTGGAGAGCAATCACGCCGACGTTGGCGGTGTCGCCCTTGTCACCAGAGCGAGCGTGGGCGATGTCGAGGAGCCTGACCTTCATGAGATGATTTCGACTTTTGGTTTCACGACCGATTTGTCGACGAGCGCTGGCCAGTACGCCACGATCTCTTCCACTTTCGGCCTGCCTCCGGCAAAGCCGGTCACGCTGGGCGGGCCATTCAGAACGAGCGGGGCAATCTCCCGCGTGAGTCGTTCCACAGCGGCGCGATGGGTGCCTCTGACGCCAAAGCGAAGCTGAACCTCTGGCGCGTCGCTCCTCTCGCCGGCGAGCGCGCCGTGGGTCGCGTTCGCACCCACGAACTCGGTGAGAACGCGATCGAACTTCAAGCCAAGACGGTCGAGCCGCTCGCGAAGGATCCTGGCGGCGGCCTGGGCCTTTTCGAGCGCCTCCGGCCACGCATAGACAAGCGTGCCGACTGCCTTGAATCCGGCGCGATACGCTACGGATACCTTGAGCTTGTCGGTCGGTGGCTTGCCTTTGATGCCCGAGACTAGCACGCGATCTTCTCCATCCTGCGCGAGACGGATCGAGGTGAAATCCGCGATTACATCGGGTGTTATGTACGAGTGGGGGTCGCCCATCTCGTAGACGAGCTGCTCGCTCACTGTAGGCACCGAGACTCTGCCCCCGGTGCCGGGATGCTTGGTGACGACAAACGTGCCGTCGGCGCGCGCTTCGACCAACGGGTAACCGACGTTCGCCAAATCAGGAATGGACTTCCAGTCGTAAAGACAATTTCCACCCGAGCACTGCGCGCCGCATTCAATGATATGGCCGGCCACAATCCCGGCGGCGAGCTGATTCCAGCTTTCCGAGCCCCACCCGAACTCGTGGCGCAAGGGCGCCATCGTGAGGGCGGTGTCGGTGGATCTCCCGGTGATGACGACGTTCGCGCCGCCCTGGAGCGCCTCGACAATGGGATCAGACCCGATGTAGGCATTCGCCGACAGCACACGGTCTCTCACACTCGAGAGGGGCTCGCCCGTCTCCATGTTGGCGAGAGGATGGCCATGCGCCATGAGATCGTCGAGTCGGCCGAGCAGATCGTCGCCCGTCACGACGCCAATCCGGAGTTTGCTTCCGCGGCGCTGTGCGCCTACCGACCTCACGGCCTCGGCGCACGCCCGTGGATTTACACCGCCGGCATTGGCGACGACTTTCACTCCCCTGTCCAGAACCGCTGGAAGAATGCTCTCCATCGCGCCGATGAAGTCACGCGCGTATCCGAGCGAAGGGTCGCGCTCTCTCTGCTTCTGGAGGATCGACATCGTGACCTCGGCCAGATAGTCGAGCATCAGGTAGTCGATTTGTCCGCCTTCCACCTGCCGCCGCGGAGCATCGAGATCGTCACCCCAGAATCCCTGACCAGCTGCGACGCGGACGATCTCCTTCAAGAGGTTTCTCCGAGGTGCGGCGGCAACACGAATGGGCCGAGGTGAGGTCCCGGATTGTGCAGCGTGGCACGGAGGGCGAGGCTCAACATTTCGCGGGTGTTCTCCGGATAGACGATCGCGTCGACGAAGCCACGCGCGGCCGCGTAACGCGCGTCGAGCTGGTGCTCGTAATCGGCGCGCATCTCGTCCACTGCAGCGGCGACTTCGGGCGGAGGCGCGTTTCCGGTTTTCTTGGCGGACTCGAGCGCGGGGCCGTGCACAGCTTGAATTGCCGACTCGCCTTCCATCACCGCCATTCGTCCGGTCGGCCAGCTCAGGATGAAATCGGGGTCGAACCCCTGGCCTGCCATCGCGTAGTACCCGGCGCCCGAGGCGTGGTTGACCGTGAGAACGATCTTCGGCACGAGAGCCGTCGCCATCGCTTCGACGAACCGAGCGCCTGCGCGGATTATTCCGCCCTGCTCCGCTTCCGTACCAACCATGAAGCCAGAGACATCCTGTATGAAAAGAAGTGGTATCCCGAGTCGATCGCATCGATCAATGAAGTAGGCGACTTTCTCGGCGCTCTCCGTGTAGACAATGCCGCCAAAATGCGGCTTCTCTCCTTCGCGTCCCTTGATCAGGCCGCGCTGGTTGGCGATGATGCCGACGCTGATTCCGTCGATGCGGGCGTCGCCGCAGATCATCTCGCGCGCGATACCCTCCTGGAACTCATCGATCTTTCCGTTGTCGAGAATGGCGCCAAGAATCTGGTGCATGTCGTAGGACATGCGGTGATCCGCGGGAAGCAGGTCGTAGAGCTGCTCGGCGTTGGCGGTCGCCCCGCTCTCGCGCGGAAACAAGGCGACGTCCCGACTGGATGTCGGCAGGCGCTCGATCAGGTCGCGGATCTTGGCGATGCACGTCTGATCATCGTCGAGCGCGTAGTGCGCGACGCCGCTAATCTCGGTGTGAGTAGAGGCACCGCCCAGAGTTTCGGCGTCGACGACCTGTCCAGTCGCGCCCTTCACGAGGTTGGGACCGCCGAGCCCCATGAAGGAGCTTCCCTTCACCATGAGAATCACATCGGAGAGTGCCGGGAGGTAAGCTCCGCCCGCTACACACTGTCCCATCACGGCGGCGATCTGCGGAATGCGCAGGTAGCGCCGCATGATCGAGTTGTAGTAGAAGATCCGCGCGGCACCGTACTGTCCCGGGAATACTCCGCCCTGATAGGGCAGATTCACGCCAGCCGAATCGACGAGGTACACGATCGGGATCCGGCAGCGCATCGCGATCTCCTGGGCGCGAAGAATCTTCTTGATCGTCTCCGGCCACCACGATCCCGCTTTTACGGTCGCGTCGTTGGCGACGACGACGGTCTCGCGCCCATGTATGCGAATGATCGCCGTAACGACGCCAGCTGCGGGGGCCTGCCCCTTGTACTGGTCGTAGGCAACGAGCAACCCGATCTCGAGCATGCTGGATCCAGGATCTCGCAGTAGCTCGACGCGCTCGCGAGCGGTGAGCCTCCCTTCCTTGTGGAGCTTCTCGATCTTTTTCGCTCCGCCGGCCTCACGGAGCTTGTCCTCGAGCGCTCGCACCTGATCGCTCAGCTCGCGCAAGCGATTGCTCATTACGCTTCCTGCTTTTCGTGCGCCTGGAACCACTCCTTGATGTACGCGATCAGCTCGCTCGTGGGAGTGCCGGGCCCGAAGAGGCGGCCGATTCCTTTTTCGGAAAGCGCGTCCACATCCTCCTTCGGGATGATGCCCCCGCCGGTGATGAGGATGTCGTCGCGTCCCTGAGCGCGCACCAGCTCCTTGACTCGCGGGATGAGCGTCATGTGTGCACCGCTCAGGATCGACAGGCCGATGACGTCGACGTCTTCCTGAATGGCCGCGGTGGCGATCATCTCGGGCGTCTGGTGCAGCCCGGTGTAGATGACCTCCATCCCTGCGTCGCGGAGCGCGGCGGCGACGACCTTGGCGCCGCGGTCGTGCCCGTCGAGGCCGGGTTTGGCAACGAGTACTCGGATTGGTCTCATAGAGAGGTCAAAGTTAGTGCTCGTCGCACATTGCTGGCAAACCGAACAATGGGCAGTACATGCTCAGCACCCGACCGCGTACTGCCCATCCAATGATTCTGAAACCCTAAACTATTGGGCCTTACTTGCCGCTGTTCGCGTACTGGATGCAGTCACCCTGGTTCTTGAATGCGGGACTGTCGAATGACGTCCACCCGCCGTTCCTGCATTGATCCGCACTCGTTGGCCCGTTGCCCGACTTCATTGAGAAGGCGTCGAACACAAAGCCATGATTCGCGGTTAGGGGCGCTGGAGGGCCACCGGTGCGGAACAGGATCCGATTGACGACCGGCGGCTTCCCACCGTGGGCCGCGGCCTCCGAATCGTAGCGATAATAGTTCTCCCAGCTCGTGCCGGTGAGCTTGAGCACGTCGTCTACGTATACTTTGACGACGTCGTTGCTGGGGCCGTCAACAAAGTCCATCGTAATTCTGATCGTGTGCGGTGCGGTTCGATCGAGTCCCGAGGCGACTTTCCGCGGCCCGATGAAATTCGCCGGATCGCTCTTGCCACGCACGTCGAAGAAATTGATATCGATCCCGTCAGGCGTATCGGCCATCTGTACCCAACTCATGCGCGAACCGTCGCCGCGATCAGGACTGGCGACTACTGAAAGGCCGGGCTGCTCCTCGTTCGGTAGCGTTGAGGCGAAATCCCACTGCGCCTCAAAATGATTCTTAGGTGTCCCTGGCACGACGACGAATAAACTGACGTCAGCGTCCGACTCGCCTGCCGCGTGGTCGAGCCGCTTGGAGAAAGTCTGATCCTCGAAACAACCACTCGTCACCGCATTTGATAACCGCAGGCTCTGCAGACCGAAGCTCTCATACGAATACGACGACGAGAACGCGGCATTCTCCACCACTTGGTGATCGTACACTGCACAGCCACCGCTCCGATCCCCGCCGAGGCTCGACCAATCATCCTGACCGTGAATCGGGCCGGGCGCATATGGAGGGGTTCCCAGGGGCTCAAAGTTGATTGCCACTTGCGCTCCGGGGAGCGCGGCGAACGAGAGGGCTGTGCTCCAGGCCTTCGCTTGAGGGGCATCGGTGATGCTGCGCTCGGCGCACCCTGCACCAGCTAGCGCGATAATCAGAATCCCAGTTCTCTTCAGCATTGCATTCATCGATCCCCTCCACTTGCGTACTCGATCGCCGCTACGTCTCAGTCGCCCGCCGGCTCGTTACCATACGCCGAACTGGGTTAGATAGTAAGGCGAGGCAAGGCTGGCTCACTCCTTCCTGGCGACGAGCAGCATCTCGGACGAGGTTCGGCGCAGCGCTCGGTCGTTGAATCCATCGAACGCCTGCTCCACGACAAGTCCGGCATCGGCGCACAATTCGGCCAGCCTCGTCGCTGTATAGAGACGTAATC
>JANMWS010000078.1:0-21074 GCA_031394125.1 Gemmatimonadales bacterium
CGACGCCACCAACCCCGACGATTCGGGGCGTCGACCTCTGCGCGCGATAAGTCCAATGGTGGGATTCCTCGCCCGGCTGACGCCGCTCAACAGCGCCTATGCGAATATCTCCACCGCATTCGAAACTCCGACGGCGACAGAACTTGGAAACCAGCCGAGCGGAGCGGCGGGGATCAATCGTGAGCTGAAGCCGCAGAGATCCGTCACCTACGAGGTTGGCCTCAAGGGCTTAAGAACGACCGGTTGGCAATACAACGCGGCGGTTTTTGCGACGCGAGTGCAAGACGAGTTGATTCCGTACGATATTCCCGCAAGTGGCGGGCGTCGTTACTTCCGAAACGCTGGACGCACGTCACGCCGCGGTGTCGAGCTCGGTACCGGAGTTACGGCCGGGCTATTGGATCTGGGAGGCGCCTACTCCTACGCGAACTACCGCTTTGTTGATTTCACCGTCGACACCGCGCACTACGCTGGGCATCGCATCCCCGGAATTCCGCGCCAGACCTTTCAGGCATCTGCGGCGGCGCGGAGTGTAGTTGGTACCCTCGTTACGGAGGCGACGGTCGCGGACCGGATGTACGTGAATGACGCGAACTCAGAGAGCTCGCCTGGCTACGCAATCGTCAACGCTCGTTTCGTCTCGGTCGCATCGATCGGCCCGTCTGCGGCGGAGATCACGCTCGGGGCTCAGAACATCTTCAACCGAAAGTATATCTCGTCGGTGAATGTGAACGCAGCCGGCGGAAAGTTTTATGAGCCTGGCTCGCAGCGCTCGATTTACGTTGGGGTCAGTCTGATCGGCGCGGTAAAGCGGGCGCCGTAGTCACAGGAGCCGCGGCGTAATGAACACAATCGTGTACAGGGCCACCCACGAGATCACGATGAAGTACCAGTACACCGTGACGACTCTCGCGTCGGCATAATGTTTCTGTTCGACAGGACCCACGAACATCACCAGGGCGATGAGCAGGGCCTGGAGCGTTCCGGCAAGCAAATGCGCAAGATGGACAGCAAGAATAATCCAGGTGATCGAGCCATAGGCGTTGGAATCGTAGCGCGCGTGCAAAGCCGGGAATTCAAGGACTCGGAGCGCGATTGCGGCTATCCCGAAAAGAACTCCCAGGGCAAGCCAGGCCCCGACGAACACTGGGCGCTCGTGACGCCGCGCGAGGCGGGCCGCATTCCAGAACGGCGCTGCACTCACAGCTAGTACGAGGAGGTTGATCGAAGGGACGCCGAGATCGGGAAGATGCGTGCGCGGTGGCCGCCAGGCGTCGAAGTTCCACCAAATATAGAAGTAGCTCACAGCGAGGATCACGAAGGCCGCGCCTTCGACGAAGATCATGAAGCTGTTGCCCCACCAGCTGGGTGCGTGATGACTGAAGGCGTCGTCGTTCGCTAGATCCGGCATGCCCACAACGTATCGCCATAAAAAAAGGGGAGCCAGGCGGCTCCCCTTTTTTTTCCGACTCCAGCTTACTGTTTTCTCAGCTCTATGCTGCCGTTGACGCTGCTTGCTCTGATATCCCGCCCGCCGTTTCCGATGGTGCCTGCCGCATGGCGCGGTCCCCAGCGGCCCGAGAGTGTCATTGGAAAGTCGCTATCGATACCTCCGTGCACGGTGTCGAAACGGAACGTCCCGTCGAATCGCGCTGGAACGTAGATCGATACCGAGCCGTTCACCGTCTTGAACGTCATGTCGTCGTCACCACGCAGCGACGCCATCCGCGCATCGACGTTGCCGTTCACGGTTTCAGCCGTAACCGGACCAGCCGTAGTGGTCACATCGACGCCGCCATTCACGGTCGTTGCCCTTACCGGGCCGGTGGCGTTGCGAACTTTTACACCGCCGTTGACCGTGTTGGCTCTGACCTCAGCGCCGACGTCGCGTACCGACACCGCTCCATTCACTGAATGCGCGCCCACCCTCACAGCCCGGGGCACCTGAACGGTAATCTTGACGTTCGAGTGATTTTCGTTGTTACCGTCCCGGTGGATCGACTGCAGGCCGCCATCTTCACAGCGTGCGCTGTTGTTCCAGATGGCGCAGATGGTGACGTTGCCGCCCGCCTGGACAACCTCGAAGTGGATGTCGTCCATCTCGCGGCCGTTCGCCCTCTTCTCGGCAATGAGATGAACCATGTTGTCCGGACTCGGCGCGAAATCCACCGAGCCATTGACGTTGAACACATTCATCCAGCGCCCCGAATCGACTCCACCATCCCAACGCCAGGTGTCTGAATCGCGACCGTACTGTTGCTGCGCTCCAAGCGCTGGTGCCGTGAGGAGAAGGGCAAGCGCCGCGAAAAGTCTCGTTCTATTCATCGTCTCTCCGGGTGGTTGAGCCTGAACCGGTGTTGATCACAATTTGTCCGCTGAAGGTGTTGGCGGTGATTCTCGCTCTTCCATCTCCGATCGTGAACTCCATGCGGCCTTCCCTTCTCCTGCCGCCCGGTCGGATCGTAACGGGCACATCGGCGTTGACGTCTCCGCTGAACGTCTCGACGCTGAATTGAGCGCCGGACCCATGAGGAATGTTGAGCCTGATCGTTCCCGAGTGTGCCTCGAAATTATACCGGCCCGACGGCTCGATTGTCCCCGTATACGTGATGTCGCCGCTCACGGTTTCCGTGCGCACGTCTTTCGACTGGATTCCCACTAGCCGGATGTTGCCGCTCACCGAACTCGCCTGCACGTTGCCCGACACGTTCTCCGCGCGAAGATCACCGCTGACAGTCTCCGTTCGCAGATTGCCGTTCACCTGGGATGCGTGAACCGACCCTGACACGGACTCGGCGCTGACGGCGCGCACTCCTTCGGCCACGTCGACGTCGCCACTCACGCTCGTCGCCTCGATCTCGCCCTGTGAGCCCTTTGCCATGACGTCGCCCGATACCGCCTCCATGATCAAGCGGGATCCGCGCGGGACCGAGACCACGTACTGAGCGTCACCAATGTTGTGGTTTCTGTGACTCCTGCGGCCTTCGTTGTTGGAGTCTTCTACACTCAAGCTGACCCGAGACGAGTTCGCGTCGAAGCGCAGCCGGCCGCTCTCGATAGTCGCAGAGACCTTTACGTCCTGCCGGTCCCACCCGGTGACGCGGATTTTCCCGGAGATGAGTGAAAGATCCACGGCTCCGCCGCGATCCAGTCTCACCGTAGTGTCTATCCGGGTGAGTCCGCGTATCTGGAGCCCCTGGTCGTCCTGCGCCCTGGCGGATAGCGGAAGAACCATTGCCACGCCCGCCACGACGACGAGCTGCGAAAGTCGGATTCGGACCGCCGCCAGGATGAGCAGCGAAGGTTTGATTCGGACCGCCGCAAGAATGGGCAGCGAAGGTTTGATGCGGACCGCCGCAAGAATGGGCAGCAAAGGTTTGATGCGGTTTTTCATGTTATGCGCTTACCGGGAGCATTGCTGCTGTCCGTAGAAGCTCGACTTTCTTGTCGAGCGCGTGTGTCAGCTGCTGGTTGAGCATGCGGCTGGCCGGATCTCTGGCGAGCGCCGCCCTGCTCTGCCCGATGGCAGCATCAATGATCTCGAGATTCTTCTGGATGACCGCGACAGTCGAAGAGTCGAGCTGAGTCTTTCTCTGCTTCACGATGTTCTGGAGCATCTCGATCTCTTTGCCGTACACTGCGTCAGATGGCTGACTCTGACTTACCAAGGTCGCGGACACACCGGAGCGCGCTGTTCCTGTCGACCCCTGAGCGAGGCGAGCGGGATCGGACTGGACGGGCAGGTTCCGCGGCGCATTAGCGCCCGCGGATTCCGATCCTTCTGTCGCGGCGCCAGGAGTGGCAGCGATTGTTGGCGACGCGTGAGTCCCTACTGCGAGTCTGGAGTCTCCGCTCGGACGCAGTGAGCGGGCGGTCAGCAGGTAGGTGACACCCGCGGTGCTCACGATCAGTGCAGCCGCGGCAATTCCCATCCAGGCGGGGAAGAGCCGTCTCTGCGGCTCGGGCCGCGGTGACAGCGGAATCACCGGCGCGGCGATCCGTGCCTCGATGCCCGCCCACAAGTCACGCGAAGGAACCAGATCGGGAAGCGTCGCCGCTTCGTCCCGGATGTTCTCCATGTCTCTAACCAGACCGGCGCAACGAACACACTCCCTCAGATGCCGTTCGACCGAGGCGCGTAGCGATCCGTCCAGCGTTCCCTCGAGGTAATCGGGGAGCGCGACGTCAAATGCTTCGCAGTTCATGTCGGAGTTCGTCATCGTTCCAGTGCGCCTCTCAAAAGAAGTCTCGCGCGGTGAAGCTGCGCCTTACTTCCGCCCGAAGTGATCCCACACAGCTCCGCGATCTCCTCGTGCTTGTACCCTTCAATGTCGTGAAGAACAAAAATCTTTCGTGCTCCCGCGGGCAGTTTGGCAATCGCATCTGACAGATCCATTCTCTCGATATGCATCGGCGCCCTTGTAACTTCAGACCACCGCTCGTCGCCGACATCGCTCTCATCCGTTCTCGACGCTTCCTTGCCCTCGGTCTTCCTCGCATTCAGGACCACGTTCACCGCAAGACGATGGAGCCAGGTGGAAAACGCGCTCTCTCCCCTGAACTGCGGAAGCTTTTCCCAGGTCCTCACGAAGACGTCCTGCGTCAGCTCCTCGCCCTTCGTCCCGCTGCCACACATTCTGGTGCACAACGAATACACCCTGTTCGCGTGCGTCCGGTACAAGCGCTCGAAGGCCTGGCGGTCCCCAGCCGCAGCCAGAGCCACGTCCGTGAAGTCACCCATCGGTACAGGTACCACGTTGGAGCTTGGCGCCATTCGATCGTTGTCCGGACTTTGTTGCAAGATTGGATAACTCGAAAGGCTCAAGGGTTTGAATGAGCGACAATTGGTTTTTCCCGGGGCTGGAGATATGACAGCCGCTGGCAGAGGACGGTTTGAACCCTCATGAGGGCCTCACCACGCCTCTTGCGCCACCAGGGCCTCCAGAACCGCCGTTCCCCGCTCCAGGGCGGCCGCAGACCGACCAACCAGCGTCACGTGCCCCACCTTCCGCTTCTCAGTAGCGGCTTTGCCATAGAGGTGAAGATGAGCCCCCTCCACTGAGAGAACTTTCTCGCGCGATGGGACGTGACCGATGATGTTGAGCATCACCGACGCCCCGCGCACCGACGTTGCTCCGAGAGGCAGAGAGAGAACCGCTCGCAAGTGATTCTCGAACTGGCTCGTTTCTGCGCCTTCGATGGTCCAGTGGCCGGAGTTGTGGACTCTGGGTGCCATCTCGTTGGCGAGAAGGTTCCCATCGACCGAGAAAAGCTCCAAGGCCAGCACGCCGACGTACTCCAGTTTATCCATCAGGCGGCGGCAGTGTTCGATAGCGACCGCGCTCGTTTCCGGAGTCACGTTCGGCGCGGGGACAGTGGACTTTCTGAGGATGCCGTCTCGGTGAACGTTCTGGACGGGTGGATAGAAAACTTCGCGTCCGTTCGGGTCGCGCACTCCAATCACGGACAGCTCGTGCTGGAATGAGACGTATTTCTCGACGAGCAGCGGAACGCCGGCGAGTCGCTGCCACCCGGAGTCCATCGAGGATTCGTCGCGAATAATCGCCTGCCCCTTGCCGTCGTACCCCATTCTTCGCGTCTTGAGAACCATCGGCAGCCCGATTCGTGACGCCGCTTGTCTGAAATCCTCGAGGCTGTCCACTGGAGCGAATGGAGGCGTCGGGATGCCGAGGTGTTCGAAGAGTTTCTTCTCCAGAAGGCGATCCTGTGCGATCTGCAGCGCTTCGACCGGCGGATACACTTTCACACGCTCAGCGACGAATTCGACTGTCGAGAGAGGGATGCTCTCGAATTCGTAGGTGACGACGTCGACGCCCTTCAGAAATCGCTCCAGCGCCGCTCGATCTCCGTAATCCGCAACTACCAGCTCTCCGATCTGTCCTACCGGAGCGCCCGAGCTCGGATCAAAGAATCGGAATTCGATTCCCAACTGGTATCCGGCGAGAGCGAGCATGCGCCCGAGCTGCCCCCCGCCCAGAACCCCAACTCTCACTCGGCGGTAGCCGGGTCTGGCTGCGCGAGCACCGCGTTGGTTTGCTCGGCGCGGAATGCGCGAAGTCTCTCGCGCACATCGGGATGATTCAGCGCGACTATCGACGCGGCGAGGAGTGCCGCGTTGATCGCGCCGGGCTTTCCGATGGCGAGCGTGCCCACCGGCACGCCGGCGGGCATTTGCACTATGGAGAGGAGGGAGTCGATCCCCTGAAGTGCCTTCGATTCCACCGGAACCCCGAGCACTGGAAGGGTCGTCTTGGCAGCCGCCATTCCCGGCAAATGCGCAGCGCCGCCCGCGCCGGCAATGATCACCTGGATCCCACGCGACTCCGCTGATGCCGCGTACTCAAAGAGAAGGTCGGGAGTGCGGTGCGCCGACACGACTTTCGTCTCGTGCGGAACGCCCAGCGCGTCGAGGAGCTGCGCCGCGTGCTGCATGGTGTCCCAATCGGACTTGGATCCCATTATCAGACCAACAAGCGCATCCGCCAATTTATTCCCCGTGTACGGCGTTTCGGCTTGCGCCGCGCTTACACCCGTCCTTCCAGTCCAGTCCCGAGATCATCCAGCATGGAATCACCCGCGATCATTATGTCGTCGAGCTCGTCCTCGTCCGGTCTCCCAACGTCATCCAGAGCGCGCTGCTCCAGATCTTCCAGCTCCGATTGGTGCTGGATCTCGAGGATCAGATCACTGATGCGGCAAAAGCTCTTGCGGTGGTGCGGAGTGATGCCGTGAGAGGTCAAGCCGGCGACGTGCTCGCGCGTCGTATAGCCCGCGTTGTGGTCCCAAATATAGTGCGGATAGCGCCGGCCGAGCCGAGTCATGAGGAGGTCGCGCGTGACCTTGGCGAGAATGGAAGCGCATGCGATACTGAAGCAACGGGCGTCGCCGTGCACGACTGCAGTGTGCGGGATCGGAAGCGTCCGCATGGCGCGGCCGTCTATCACTACGTGATCGGGCGTGACCCTGAGTCGTCTTAGCGCGCGCTGCATCGCCAGTGCGCTCGCCTGATAAATGTTGATGCGATCGATCTCGTGGACGGAGGCGGCGCCGATAGCGTATGCGATGGCTCGCTCCCTGATGATCACGGAGAGCCTGACGCGCTGATCGTGCGTCAACCGTTTGGAATCGTCGACGCCGGCGATCGCGCGTGCATCGCCGGGCATGATCACGGCGCAGGCGACGACCGGGCCCGCAATCGGGCCGCGTCCTACTTCGTCTACACCGGCGAGGAGAGGACCCTTGGCAGCGCGAAGGTCGCGCTCAATGGTGGTCCAGCGCTTACGCCGTCGCACTTGGCGGCGCCAGCGGCTTGCTACGCCTCTGTTCCAGCCTCTGCCGGCGTCTCGCTGCCAGGAATCACGACTTTGGCCTTCCGCTCTCTGATACGCGTGGCCTTCCCGGTCAGGTGGCGCAGGTAGTAGAGCTTGGCGCGACGCACGCGTCCGCGGCGGACGACCGTGATCTCCGAGATCATCGGGCTGTGCACGGGAAAAATGCGCTCGACACCGACGCCATTGGAGATCTTGCGAACAGTGAACGTCGCGCTAACTCCCGCGCCGCGCTTGGCGATGCACACACCTTCAAAAGCCTGGAGTCTTTCCTTGTCGCCCTCACGGACGCGAACGTTGACGCGGAGGGTGTCGCCTGCCCGGAATGGGGGCACGTTGTCGCGGAGCCACTCTTTCTGGGTTTCAATGAAGGGATGCATATGGCGCTCGGGGCTGAGGTTAACAGCCTGGTTAAGACGTGTTTAGGAGGTTCTTGGGAAGCCCCGAAAAGTAAACCCGCAGCCGCTCGAATGCCAGCGTTCTGGTCGTGCGTCGGCCCCGTCACCTATTTACTCTATTCGCTTTCTTTCCCGGGTCAGGCGATCACCCTGCTCGATCCGCCACCGCTCGATTTTCGCATGGTCTCCGGAGAGCAGGACGTCGGGGACAGTGTGCCCGCGATATTCGGGCGGCCGCGTGTAACTGGGGGCACTCAAGCCTCTTCCGAAAAAGGAGTCGGTCCGCGCGCTGTCGAGATCGGACATCGCGCCGGGTAGAAGCCGGACGGTTGCGTCGATAATCGCCAGAGCCGCCGCCTCTCCTCCGCTGAGCACGAAATCGCCGAGCGAGATCTCCTCGGTGGCGAGATGGTCGGCGACGCGCTGATCGATGTCCTTGTAGTGGCCGCACAGCAGAGTCAGCTCCTCTCCCGCCGCAAATCGCTCTGCATCCGCGTGCGCAAAGACTCGTCCCCTCGGGGAAAGCAGAACGATTGGTGGCTCCGTCTTGAGCGCTTCCACTGCCTCGAAGAACGGCTGCGGCTTCATTACCATTCCGGGCCCGCCGCCATAGGGAGCGTCGTCGACTGAGCGGTGCTTGTCGTGTGTGAAATCTCTCAGGTCTACAATGTTGTAGAGAACGCTACCGGCTGCAGCCGCGCGCGACGGGATACTCAGAGTCAACGGCCCGGCAAAGAATTCCGGGAAAATCGTAACGACGTTGAGTCTGAGCGGCATCTGCTACTCGCTGGACCCGGATGAGTCGTCGAGCAGTCCGAGTTTATCGTCCATGACGATGGTTCGGGCCTCCAGATCGGTTCGGACGATGATCTCCCCGCGATATGGGATGAGGACGCTCCCGCGCGGAGTATTTACGTCCAGCATTACGCCCTGCGGGAGCTCGTAGAACGTGGTGACCTCGCCGATCTCGGCGCCAGCGGGGCTCACCACCCTCATTCCTGTCAGATCGTGAAGATAGACCTCATCTTCCTGGAGCGGTGGCAGCTCACTGAACGGAGCAAGTAGATACCGCCCGCGCCACAGCTCGGCGCTGTCACGATCCTGCAGCTCCTCGAACTGGACGATAAGTCCCTTTTTGAAGGGCTGTGCGCGTGTAATTGTCAGAGTCGGGACTTCCTCCTCTCCTCTGAGGTCGTGCGCAGTCGCGAGCTCTCCGTCGGTTGTGCCGGCAAAAACACGACAGCCAGACGCAAAGACCACGTCCGGCTTGTCCGTGAGAGGCTCAACCACAACCTCACCGCGAATCCCCTGCGCTTTGCGGATCAGCCCGACGATCGCGTATTCGGGCCCAGGCATATCGAGCCGGTGCGCTCTAGGCGCTGGTCGAGGCTGTGTCGTCCGTGTTTTCGCTGACGGGGACGGCGGTCGTCTTGCGGTCGATTCCGAGTCTCAATTCGTGGCGGCGCTTGAGGATACCGGCGCGCCGAAGGAGCGATCGAACGGTGTCAGTCGGCTGGGCGCCGACGCTGAGCCAGTAATTCGCGCGCGCTTCGTCGACGTTGAGAGAACCCTCGCTCTTTCTGGGAGCGTATTGCCCGATGATCTCGATGAACTTCCCATCGCGCGGGCTCTGGGAGTCGGCGACGAGAATGCGATAGAACGGCGCGTTTTTCCGCCCAACGCGGCGGAGTCGAATCTTTACCATTTCTTTGCTGCTCCCTTGAGGGTGTATTGCGGGACGCCTATCGCATCCAATCCGGGCTCCTCGCTTCACCGGTAAATCCGGTGCGCACCCGGTAATACTGAGTCCTACAATGTAATTAGTAACCGGTCCCTCGCCCAGCGCCTCGTCAAACTGCAACGGAACGGGTGCGAGACGTCAGTAGTATAGCTGGGAGGTGCCAGTTCACGACGTCGGGACGTCACTCAATGAACTTACGGCACAGGCGTTTGCCTGTACCAAGAATAGCGCCAATGGCGTCCTGACGTCGTGAACTCTCAACTGGCCGCTATGCTACTGACAACTCGCACCCGTTCAGTTGCAGTTATCAGTTACCAGTTATCGAGTTCCGAACATCCCGGGCATGTTCGGCATGCCCATCCTTCCCCCGCCGGCCATCTTCTTCATCATCTTCTGCATCTCGCGGAACTGATCGAGCAGGCGATTCACATCGCTGATCGGGCGGCCGCAGCCTCTGGAAATGCGCGCGCGGCGCGAGCCGTTGATGATCCCGGGATTTTTCCGCTCTTCCGGCGTCATCGACAGCACAATCGCCTCGACGTGTTTCATGCGGTTGGGGTCGGCCTTCATCTGCTTGAGCGCCTTAGTATTGACGCCGGGCAGCATTTTCAGAATTCCCTCGAGCGGCCCCATCTTCTGGATCTGCCGCATGCTGTTGAGAAAATCGTTCAGGTCCATCCCCTCTTTCCGGACCTTTTTCTCGAGGCGTTTTGACTCCGCTTCGTCGAACGATGCCTGGGCCTTCTCGACGAGGGTGACGATGTCGCCCATCTGGAGGATTCGGCCGGCCATCCGCTCCGGGTGGAACTCCTCCAGAGCGTCCGACTTCTCCCCCACTCCGATGTATTTGATGGGCTTCTTGGTGACTCCATAGATCGACAGCGCCGCGCCTCCGCGCGCATCGCCATCCATCTTGGTCAGAATCACGCCGGTCACGTCGAGAGCGCTGTCGAATCCCTGGGCGATCTTGACCGCGTCCTGCCCCGTCATGCCGTCGGCGACGAGAAGAATCTCCGCCGGCCTGAGCGCTTCCTTCAGGCGCAGCAGCTCCTGCATCATCGCGTCGTCGATCTGCAGCCGGCCGGCGGTATCGATGATCACAACCCGGTCACGCTCCCGCAGCGCCTCGGCCACACCGGCGCGGGCGATCTTCACCACGTCAGTCGTCGTCCTGTCGGCGTACACCGGGATCGACAGATCTCGACCAAGCGTCTCCAGCTGGTCGATGGCCGCCGGCCGATAGACGTCGGCAGCGACGAGCCGCGTCGAGCGCCCTTCCGCTTTGAGCTTGCGAGCGAGCTTGGCGGCCGTGGTCGTCTTACCGGAGCCCTGCAGCCCTACCATCATCACCACCGACGGTGGGACAGTGCTGAGCTTTAGCCCTTCGCGCCGCTCCCCCAGCATTGCGGTCAGTTCTTCGTGTACGATCTTGACTAGCTGCTGACCGGGGGAGACCGTACTGAGCGCGTTGACGCCGGTCGCCTTTTTCTCGACACGTTCGAGAAACTCGCGCGTCAATTGGAAGTTGACATCGGCTTCCAGCAGCACCCGGCGGACTTCGCGCAGGCCCTCCTTGATGTCGGCTTCGCTGAGAACACCGCGGCCACGGAGGCGGGCGAATGTGGCTTCGAGCTTTTCGCTCAGGTCTTCGAACATAGCCTTTAAACTTAGGCGCCGTTAACTTCTGAAACAACTGACGCTTCATCTGGCTCGAGAGAGATTGCATGGCTCCAACGCAGCGTAGAGACGACATACTTCAAGCCGATATTCCACCGACGCTGCCGCTCATGGCGCTTCGATCCACGATCGTGTACCCGCTCGGCACCATCGCCGTACAAATGGGAGCGCCGGAGAACCTCTCGCTCCTCAAGGCCAACGAGCAATCCGGACTGATCGTCGGCCTCGTGGTCGCAACCGGTGATCACGACGACGTGCTTGACCCCGAGCGATTCGTGGGGAGAGTCGGAGTGGCGGCGCGCGTGCACGAGCGAATAAATCTTCCCGGCGAGACCGTTCAGATCACGCTCCAGGGACTGCGTCGGATCGTCGTCGAGGGCGTCGCCCAAACCGAGCCATTCCCGATCGTTCGAATCAAGCCCGCCAAGGAAATTGCGCCCGACTCGAACGAGGTCGATGATCTGATCTCGCGGATCGTTGCCGGCGCCGAGACGCTGGCTGAGCTGATCGATCGCATTCCCGACGAAGTACCCGCGATCCTGAAGATGAACATCTCCGATCCTGGCCGCTTCGCCGATCTCGCCGCGACGAATCTCAACTTCAAGGTTTCCGACAAGGACGAGATCCTGCAGCGTCTCAACATCGGGCAGCGCCTGAAGTTCCTGCTCGGCCGCGTCGAGCGCGAAGTCGGACGCGCGCGCGTCGCCGAAGACGTGAAGCGCCAGACCGAGATCAAGATCGAGCAGCACCAGCGCGAGTTCTACCTGCGTCAGCAGCTGCGCGCGATTCAGTCGGAGCTGGGCGAGGGGGACCCGGGCGAGAAGGAAGCCATCGAGACGCTCAAGAAGCTCGAGGAGGCGAATCTCCCGGAGAAGGCCGCGCAGGAAGCAAAGCGCGAGATCGAGCGCATGCGAAACCTCTCTCCCGCCTCGAGCGAGTATCAGGTCATTCGCACTTATCTCGACTGGATGCTCGCGCTTCCGTGGAACGTCAAATCCTCGAAAGACGAAATCATCGAGCTGAAAAAAGTCGAAGAGCTCCTGGACAGCCGGCACTACGGCCTGAAAGAGGCGAAAGAGCGCATCACGGAGTACCTCGCGGTACGGAAGCTCCGCGGTGGCGATCCCCACGGCCCGATCCTCTGCTTCGTCGGCCCTCCGGGAACCGGCAAGACGTCGCTCGGCGAAGCGATCGCCATGTCCATCAGCCGCGCGTTCTATCGGATATCGGTCGGTGGCGTCCGCGATGAAGCCGAGATTCGGGGACACCGCCGGACGTACGTCGGAGCAATGCCCGGACTCATCCTGCAGTCGTTGCGTCGCGTGCAGGTTCGGGATGCAGTGCTGATGATCGATGAGATAGACAAGATGACCAGCGGCGGACCATCCGGAGATCCTACCGCAGCAATGCTCGAAGTTCTCGATCCCTCGCAGAACTCGAACTTCGTCGATCACTATCTCAATCTGCCGTTCGACCTCTCCAGCATTCTCTTCATCTGCACGGCGAACAATCTGTTCGACATCCCCGCCCCGCTGCGGGACCGCATGGAAGTCATTCGGGTTCTCGGCTATACCGTAGAAGAGAAGGTAGAGATCGCCTGGCGGTATCTGCTGCCCAGACTGCTCGAAGAGCACGGAATCACGGACAAGGACATTCAGTTCACCGACGAAGTGCTCGGCTTCATTTCCAATCGCTACTCACGCGAGGCTGGGCTCCGCAATTTCGAGCGCAACATCGCTTCGTTGATGCGGAAGCGCGCGCGGAAGAAAGCCGACGGCGAGGAGGGAGCCTGGGTCGTTGACAATGCGATGGTCAACGACATACTCGGGAACCCGACGTACACACTCGAGGATGCCGAACAGGAACCGGAGATCGGCGCCGTGACGGGAATGGCGTGGACGGCTACTGGCGGAGATCTGATGGTGATCGAGGCGCTGCGGATGCCCGGGTCAGGACGTCTCACAGTGACGGGGCAGCTCGGCGACGTGATGCGCGAATCGGTGGACGCCGCATATTCCTACGTTCGCTCCCGCGCGCATACACTCGGTGTCGACGACATCGAGTTCAAGGAATGCGATCTTCACGTGCACTTTCCGGCAGGCGCGATACCGAAGGATGGTCCGAGTGCTGGTGCGGCCGTTACGCTCGCGATTGCCAGCGTGTTGAGCCGGCGTCCGGTGCGCCGCGACATGGCGCTCACCGGCGAGATGACGCTGCGCGGGAAAGTGCTCGAGATCGGCGGGGTCAAGGAGAAGGTGATGGCTGCCTACCGCGCCGGACTCCGACAGGTGCTGCTGCCGAAGGCGAACGAGAAAGATCTGCGTGGTATTCCCGACGAGGTCGTCAACAGCATGACCTTCACGTTCGTGTCGACGATGGATGAGATCATTCACCTCGCGCTACTCGCCAGAGGTCCTGGCTCCCTTGCCGATGCAGCCGAGCCACATGGTGATGTCGCGCCGAAGAACGCCGTTTCGGATTCGGCGGGCGCCTCCATCAATCAATCGAGCCCGGTAGGAGCAGCAACGCAGTAGGTGAATGTCGCCAACTCCTGGATCCAGTTCGGCATCCACGTCTTCGTAGGAACCATGGCGGGAGGACTGTCCGACACCGTAGCGGTGTGGATGCTCTTCAACCCGAAGAAAAAGCGGTTTGGATTTCAGGGAGCGATTCCCAAAAATCAGGCGCGCCTCGCGAAAAGCCTGGGCCGCACGGTCGGAGAGCGACTACTCACGCCGGGAGATTTGCAGACCGAGCTGGCGCGGCCGGAGCTGCTTGCAGCGTTTCAGTCGCGGGTCGAGGACGTCATCGCCAACATGCTCACCTCGCGCGACCCACTGATCGACAAGGTTCCTCCCGCCGTCGTGACTGCGTTAGAGGGAGCCACGACCGCGTATTTGCCCGTAGCGATGACCAAGCTCGGCGCTTTCCTGGGACAGCCCACCACTCGCGTCAAGCTGCGGACCGCGCTGCATTCGATGTTCAATCGCTTCGTCGACGACATGCGTTTTCACGAGCGCATCTTCGCCAAGCTGATGATGACGGAGAAGAAGTTCGACACGGTGCTCGACGCAATCGAGACGGACGGTGTCGAGCAGGTCGTCGGGTTACTCGAGGAGCCAGAGATTAGAGAAGAGATCTCCAAAGCCATCCACGATGCGATACTGAGCTACCTCCAGAAACCGATCTCCGACATCCTGGGGAACCTTGAAGCGAAGAACGATCCCGAAGCGCCCCGCCGCTTAGCCGCCTCAGCGGCGCCGGTCATATGGGAGTGGATACACGATCAGCTGCCCGAGCTGATCAAGAAGCTCGATGTGCAGGCGATGGTAGAAAGAAAAGTGATGGCTTTCAGCGTTGAGCGCGTGGAAGAGATCCTGCGCAACGTGATCCAGAACGAGCTGAATCTGATCATCACTACCGGATACGTCCTCGGCGGACTTATCGGCGTCTGTACTTTCGGTTTACAGAAGCTGCTCGGACTCTAGCCTTATTGGGCGAGCTTCACTGTCGCCGGATTGACGATGTTCGGGTTCGCGCCACTCGGAAGATCCTCGTAAATGACAACCGGTCTTCCGCCGATCTCAGTCGTCGTCAGCTGGACAGAGCGACCCGAAGCCGAATATCGTTTGACGAGATTGGGGCTTCCTGCCGCCGCTTTGGTCGAGAATCGCTTTTCGATTGCGTGACCCGCGAGATCGTAGAATTCGCCGGCTTCGACTGATGAATCCCAGACCGTGAGCCAGACGATGCCCGGGCCCTGCGGAGTGTTCACTACGGCGTAGCGATCTCCGTCCCAGCCCGACGCGCCACGAATTGCGTCGTTCTGGTCGTTGAGGTGCTCGAACAGGAACAGTCTCGTCTCGAATTCGCCGAGGTCGTTCTCGTACACCTCGCTCGCGTTCGTGAGCGGTCCGAGTGTAACCCTGGTTGGATTGTCCCGAGTGCCGAAATACGCAGAGGGATGAATTATCTGTTCGGTGGAGACGGGCATGTCCTTGTACACTACCGTGCCCGGTTTCCGCTCCTTGTAATTCCTGTAGAATTCCGCTCCGCTCAGATAAGGGAAGATGAGCGTCTCCTGAATTACGCGCGGAGCGGCCGCAAAGATGGGCATCGAGGACTGGGTCTCGCGAATCATCTCTCTGATGCGGTCCCATCCGCCCGGCAGGTTGATCGCGATGTTGGAGCCGCCGAGCATGATGGAGATCTGTTCGTAGACGGCCTGCCCCTCGAAAACGGATTGAGCCGCCGACGTTCGATCGTTGTCGCCAACTGCCTTCTGAACGGAGTCCAGACTGATGTACTGATCCTGGAGCGTGTGAATGAGCTCGTGGGTCACGATCGTCGCCACGAGATCCTTTGGCGAGCCATCCACGATGTACAGAATCTTCGTGTGGGGATCGTAGAAGCCGACTATCTGCTCAACGAGCAGGCTCTCTAGGAACGACTGCAGCTTGAGCGTATCTGGAATGAGGCCGAGCCTCTTGTAGGCTGCCTCTTCGCCCTTGAGGTCGCGAACGGCCTGCGAGTCGCTGACCTGTTTGACGATGTACTGTCTTACCTGCTCCTTCGAGCGCGTCTCCACTCTCGGCGGCGTCTTGAATTTCAGACCCACCGCTTTCTCGATCATCGGCACCGCTTCAGCGACCTGCGATGCGTACGGGCCTTCGTATTTGGGCTTCTGGCTTTCGCAAGCGGATACGAGGCCAACTGACCCGACTGCAGCGAGGAGGATGCTTCGATTCAGGTAAACGGTCATTTCGTCCAGATGGAGGGAGCCCTTGTCAAAGCCCGGAAATGCGCAGATACCACGCGATAATGGTGTCTCCCCAAAGCAAGGCGATCAGCGCTGCGGGCGCAAGAAAGACGCCGAACGGCAGCTCCCGTTTGCGCCACCCACCACTCGCTTCCAGCGCAAGCTCGGTCTGGCCTGCGTCATCAGCCAACCCGCGCGCTGAAAGCGGATAAACGACGCCAAGCAGGACGATCGGCGCGATCACAGCGCCTATGAATATCGTGAGCAGCGCCCGAGTCGGACCGACGGCGGCGCCGACAACAGCCATGAGCGTGACGTCGCCGAATCCCATCGCCGGCCTCTTCAGCCAGACCTCTCCCAGCCATCCAACGATGGATATCGCGCCTGCTCCAACGCACATTCCTATCACCGCGTCCCATGGACCAGCGAACGGGAATGACTCGCCCAGATAGAGCGCCACGAAGGAAGTCAGAAGAACGAAGAACACCCCAAAGACCGTGAATCCGTCGGGAATGAGAAAGTGCTTCGCATCAGTGATCGATATTCCCAGTAGGACTGTCGCGAGCACCGCCACGCGAAAGGCCGTGAAGGACAGCCCGAATTGCAGAAACGCCGCCAGCCAGAGGAGGCCGACGAGGAGCTCCACGATCGGATATTGGATCGAGATGCGCTCGCCGCAGCCGCTGCACCGCCCCCGAAGCAGCAGCCAGCTCACGAGCGGGATGTTCTCCGTCGCTTTGATCTGGTGCCCGCATTTGGGGCACCTCGACCGCGGCTTCACTACCGAGAGACCTTCGGGCCACCGGCCAATACACACATTGAGAAAGGAGCCCATGCAGGCCCCAACCGCGAACACGTAGATGGCTTCCAGAATATCGATCATGGACGAAGCTCGTGGAGGATTATGCCCGCTGCCACCGCCACGTTGAGAGACTCGACGCCGCTGGCGATGGGCAACGAAATTGTTCGGTCGGCATTCGCGCGAACGTCCGGGCTGAGGCCCGACCCTTCATTACCTACGACGATTGCCAGGCGCTTAACAGCACGCGTTTTGTCGAGCGGCTCCCCATTCGCGTCCGCGACCCACAGCTCGACTTTCTCCCGAACCAGAAGCCGTGAGAGCTCTGCCCATTCGGCGTGAAACGCGAAGTGGTGAAACTGAGCCCCCATGGAGCTTCTAATCACCTTCGGGTTCCAGAGATCCACGGTTCCCGGTAACGCTATGGTCGCCGTCGCCCCGAGGCCCGCGGCCGTGCGAAGGATCGTTCCGACATTTCCTGGATCCTGGACCGCGTCGAGCACAAGAATACGGCACACGAGGGGTACCTGGAGTGTATCCAGTGAGCGGGACGGAACCTCGCCGATTGCGATCACGCCTTGTGGCGACTCCGTCTCCGCCGCGCTGCGGAAATCCTTCTCGGAGACCTCGGCGATTTCAACGCGCGATTGATCGAGCTGTCTCCGCAGGGCCTCGCCTCGTGGGGCGGAGCCCAGTTGGGGTGCTACGAGTACGCCGCGAACCGTCAGGCCGGAGCGAAGCAGCTCTTCGACCGAGCGAACGCCTTCGGCGACGAAAAGCGAGTGTTTCTCGCGTGCTTTTCGTCGGTGCAGATCACGCGCGAGTGTAAGTAGTTTCACAGAGTGCGAGCAGGGCGATTCTTGGAATAGGATTTGCCTTTGCGTCTCAAAAGAATTCTCATCGCCGGAGTATCAATGAAGCGATTTATCATAGGCATTGCCGTCACGTGCTCCCTCGTTGCCTGCGGGGTCTCCCAGCAGCAGGAAGTGCAGATGGGACAGGAATATGCGCAACAGATCAACGCACAACTACCGATCGTCCAGGATCCGGAGGTGAACCGGTACATCAATGTGCTGGGGGACTCCATCTCCAGGCTCACGAACCGTAAGGATCTCGATTGGCATTTTTTCATCGTCGACAGCAAGGAAGTCAATGCGTTCGCGGTGCCCGGCGGCTTCGTCTACGTGAATCGTGGGCTCATCGAGCGCGCAGACAAGATGGATGAAGTCGCTGGAGTGCTAGGGCACGAGATCGGTCACGTTCTCCGCCGCCACACGATTAAACAGATGCAGAAAGGCCAGGCAGCGAATGTCGGCATTACACTCGCGTGCGTGCTCACCGGTGTGTGCAACAGCCAGGCTGCCGGCGCGGCAATTCAGATCGGAGGCGGCGCGCTCTTCGCCCGGTTCAGTCGTGGAGACGAAGCTGAAGCCGACCAGGAAGGATTCGACAACGTCGTCCGCGCAGGAATCAGTCCAGAGGGCATGGTGAGCATGTTTCGGAAGCTCCTCGAGGAGCGGAAGACGCGCCCCGCGGGAGTGGAGGGGTGGTTCCTAACGCACCCTCTTGAAGAGGATCGCATCGCCGCTATTCAGGCGCGGATCAACCAGCTCCCGCCGACCACGTTGGCCAGCCTTGGGACGGACACGCGCAATTTCCACACGTTCAAGGCCCGGCTCCAATCTCTCCCGCCGTCACCACCGCCGCGACAGATGCAGTAGCGGATTCAGTCCACTCGCAACCTAGAGATGCGCCGTGACACGTCACGGCGCATCTTTCGTTTCATGCGCATCGCGCTCACGATAGCTGGCTCTGATTCGGGCGGCGGCGCCGGAATTCAGGCCGATCTCAAAACGTTCCAGCGGTTTGAAGTCTTCGGAACGTCGGCGATCACGGCGATCACGGCCCAGAACACTCGCGGAGTCACGAGGTGGGAACCGGTGTCGACGGATCTCGTTCGTGCGCAGATAGACTCCGTTTGCGAGGATCTTCCGCCGTCGGCGTTCAAGACCGGGATGCTGGGGACCGCCGCAATCGCGTCAGCAGTCGCAGCGGCAATCGAGATGCATTCGCTGGCGAACTATGTTCTCGATCCGGTGATGGTCGCCAGCTCCGGCGACGTGCTGTTCGAGCGCGATACAATCGACGTGATACGAAACCAACTCGTCCCGAAGGCTTTTCTGGTCACTCCGAACGTCCCTGAAGCGGAAATTCTCGTTGGCGAGAAGATCGAGGACGAGGACGGAATGGCGCGCGCGGCGGAAAAGATCGTACGCGAAATGGGCGCGCAGGCCGTCTTGCTGAAGGGCGGACACCTGAAGTCCGGTGACAGGGTCATCGACGTACTCTACGACGGAGACTTGCGAACCTTCCGGGGGCAGCGTCGGGAGACTACCAGCACGCACGGCACTGGCTGTACTCTCTCCGCGGCGATCACGGCGCAGCTCGCGAGAGGTGAATCGCTACACGCGGCGGTGCGGAGATCGATCGAGTACGTGCACAACGCCATCGCGACCGCGCCCGGACTCGGATCGGGTCACGGACCTCTGAATCACCTCGCCGAAGACGCCTGACGCGCGGGCGATCGCGCCAGATACTCGGTAACCAGCGCCTCGAAAGCACCGCTGACGCGACGCGTAGTCTCCAGCACTTCTGCATGACTCAGCGCCGACCCGGTGACTCCGGCGGCCGCGTTGGTGATGCAGCTGATGCCCGCGACACGGATGCCGAGGGCTCTCGCCATGATCACTTCAGGCACCGTGGACATCCCGACCGCATCAGCGCCCAACAGTCGCAGCATCTTTACCTCACTCGGCGTCTCGTAAGAAGGGCCGAGCAGCCCGGCGTAAACACCTTCGCGGAGTGGTATATCGAGCTTCTCCGCGGTCGTGCGCAGCACTTTGCGCAAACCGGGATCGTAGGCATCGGTCATGTCGGGAAAACGGGTTTCCCCTTCCTGAGCCGCGCCCACCAGCGGATTGGCGCCCATGAGATTGAGATGATCGGAGATTATCATCAGGTCCCCGACTGCGAGCCTGGAAGAAATCCCGCCCGCTGCGTTCGATACGAACAATTCGCGCACTCCCATCGCGTGGAAGACGCGCACCGGGAACGCCGCGACGGCAGCAGGGTGTCCCTCGTACATATGAAATCGCCCGCTCAGTGCTACGACGTCCCGCTTTCCCAAATTGCCGACGATTGCGACGCCGTCGTGTCCGACGACAGTGGCTTCCGGGAATCCGGGTATGTCGCCGAACGGGATACGGAGGGCGTTCTCGATTGCGTTGGCGAGTCCGCCGAGTCCTGAGCCGAGTATGACGGCGACGGCTGGCTGACGCGAACCCGCGCGCTTGCCTATCGCTTGCGCGGCTTTGCGGGCCGCCTCGGCTGAGTACTCGCCTTTCACGCTTCGGGTCCGATCATCTCGTCGATCTTGTCCGAGACTTCTTCGATGAGCATCAGTCGCTCCTCCCACGGAAGAAATGCGCTCTCGAATCCGTTGAGCGCAATCCCGGCTAGCTCGTCCATGGTGAACCCCAGATGCTCGGCAGCATAGACGTACTCGTCGGTGAGCGTTGTGGCGCTCATCAGCCGGTTGTCGGTGTTGAGCGTGACATTGAGGCCGCGATCGAAATACTCGCGAAAAGGGTGCGTAGCGTAGGAATCGGCGACCTTCGTCTGGACGTTGCTGGTGAGACAAACCTCGAGTGCGATACGCCTGTCGTTCACGTATTGTGTAAGATCCGGATCCTCGATGAGTCGGGTGCCGTGACCAATGCGATTTGCGCCGCAGATGTGAACTGCCTGGCGTATCGACTCCGCTCCGTCGCCTTCGCCAGCGTGGACAGTCACCGCAAGATTGTTCTCCCGTGCATACCTGAACGCTTCCGCGTGCAGCTTTGCTGGATTGCCCTTCTCGCCACCTGCGAGGTCGAAGGCAACTACGCCGTCATTCTTGAATTCCACTGCGAGCTTCGCCATCTCGAGCGAATGCTCGGCAGGGAACTGTCTCATGGCGACGACGATGAACCGACCCGTTATTCCGAAATCATTTTCCGCCCGGCGAAGTCCGCGGAGCGGGGCCTCGACGGCCTCCACCAGCGTAAGGCCCCTCACGACGTTCAGGATCGGCGCGTTCCTCACCTCGATGTACCGGATGCCATCCTCCGCGGCGTCTTCGGCGAGCTCATAAGCGATGCGTTCCAGCGCTTCGGCCGTCTGCATCACTGATATCGTGACGTCGAAGAGCCGCAGGTAATCCTCGAGACTCGTCGCGTCGTCCGCCCTCATGGCTTCAGCCAGCTCCTCGGCGGTTTGCTTGGGCATGGGGACTCGATACTCGCGCGCAAGA
>JANMWS010000182.1:0-3782 GCA_031394125.1 Gemmatimonadales bacterium
CGCCGGAAAAAATCGCGACGACATTCGCGGCTACAGCGGCAAGCAGGCCGGCGATCCGGTGCGCGCCGCGGCGGCGATAATCGCGGCCGTTGAATCCCCCAATCCTCCACTGCGGTTGCTGCTGGGGAAATTGGCGCTCAAAGGCGCTCGCACGAAGCTGGATATGCTCAAGAAGGATTTCGACGCTTGGGAGAAGACAACGGTGGAGGCTGATTTTCCAGAGGGTTCCCAGGTTTTGTAATCTGCCTGTAAGCATGAACCTGTAACGTTTGCGGCAGACTACTCCTGGAAATCATTCGCGTTTTCACACTCCCCTCGTCGAGAGTGACACTAATGAGCGTCCGATTCTGTCGAACGGTTCGATTCTCCTTCGCAATTCCTTTCCTCGCCCCCTGGTTCCTCCTCGCGCAAGGCACAATTCGCGGAACCGTTACTGACGGGAACGGAAGTCCGGCACCAGGTGCCGCGGTTCACGTCAATGGCACTCTACTCGGCGGAATCGTCGACTCGGCCGGGACGTATCGCTTAATGCGAGTCCCTGCGGGCTCGTACGTCATTCGCGTCACGAAAATGGGGTTCGCGCCGGACTCCGCTTCGATCGTCGTGAGTAACGGAGAAAACGTGGTGCACGATGCGCGACTCCGCCCCGCGGCTGAACTCCTCGGCAACATCGTCGTCACAGCACAGCGACTCGGCGAATCCGAAGCATCGGCGCTCGAGCGCAGAGCGGAAGCACCGAATGTCGTCAACGTTATGGCCGGCGACGTGATTCGCGCGCTCCCCAATGCGAACGCAGCGGAAGCAGCAGGCAGAATGCCCGGCGTCACGACCGAACGTGATGAGGGCGAAGGGAAATTCGTGCAAGTGCGTGGCACCGAGCCTCGCCTCACCAACGTCACGATCGACGGGGCCCACGTACCGGGAACCGAGCGTGGAAGTCGAGTGCCGAAGCTGGATGACATCCCTTCGGACTTACTCGGCGCAATCGAGGTGAGCAAGACGCTCACGGCTGACATGGATGCGGACGCGATCGGCGGCTCGGTCAATCTTGTGACGAAAACTCCGGAAGGCGATCCACACGGATATCTGTCGGGCCAATATGGCGCGATCACGCTGCTCAACAAGAATCAATATCAGGGCGGGTTTGCCTATGGTGGCCGATTTGGCGCCGACAAGCGGCTCGGCTTGCTCCTGGGAGGTTCCGCGGATCGGAACAATCGAACCAGCAATGACCTGGAGCCAGCCTGGGCAGTCGATGCAAGCGGACGCTCTGTTCCGATCGAGTGGAGTCAGCGCGACTACGAGTACCGTCGCAACCGCTTCGGCATCGGCGGTGACGTCGACTATCGGTTTTCGGGAGGGTCGACGCTTGCGCTACGCGGCCTGTACAGTCTCTTCCAGGACTACGGCACCACCTACAACAACGACATCGCAATGGGAGCGACCGGATCCACCTTTGGAGCGTTCGGAGATTCCGCCGGCGTTGGATCGCGCGGGTTCGGAACGGGCGCGGAAGTTACGCGCATGGCTTTCAGGAGAAGTCCCGTTGAGCAACTGTACGGGGGAAATCTCGCCGGCCGTACGATGCTCGGTCCCGTGGAGGCGAAGTTGACGCTGAATGGATCGGGAACGACCTCGCACCTGCGCGACTATCGATTCCAGCCATTCGTCTATGACGGACCTGGCGGACAGGGTCTCACCTTCGCCTACGATGCTTCCAATCCGACTGTTCCGACTTTTTCCTACGCAAATCCGGCGATGGCGGCTGCCGCTGGTGATCCCGCGAACTTCGAGCTCTCGCATTACTTCACGATCGATCGCGCGACGACCGGACGCGACCTCGGAGCTGCGCTCGACTTCGGTGATTTGTGGCGCCAGGGCGATCAGGGTTGGGGATCGACTCTCAACTTTGGCGCAAAAGTCATCGACGAGCGAAAGCGTCACGCGTCGAGTGGCGGCTTCTGGTTCACCAGGACTCCGGTTGCACTACCGCCTATGCTCAGCGGTTTCTCTGATCCAAACTACTACTCGAACGTTGTCCGAGGATTCAGCATCGGGCCAATGCCTAATGAAGCTCTTGCGCGCGCATACGAGAACGCGAATCCCTTTACCAACGGCACCGACACTGTTCGCAATATCCTTGGCAGCTACAACGGATCGGAGCGCATCTACGCTGGATATGTGAGCAACAGAGCGACCGCCGGTCCGTTCGAGCTGTATTTGGGGCTGCGCGCGGAGCACACCCAGGCGGACTACGCTGGCCATGCCGTGACGGTCGATGCAACGGGCAACGTCACAACGATTGAGGCAGTGCCGGGCTCACAGACGTATACTGATCTTTTCCCGAGCGCTCAGGTCAGATATTCGCTGAGCTCACGAACCGATGCACGTCTTGCGGTAACCCGCGGGATCGCGAGACCCGACTACGCGTCGCTCGCTCCTTCACTCCAGGGCACTCTCGGCGCGAGCCAGTCCGATCCCTCGGCTCTCACCGCCGGCAATCCGAACCTCAAGCCCCAGCACGCCTGGAATTACGACGCGCTCGTCGAGCACTTCTTCCCGTCAGTGGGCGTGATTTCTGGCGGGGTCTTCTACAAGCAGCTCACCGATTTCATCTTTAACCAGACCTTCCAATACACAGGGCCGATTGCCGCATTCGTCGGTCAGTTGGGCACTCGTCCCGAGAACGGCGGAAACGGACATCTCCTGGGCTTCGAAGGAGAATGGGTTCAGCGCCTCGTCTTTCTCCCGGGCGCGTGGGCAGGGCTTGGCTTCGACGCGAACTTTACCCACGTCGATTCGCGCGTATTGATAGACCCGGCGACCGGACGCCACGCCCCGCTCCAGAGACAATCGCCCAATCTCGCCAACGCAGCGCTGACCTACGACTACTCGGCGGTTTCCGGACGACTGGGCTGGGCATATCAGGGCGCGAATATCACGAGCTACGGCGATGGAACCGCGTCCCCGACCGGCGACACCTATTTCTACGCGCACTCACAGCTGGACGGATCAGTAATCTACAATTTCAGCCCGCGCGTTCAGATCCAGCTGCAGGGACTCAACCTGAACAATGCAGTGTTCGGATTCTTTAGCGGAACGCCCATGCACGATTATGCAATTCAGCGCGAGTATTATGGGCGGACTATTTATCTCGGCGCGAAGTACAACATTGGGGCGATCTGAACCGAATTGCGACAGGAGCGGGCATCGAAATGCTCAATGATCAATCTCCAACGATGACCATTGCATCGCCATAGGAGAAGAGTCTGTACTGCTCGCATATCGCTTCCTCATAGGCTCGCATGGTGAGATCGTACCCTGCGAACGCGGCGACCAGCATGATGAGCGTCGAGCGGGGAAGGTGAAAGTTGGTGATCAGCCGGTCCACCGCGCGGAACTCGTAAGGCGGGCGAATGAAGATGCGCGTATCCGCCGATTTCTCTTGGAAGCTTCCGTCGTCGCCGATCGCACTCTCGAGCGTGCGCACGCTGGTGGTGCCGACCGCCCAGATCTTTCCCCCGTCGCGTCGAGTCGCGTTCAGGATTTCCGCGGTGCGCAGCGGAAGTGAGTACGACTCCTCGTGCATCACGTGATCGGCCGGGTGCTCGGTGTCCACCGGCTTGAACGTGCCGGCCCCAACGTGGAGCACCACGTCAGCCCGCTTCACTCCTTTGGCTGCAAGGCGATCAAGTAATTCCGGCGTGAAGTGGAGGCCCGCCGTAGGCGCCGCGACCGATCCGCTCTCCTTTGCGTAGACGGTCTGATACCGTTCCTCGTCC
>JANMWS010000178.1:0-13906 GCA_031394125.1 Gemmatimonadales bacterium
GAAGCGCGTGGCCATCGCGTGCTGATCGTGGACGAGACCTGCGACTCCGGCGACACCATGCGCCTCGCGATCGCCGCTGTCGCCGAGGCCGGCGCTTCAGAGATCAAGACCGCCGTTGCATTCCAGACCGGCGAATACACGTCCGACTTTCACGCGATCGCGACCGAAAGCACGATCATTCTGCCGTGGGATCGCGAGATTCTTGTGAACGGAGAGCTGAGACCGAATCCGCTCTACGCGGACGTCTTCGGATTGACTCAGTAATCAAATATCGACCGAACTAGAGCCGCTCGGGCAGGCATACAGGACGGAGGGGTAACACGGATGCGCCGGAAAAAGGCCTGATGCTCCTGATCCGCTCCAAATGCCGCGATCTCTTCCGCTCTCGAGGGCTGTGATGTTTTTTTTTGTGGTTTCCTAGGGAAGATCCGAGAGGGCGGTCTGAAGCCGCCCGAGCGGCAGTTCCCAAAAAATCCCGACCCGCCAAGAGTGGCTGTAGCGTGACGCGGGGCAGATCAGGAGCATCCGAGTGTTTCTCCGGAGCATCCGTGTTAACCCTTCGTCCTAGATGCCAGCCCGAGCCCTTCTGGTGCCGCGACTAGAACTCTCCTGCGCCGATCGTCTCCCACATTTCGCCGCGGGACAGCTGCTCGTATGCGTGCTCGAGCATGTCCGCATTCCCCGCGAGAAAGCGGCAACGCGAGTTGCTGCTCGTTCCACACTCGATTTCCATCACCGCCACGGGATAATCGGCGAGACAGCCGAGGAATCCCGCGAGAGTGCCGGTAGTGAGGTGACAGCCGGTCTCGCCTTGACCGTGAAGCTGCGCTTCCCAGCAGTTCTCGATGTCGATCACCGCGAGCGCATCGTGGAGGGAACGGAACGTCACTCTGCCCCAGCCAGCATTCTGAAAGAACTCGGCGGCACGGGACGAAAACTCGTCGATGGAAAGGTCTTCCGCGCGTCTCGACCCTCGATCGTCGAGCCAGGTCTCGAAGGCGTCGAATAAGGAAGCGGCTCCGGCATAACCCGCTTCGCGAAGCGCATCCGGACCGCCGCCACTGGCGCCGGCGACGCGCAGGCGAAGGTCGCGCAGAGTGCGCTGCGCCAGGCCAATGAGCTCGGGAGCTTCTGAAGTTGTCATGCGAAGTAGGACGATTTCACGCGGAAGATGTTGCTGAAGAATCGACTCGACGCAAGAGGCCGGCCTCGTCGATGATCTCGACGCCGAGAGTCTTTGCCCTCTCGAGCTTGCTTCCGGCTTCCCCGCCGGCGACGAGAAAGCTGGTTGATTTCGACACCGATCCGGTCACTCGTCCGCCTGCTGCTTCGATCACGGCTGTCGCTTTGGCTCGGCTCAGAGTTGGTAGCGTTCCGGTGATCACTGCTGTCTGACCACTCAGTGGTCCGCCCGCGACAACGGCGCGCGGCTCAGTGAAATTCACGCCGCGCGATCTCAGCTTTTCCACCAGAGCGCGTCCCGCCGGATCCGAAAAATAAGCCACGACACCGTTCGCGATCGTGGCGCCGATCCCCCGCACGGCAAGGATGTCCTCCGCCGAGGCGGAGAGGAGAGCATCCATGGTTCCGAAGTGCTGGGCAAGAAGCTGCGCCGCGATTGAGCCGACGTGCCTTATTCCGAGGGCGTGGAGGAGGCGCGCCAGTGGCTGAATTTTCGATGCCTCGATCGCTGCAATCAGGCCGTCCGCGCCCTTGTCCGCGTAGCCCTCCAGCTCGAGCAGTTTTTCGCGGGTGAGCGCGTAGAGATCACCCGGATCGCGCACCAATCCCTCACCCACGAGCTGCTGTATCCGCGCGTACGACAGCCCGCGAATGTCCATCGCTCCGCGCGATGTGAAGTGGACGAGTCCCTCCAGCTGCCTTCCAGGGCAAGCGATGTTGGGGCAATAAATCGCCGCTTCGTCTTCCTCGCGCGTGGCCGGAGTGCCGCACGAAGGACAGCGCTTAGGCATGCGCCATGGCTTTTCATTACCGGTCCGTTTTTCCGGAATCGGAGCGATAATCTGCGGGATCACGTCACCAGCCCGCTTCACTTGCACCCAATCGCCGACGCGGAGGTCTTTGGAGATGATGAGGTCCTCGTTGTGCAGCGTCGCGAGCTTTACGATCACGCCGCCGATTTCCACCGGCTCGAGCACGGCGAAAGGATTCATCGCGCCGGTGCGGCCAACGTTGACCTCTATTGCCAGCAATCGCGTTTCGGCGATGTCGGGAGCGAATTTGCGGGCGACTGCCCACCGCGGCTCGCGCCCACCGACGATGCCCAGCTCCTCCTGCAGCGCCAGCGAATCGACTTTTACCACGCCACCGTCGATCGCGAAGTCGAGCTCACTTCTGATTTTGTGCTCGAGATCGTGCGCCCACCTCTCCACCTCGGCGAGAGTCTTCGCGCGTTTGCGGTGCGGCGCGACCGGGACACCCCACTTCACCAGGGTATCGAGCAGGTCTGTCTGCGTCTCGAACGGAAGCTCTTCTCCGTCGGGCGCCGCTACGGAATACCCGAAGAATCGAAGGGGGCGAGAAGCAGTAATGGCCGGGTCGAGCTGACGCAGGCTTCCGGCGGCGGCGTTGCGCGGATTGGCGAAAAGAGGATCACCGGCCCGCGCGCGGGCCTCATTCATCTCCTCGAACCTTTTGAACGGGAAATAGACCTCGCCCCGGACCTCGATTCGCCCGCGCGGAGCGCTGTCTTGCAGACGGAGCGGGACGTCGCGCACCGTGCGGAGGTTCACCGTGACGCTCTCACCGATGATCCCACTGCCGCGCGTCGCGCCCATGACGAAAACCTGATTCTCGTACGTCAGCGCCACCGCAATGCCGTCGATCTTCAGCTCGGCGGTGTAACCCGACCTGGCGACGTCGTCGCCAGCGATGCGGACGAGCCTCTCTTCCCACGCGCGCAGCTCGTCGTCGTTGAAGGCGTTGCCAAGCGAGAGCATCGGTCGAATGTGCTCGTGCTTGGTGAGCTGGCTCTGGGGCTCGGCACCGATTCTCAGAGTGGGCGAGTCAGGGGCGAGGCATTCCGGGAAATTCCTTTCGATCTCCTGGAGCTCGCGAAACAGCTTGTCGTATTCGGCGTCCGCGATCGTCGGACGGTCAAGAACGTAGTACTCGTGTGAAGCGCGGGTCAGGCGAACGCGCAGCTCCTCCGCCCGCTTACGCTGTTGCTCGCTTGCTTTCCGCGGGAGTTGTGGAGCTTGTTGATCGGGGCGGGGACCCTGGGCTGGTTCCTCCCGTTGCTTCTTTGACCGGCTTTTCGCCATCCGTGGGGTCGTTTCCTTTGCTCTGCGTATGTGCGTTGAATTCAGGGCCATCGAAGCGCACTACGCGGTTGCGCCCGGTTTCCTTCGCCACGTAGAGCGAATCGTCCGCCGCTCTCACAAGTCCTTCCTGGTCCATCACCTTCGGGTGCGGGGCGGCGGCAACACCACAGCTCATCGTCCGGCGGAGCGTGCCGCCCTCGTATGCAAATGTATGATTCTCCACCTTCTCCCGCAGCCGCTCGGCGAATGTAACCGCAGCGTCCAAGACGGTGCCCGGCAGAATCAGCAGAAACTCCTCTCCGCCATATCGACCGACCCGGTCTATCTCGCGCGCCTCCTCCTTGAGGAGCTGCGCGATCGCCTTCAGGACCGCGTCGCCGGCTTGGTGGCCGTATTCGTCGTTCACGCTCTTGAACTTGTCGATATCGCACATCACGACAGCCATCGGCTCGTGCAGCCGAACGGAGTGGCTCCACTGGTCTTTCAGCCGCTCCTCGAGGGAGCGCCTGTTCTCGACACCGGTCAACCCGTCCGTGAGGGAGATCTCGCGCAGCTTGTCGTTCAACTTCGACAGCTCCTCTTTGCTGGCCGTGAGGTCAGTTTGCAGCTGTTTGATGCGCAGCTGCGCTTTGACCCTCGCCTCGAGCTCGGCGAAATTGATCGGCTTCGTGATATAGTCGTCAGCTCCGGCGTCGAGCCCCTCTACCTTATTCTCGGTGGAGTCGAGCGCGGTCTGCATGATGACCGGGATGAAGGGGAGTTCCTTCTTGGCGGTTTTCGCTTTCAGCCGGCGCACGACTTCCATGCCGTCCATCTTCGGCATCATGACGTCGAGCAGGATCAGATCCGGACACCATCGGTCGACTGTGTCCAGCGCTTCCTGGCCATCGTTTGCGCCCTGTACTTCGTAGCCTCGCGCCTCGAGACGAGCCCGGAGGAGCTCGATGTTGTCCTCGTGGTCGTCTACGATGAGGATTCTGTACTCGGGCTTACGCTCCATTGTTCTTGCCGAGGAACCTTTGCACTTCCGCGACTACAGCCCTCGGTTCACACGGCTTGGCAAGGTAGCCGTCGCAGCCGACCTCCATCGCCTTCTCGCGATCGGATGCAAGAGCGTGCGCGGTCAGCGCGATAATGGGAATCCCCTTTGTCGACGGATCGTGCTTCAGCACTTGCGTCGCCTCCCAGCCGTCGATGATCGGGATGGAGATGTCCATCAAGATCAAGTCAGGCTTTTCTGACCGGGCCTTGGCTATGCCTTCCTCGCCATTCAACGCTTCGGTTACCTCGTATCCGAAGTGCTTCAGGATGGTGGAGTAGACGATACGATTGTCCTCGTTGTCTTCCACCAACAACACCATTTTACCTGAACTACTCATTCAGTATCCTCGCACGGCTATTGCTGGGTAATGGTTCAGGGCAAATTTCTTACCATCCCCCTGAGCTACGCCTTTTCATGTTCAATTCTCCCGACCCTTCCAGGACGGCGCCCTCTATCCCCAAGGCCCCTCCGCAAGGTTCCATCCCGCAGCCAAAACCGGACGGATTACCGCACGAAACGGTTCCTGACTGGAACAATATCGGTCTGTTTACGGCGGGGATCGCAGTCGGTGCGATACTGGGGGCAACCGTCGCTCTCCTCCTGGCCCCCGCGAGCGGAGATCAGACTCGACACGGCATCGCGCGGCGGTTCCGCGGAGGGGACGATGATGTCTGGGAAGACCTCGCGGAGGAGTTGGAGCTCGCCGCCGCCGAGAGGGAAGAGGCGAGCCTATCCGCAGAAAGCTAACGGGTTCGTGACCCGCGCCGGCCCGGCGCGGGGAACCCTAGAGGCTAGCGAGCTCGCAGCCCTGCGTCGGCTTCGGCTTTGAAGTACCGGTCGTTGTAATCCCTGTTCGGGAGCTTCATCGCAGCCTGGTATTCAGCGCGGGCCTTGTCCTTGTCGCCCGTGTCCCGGTAGACGCCCGCGAGATCGACGTGGTGAGTGATCCGCTCGGGGTCATTCGCAACCGACTCCTCCATGTACTTCTTGGCGTCGGCCCAGTTGGCAGAGGCGAAGACTTTCCCCCCGAGGAGATTCTTCGCGATCATGCGGGTGAAGCCGCTGAGTCGCATTACTTCTGCGTTCCACATCCCCATCACATGAAGACAGCCAGCGTGCTTGGGGTCGATCTTCAGACACTCCAGAGCATGAGTGCGGACATCGGTACCGTACTTGATTCGCGCACGCGGTCCCTGGGTGAGGGCGTTCTTGCCGAGTGAGCGCGCAAGATTGAAATGGCCTTCCGCGTCTCCGGGATTCACCTCGACAGCGCGGCGCGCATATAGCTCGGCGCTCTTGAAGTAGCTCTCGCGGGTCTTGTCGTTGCGATCGTATGATCCGAGATCGACCGCGGATCGCGACGCCTTCCAGAGCGCCTCGTAGCTCTTCGGATCCACCTTGAGTGCTTCCTCATAGTGGGCAAGGGCGGCGGGAGCGTTCATTGCGACGTATTCTTTGTCGCCGAGCGCGATGTGATCTGCCATAGTCTGGGCGCCGGCCACCGAAGCGACGAGCATCATTCCCACCGAGAGGTACCGAAAAGCGCGCATGTGGACTCCGAATGCAATTGTGAAGGTGTCACCAACAAATACCCCGGCTGGCCCTAAATGATCGTACCTCGTCTGATCGAGCGCAAACGGAACGGGGAGAAGCTGGAGCCCGGGGAATTGAGGGAGCTGGTGCTTGCGTACGCAGCCGGAGAAGTGCCGGACTACCAGATGGCCGCGCTCCTCATGGCGGTCTACTTCCGTGGGCTCGACCGCGGCGAGATGAATGCCCTCATGGATGCGATGCTCGAGAGCGGAAAGAGGCTCGATCTTTCGCGCCTGCCGATGCCTCGGATAGACAAGCATTCGACGGGCGGGGTTGGCGACAAAGTCTCCCTGATTCTGGCGCCTCTCATCGCGTCTCTTGGCGTGGCGGTGCCGATGATGTCTGGCCGGGGCCTCGGGCACACCGGCGGGACGTTGGACAAGCTCGAGTCGATACCGGGCTTCAGGACCGCGCTGACGCTTGCCGAAGCGGAGAAGCAGGTCGCCAGAATCGGCTGCGCGATGCTTGGGCAGACCGACGAGATCGTCCCGGCCGACAGAAGGATTTATGCGCTTCGCGACGCGACTGCGACGGTGGAGGTAATACCGCTGATCGCAGCGAGCATAATGAGCAAGAAGATCGCGGAGAGCCTCACCGGTCTGGTGCTCGACATCAAACGTGGGTCGGGATCGTTCCTTCCCGAGCTGGAGCAGGAGATTCAGCTCGCGGAGGCGATGATCGATCTGGGCGCGGAGCACGCGTGTCCGGTGGTGGCGCTTGTGACGGCAATGGATCGCCCGCTCGGATACGCCTGCGGAAACGTTCTCGAGGTCGCTGAAGCGATCGAGGTGTTGAAGGGGGCTGGTCCCGCGGATTTGATCGAGGTCACGTTCGCCCTCGGCGCGGAGATGCTTGGCCTGGCGACACTGGCCTCGACGAGAGAAGGAGCGCGGGCGATGATGCACGCCGCGATCCGATCGGGCAAGGCGCTGGACAAATTCGAGGAGATCATCAGCGCGCAGGGCGGAGACGCTGGCGTGGTCAATGATGCTCTACGTCTGCCGCAGGCGCGTCACCGGGCTGAGTTTACCGCCCGCCGCGAGGGAGTCGTTCAGTCCGTAGATCCGCGCGGCGTCGGCTACGGCGTGATCGCGCTCGGCGGCGGCAGGCGTAACATGGAAGAGAAAGTGGATCCATCGGTAGGCTTCGTGATCACCGCAAAGCCCGAGGCTCGCGTGGTGAAAGGTCAGGTACTGGCGACGATCTATGCGCGGACCAAGAAAGATCTGGAGATGGGGCGGTCTGTGCTGGAGCAGGCGATCGTGATTTCCGAGTCGGCTCCGGCTCCGGCTCCGCTGCCACTGGTATCGCACAGGATTACCGCGAGCGGGGTGGAGACGCTCGCCTGATCGATTAAGGGAGAGCGCTAGTCGTCCTTCACCAGCGCGAGAAGTTTTTTCGGCGCGGTCATTCTGTAGTCATCGCGAAGCAGGTCCTTGAGTTCGTTCCAGTCGCAGTCTCCTTCGAGCCAGACGCCAATCCAGCCGCTGGGACCAACGTAAGGCGGAGAGAAGTAACGCTTAGGCGCGGCATCGATCATCAGACGCTGATTCACCGCCTTCGCCTTGCACCAAATCGCGTGCCGCCCACCTCCATGGTGAGTGTTTGCGTGGGCGTACATGGCGAAGATCTTGTTCTTCACTCTGAATGTGGGCTCGCCCCACGCTTCCACTTCATGAGCTTCTGGAAGGCTCAGGCAGAGCTTGCGAAGGCGCGAGAGGGGGCTCGGAGGCATTAACGTCGGTGCGCTGCCTCTTCCGCCTGCTCCAGGTGGCGGTGCTGGTGGCGCGCGACGATCACCATCGCTGAGTAAGCGCTGTATCTCATCCGGCCGCCGAAAGGCGAGACGATCTTCACGGTGTCGATTGGCAATCCATCCGCAGAGCGGACGAGCGAAATCAGATCTGTCTGAAGGCGAACAAAGTCTGAAAGGATCTCAGGGCCCGAACGCCCCGCCTTTGGTACGAACGGCGGTGTCGTCTTCACGCGTATGACCCTGAATTTGCCCAGGTGCCGCAGAGGTCCGAACATTTTTGACAGGAACCAACCGAGTGCGTCGTGACGGTAGTGCTGTGTGGGAGAGTGGCGAGCCTCTCCCGCACTGGCGACCGAATCGCGCAACAGGGGGATGTACGCGCGCGAAGTGAGGTTGAGGTGCTCCACACACTCCGCCGCGGACCACTCATCCGCCGCCGGTTTCCTGTCCCAGCTTTGTTCGGGGAGTTTGTCCGTGAATCGTCTAAGGTGTGACTGCGCGGACTCCAGCGATTGGACTACTTCAGCTAGCTGCTCTTGCAATTCCACCTCAGTAGGGAAGGGAGGCCGTTCATCGGAACCGGGTTGGCGCGGGCGCGAGCACCAGCACGTCGCCGGTTACCACAAAGTGAGCTGTGAGCACGTCATCCGAGTTGGTGCCCACGTAAACCGTAAACGCTCCGGGCTCGACGACACGCCGCATTTGCCGATCGTACAGCGCGAGCGACTCCGGGCGAATTCTGAAGGTGACCGTTCGCATATCGCCTGAGCGCGATACGATGCGCTGGAATCCGACGAGCCTCTTCACCGGCTCCTCGACGCTCGCCACATCGTCGCGCGCGTAGAGCTGCACGACCTCTTCACCGCCGCGATCGCCTGAATTTCTGACATCCACCGACACTTCCAGAGAATCGCCGGCGGCGATCGTCGTGGATGACAGTCGGAGATTCGAGTACGCGAACGTCGTGTAACTGAGCCCGTACCCGAACGGGAAGAGCGGACTCGAAGGAAGGTCCAGATACCTCGAGGTGTAGTGGTTCGTGGTGTCCGAGGGGCGGCCGGTGTTGCGATGATTGTAGTAAATGGGAATTTGCCCGGTGGCGCGCGGAAAAGTCACAGGCAGCTTCCCGCCGGGGTTGTAGTCTCCGAACAGCACATCGGCGACTGCTGCACCGTGCTGATTACCGAGGAACCAGGTCTCCAAGATCGCCGGCGCTTCGCGCGCCAGCTCAGGAATGGCGAGAGCGCGCCCATTCATCAGTACGACTGCGACAGGTTTCGGCGTCGTATCAGACTGTACGAACGCTGTGCTCCGGCTGGACGCGCGGAGCACAGCGCGCGCGAGGTCGAGCTGCAGCCCTGGCAATGCGATGGAGGCGCGATTCGATGCCTCGCCCGACATGTTTTCCGTCTCACCGAGTACGAGGACGATGGCGTCCGCCTGAGCGACGGCAGCACGTGCCGCAGCGAACCCGGTTGTGTCAGCGGTATCGACCGGAGACCCGCGCGCGTAGATCACCTTGACGGATGGACCAACCGCGGCGCGCACGCCCGCGAGCACGCTGAGAGTCTCCCCGGCGCGGCCGTCCGCGGCCCAGCCACCGAGAGAAGAATGCGCATCGTCGGCGAGCGGTCCGATGACTGCGATGGTCTGAATATTCTTGCGCAACGGAAGCGTCTTCGACGAATTCTTGAGGAGCACAATTCCCTCGCGCGCGGCGAGACGGCTGGCGACCAGATGTTCGGGAGCGAGGGTGTACTTCCGCTCGCGCGCGACGTCGTTGAACCGGTACGGATCCTGGAAAAGCCCCATCGCATATTTGATGCGGAGTACCCGATGGACCGCGGAATCGATGAGCGCTTCAGGGACTCTTCCCGAGCGGACAGCCGCGCCGAGACTATCGATGTACACATTGTCTGACATGTCGATGTCGACGCCGGCGCGAATGCCGAGGATTCCGGCTTCACCCTTGTTGGCGGCGACTCCGTGCGGAATGAGCTCTCCGATTCCACCCCAGTCGCTGACGACCGCACCCTTGAAGCCCCAGCGGTGACGCAACACGTCGTTGAGCAGCCAATCACTCGCGTGCGCCGGAGTGCCGCCGATGTCGTTGAACGACGACATCACGAACGCGACGCCCGCTTTGACAGCGGCTTCGTAGGGGGGAAGATACGTCTCCCACAGAGTCCTTTCGCTTAGCTCAACACTGTTATAGTCGCGCCCGCCCTCAGCGCCTCCGTACGCCGCGAAGTGCTTTACGTTTGCCAGGAGCGCGTCGGGCGCTCCCAGGCCCAACGCGCTGTCTCCGCCCTGAAACCCGCGCACTCGAGCCGCGGACATGACGCTGCCCAGATACGGGTCTTCTCCAGCGCCCTCGACGATACGCCCCCAGCGCGGATCGCGCGCGATGTCCACCATCGGAGCGAACGTCCAATGAAGCCCGTGTGCGGTGGCCTCGACCGCGGCTTGCCGCGCAGAGAACTCCACGCGCGCGGGGTCGAAGCTAGCGGCTTCAGCGAGTGGAACCGGGAAAATGGTGCGGAACCCGTGGATGACATCCATTGCGAAGAGGAGCGGAATCCTGAGCCGTGATTCCTGCACCGCGATCCGCTGGAGCCCACGTGTGTAGTCGACCCCCCAGATTCCTAGGAAGGACCCGACGCGTCCGGCGCGAATCAGCGCCTCGCCGCCAGCCGGGGCCCGCGGACCCGTTTGCGAACCCTCGCCGGGCGATTGATTGAGCTGCCCGATTTTTTCATCGAGCGTCATCAGCTTGAGAATGGAATCAGCGAACTGTGACGCGCGAGCGGAATACAGTGGAGATTCGCGGGTCTGGGGCTGGGTCGGGGGTGGCGCGGCGATTGGCGGTGTTTGCGCCGTCAAACGGGAACCCGACGTCCACAGCGCGACGGAAAGAACCGCCGACAGAAATCTATGCTTCACTCTGCTGCAGATCTTCCAGTCACCGCGATTCGCTTTGGGCATCGTGCGTCCTGATCAAGCTATGAATGAGAGCCTCCGCAGCCAAAAGTACATCTAGAAGCGCATTCAGGCATCCAGAACAGTCGCTCGGGTAGGCGTCCAGGACGGAGGGTTAACACGGATGCTCCGGAGAAAAGCCGGATGCTTCTGATCCGCTCCGTGTGGCGTTAGAGGTCCGTTACGCAGGGTCGTGATTTTTATTGTTTCGTAGGAGAGATCCGCGACGCGGTCCGAAGCATCCCGAGCGGCAGTTCCCAAAGAATCCCGGCCCGCAAAGAAGATCTTTGACGCCCATCGGACATGATCAGGAGCATCCGCCGTTTTCCGGAGCATCCGTATAACCCCTCGACCTGGATGCCCAGAAGCGCCAGTCGCTATCGCACGGAATCAGTCGGCAGCTCGTACCAAACTTCTACCTCGTACCCGTCCGGATCGGTAAAGAACACGTATGGCTCGCCCGGCACAAATTCTCCGCGATGAATGATTTTTCCGCCGGCCCGCTCGATCACTGTTGCCGCCGCGTCAATGTCCCGAGCATCGGCGAGCCGAAAACCAAAGTGTTTGATGCCGCCAGATTTCCCGAGATTCTCCGTTCCCTTCTCCAGGACGAGGATATCTCGCGCGCCGGGAGTCTGAGCCTGAAGGAAATCCTTCTCCCGATAGACGGTGACCATCCCGAACACGTCGTGATAGAACTGAAACGATCTGTCGAGATCGCTGACGGTGAGAGCGAGATGGGTGAGTCCGAGCGTTGGGACCATTAATCCGGCCTCGACTTGTCCGCGGTCCCCAGTATTTAGACAAGAAACGGCGACCATTCAAGGGAATGCAGTAAATTGTGTCCTTCAGACGGGAGAAAGCAGTGTGAGCACCGAGCGACTAAACGCGTTTAGCGATGGCGTGATCGCGATCCTCATCACGATCATGGTCCTCGAGCTGCGGGTGCCGCACACCACCGACCTTGCCGCGCTCCGTGAGCTACTGCCCGTGTTCCTCACCTACGTCCTGAGCTTCGTCGTCTTGGGCATCTACTGGAACAACCACCACCACATGCTCTATCTCACCGATCGCGTCACGGGTGGAATACTGTGGGCAAACCTGCACCTATTGTTCTGGCTCTCGCTGATGCCATTCGTAACAGGATGGATGGGTGAGAATCACTTCGCGCCGATTCCGACCGCGCTCTACGGTGTCGTGCTGATGGTTGCAGGGGTCGCGTACTTCATACTGGAGCAGGTGATAATCAGAAGCCAAGGACCCGATTCCCGGCTCAAAGCCGCGGTTGGCAACGACTTCAAGGGGAAGATCTCGGTCGTGCTATACCTTGCCGCGATTCCTCTGGCGTTCGTGCACCAAATCCTGTCGGACGCGATATATGTATCTGTCGCGCTGATGTGGCTGATACCAGACCGTCGGATCGAAGATCTATTCACCAACGCTGAGAGAGACGGGAGACTTTGATGAGCGGCAAATCCATAGATTCCACGACGGACCGGGAAACTCGCGAGCTGTATCGCCAGCTTCTGGAAGCGTGGGACAAGCGGAACGCGCGTGACTTCGCGCTTCTCTTTGCTCCCGATGCTAGCATAGTAGGGTTCGATGGAACCCAGGTGTTCGGTCAGGCCGAGGTCGGCGCCCACCTGAGTGAGATCTTCTCGCACCATCAAACCGCGCGCTACGTCTCGGTCGTTCGCGAAGTGCGGTCTCTCTCCGAAGGCGCGACAATTCTGAGCGCAGTCGCCGGAATGGTGCCGCCGGACAAGGACGACATCAATCCCGAGGTCAACGCGGTGCAGACTCTGGTCGCTGTGAAAACGGGTGGAGCGTGGAAGGTCGCGCTCTTTCAGAACACACCCGCCTCACTCCACGGGAGGCAGGACGCCGCGAAGCAGCTGACGGAGGAGCTGCGGGGCGCACTGCGCGGGCAGACCCCCAAAAAATAGGACCGTCCCGCTATCAGCTCGATCGCCAAATCCGGTGCGCGCCCTCATTGACAAACAATTCGCTGAGTGCGCAAAATCTTCAGGTTAGTTCTCCTTCCTCCTACACACTCGACATCGCTCGAGGGAATCATGCGCAAACTCCTGTTCATCGTGGGGACGTTCGTCGTCGCCGCTTCTGCCGGCGCACAGACGACGCTTACCGCGGACGATATAATCGCCCGCTACATCAAGACTGTCGGCGGCGCTGACAAGATCCAGTCCATCAAGACCCTCCGGCGAATCGGCAAATACACCGGCGACGGCGGATTCGAAGCCATCGTGGTTCAGGAGAGCACCCGGCCCAACAAGGTTCGGGAAGACTTCTCCATTCAGGGGATGACCGCCATCAACGCCTACGACGGATCCAATGGCTGGAAGATCGACCCGTTCGGCGGAAAGAAGGACGCCGAGGCTCTCAGCGAAGAGGAGCTGCGCGGGATCATCGAGGACTCCGATTTCGACGAGCCTCTGATCGACTACAAAGCGAAGGGCAACAAGGTCGAGCTCGTCGGCATGGACCAGATCGAAGGAACGGACGTTTACAAGCTCAAGGTGACGCTGAAGAGCGGCGATACGCGCTACTACTATATGGACACTGATTCGTACGTACCGATCAAGTACGACACCAAGCGAATAATTCGCGGTACCCCCCAGGAGACCGAAACCTCACTCGGCGACTACAAACAGGTGGGCGGCTGGTTTCTCCCGTTCTCAATGGAAACTCGCCAGAAGGGAAGCTCGGGATCCGGAAAAATCACTCTCGACAGAATCGAGTTCAACGTGCCTATCGACACTACTCGCTACTCGCGTCCAAAGCCTCCGACAGGCGGAGTGTCACTCTGATGATCGACTTCTCGAAATCCGCCCGGTGCGGAATGGCGCTGGTCGCAGTGATGAGCGGCAACGTCTTCGCGCAGGCGACCCTGGCAATCGCGACGCCAAAGGTCGACTCGGAAACCATCTCGGGGCTTGGAGCACGCAACATCGGTTCGGCAGCGATGAGCGGACGGATCGCGGCGATCGCCGCGGTCCACGAGGGCAATCGTCTCACCGTCTACCTCGGCTCCGCCAGCGGTGGAGTCTGGAAGTCGGAGAACGGCGGGACCACATACAAGCCGGTGTTCGACAAGGAGGCAGTGCAGTCAATTGGGGCCGTCGCGATCGATCCCACCAACCCGAAGGTGATCTGGGTCGGCAGCGGAGAAGCATGGACGCGCAACAGTGTCTCGATCGGGAATGGCATCTACAAATCGGTCGATGGCGGAGA
>JANMWS010000004.1:0-2636 GCA_031394125.1 Gemmatimonadales bacterium
TCCGCTGCCGCCGGGTGCACTCGCAACTCTTTCGCGGGTGGGGACTCGAGGCGCGCCGATAAGCAGATCGGCGATTATTTTTTAGTGTTCTGCGGGCGCGGTAAACTGCGTTCCGCCATAGCCTTGTAAACTTATTCCGGAATCGACCTAAGTCAATGGCCCCAGGCTCGGCAATGCATGCTCTGCTGTAAGTTTAAGCAGGCGTTGCCTCAAGCTGGTGCGGGATCGGGGGTACGTCGGTAGCGCATCAATAAAAACAGAACGGTCTCGGCGACGAGCATCATCCCCATCGCCAGTACTTCCTGCCGTGTCGAGGCGGTCATCAGCCACACTACAATCGCGCAAGCGATGAGCGGGATTATCGGTCCGCCCGGAAGCTTGAACGGAACTGCCTCTCCGTCGCGGATGTCGCGCCTCTGCAGCTCAATGGCGGCTAGGCAGCAGAGCAGATACACGATGAGAGTCGTAATCACCGAAAGAACGGCGAGCTTTTCAAAGGTTCCGCTCAGCGCGAAGCCGACACAAAACACGGCGTGCGTCAGGATAGCGACGTACGGGGTTCGATACCGTCGGTGGACGGCGCCCATCGCCGCGGGGAGAAGCCTGTCCCGCCCGAGCGCGTAAAGGCCGCGCGGTGCCGCCAGCACGTCGCCCGCGACGTAGCCCAAAGTGGAGATCGCCGCGCCGAGAATCACGAGCATCTGCCCACCCTTGCCGAGGAAGCGGCTGGCCGCCTCGGCGAGTGGCGCCTTTGTATTCGTGGCGAGCTCGACCCCCAGCACGCCCTGCGCAACGATCTGGATTGCGATGTAGATAACTGTCACGAGTACTAGCGTGGCGAAAAGCGCCCGAGGCACCGTTCGCGCTGGTTCGCGCACCTCACCGCTCGGCGTAAGCGCCGACTCGATGCCGATGAACGCAAACGTGAGGAGCACCGCGGTGCGCGCTACTTCGCGAGCCGGCGGCATTCCCGTCCAGGCGAGGTTTCTTGCGTTGACAGCGAACAGCCCTACGCCGATCAGGATCAAGAGCGGCGTTAGCTTCGCGGCTGTCACAGTCTGCACCACTGCACTTCCCATTTTCACTCCCCGGATGTTGATCGCCGCGAAGGCGGCAAACACGAGGATGATGGTGCCGCTTCGGGTGACAGGGTCCCCGAAGCGAGGAGAAATCTGCGAGAGCGTGTCAACGAAGATGTTGGCGACGCCGGCGCTGGCGAGAATCGTCGAGAACCATAGCGTCATCGCGACGACGAATCCTATGAACGGACCAAATGCGACTTCCGCATACGCATAGGTACCGCCCGACAGCGATACCCTGCTCCCCGCATCGGCGAAGCAGAGCACGATCGTTCCGATGGCGAAGGCGCAGATCACGTAGACGAATGGCGCGAAGCCGCCGACTCGCGCCGCAACCGTTGCGGGGAGCACGAAGATCCCCGCGCCTATCATATAGTTGACCATGCCGGCGGTAAGGCCTCGGACTCCTACCGCCCTGATCAGTCCTTCGTCTGTGGTCATCCCTTCCGCATGAAAGCGGCGAGCAGCTCGTGGAAATGGTGAGTGCCCACTTCCCGCCGCTCCGAGTACCGGCCACGGTCGTACAGACGAGACCGCACGCCACGCTGAACCGACTCGACCACTTCTTCATCCTCCATCTCGACTCGATGGAGCCCAGCTCCAACCCCGCTTTCTCTCAGCGCTGCGTGCCACACATAGGAGTGGAACGAAACCTTGGTCCGACCGGCACTCAACGGAGTTACCACGTTGAGCGACAGCCCCCACGGGTAGAAGTTGAACATGATGTTGGGGAACAGCCAGAAATAGAACGCGCCAACTCGCTCCTTCGCGTTCGGATGATCTTTCGGCAGATCGAACGCTGGCTCACCAGGCTTGGAGATGCCGAGCTGCAGATTCCCCCAACGGAACCGCTCGGTCCTGTATCCGGAATAATCGAGCTTCTCAGCGAGCCCCGCGTGCACATACGGGATGTGGAACTCTTCGAGGTAGTTGTCGCAGTAGAGCGCCCAGTTTGCGTTGATGAGATAATCCATCGAAGTCGCGGTGTCGCGCACGAATTCATCGAGCGGCATCCACGACACGCGCTCGCGCACCGGGGCGATCCATTCGTCGAACGGCATCTCGGGCGCAAGTCCGCTGAAGAGCAGCGGCCCCAGTCGCTCCAGTTTTAGCTGCGGGAGATTGTCTTTCTCGGACGGAAAACCGACCGTCGTGTCGAACTCAGGCATCGACACGAATTTTCCGTCGAGCGAAAATTTGCGTCCGTGATATCTGCACCGCAGCGATCGGGCGTGCCCTTCACCCTCGACGACAATCGCGCCACGATGGGTGCAGACGTTGGACAAACAACGGACCGTTCCCTCGTCGTCGGACGTGAGGACAAGTGGCTCGTTGAGACACCCTTCGAGGAGTGTGAACGGCGAAACCCGCCCCGGTGCCTTCACGCGGGCAGAGTCGCCGATCCACTGCCAACTGCGCGCGAAGACGCGGTCCTTCTGCAGCTCGAAGTACTCCGGATCGGAATACACGCGCGCCGGTAGTGTCGACGCACGGCGGATATTCTTGTCGATGTCGAAATCACCCGGGGTCATGCCGCGAATCTAGCCAAGTGATGGG
>JANMWS010000025.1:0-5620 GCA_031394125.1 Gemmatimonadales bacterium
CGCGGTGACGTACGATCGGGGCGGCACTTACGATTTCATCAACACCTTCCCCATCGGCCAGTTCTATCACGTCAGCTATAACATGGAGAAGCCGTACAAGGTGTGCGGAGGATTGCAGGACAACGGCTCCTGGTGCGGACCATCGCGCGCCAAGAATCGCGTGGGCATCACCAACGGCGACTGGTACAACGTCGGCGGCGGCGATGGTTTTTACAGCGCCATGGATCCGGAGGACCCGAATATCGTCTACAGCGAGTCGCAGGGCGGCAACGCCTCCCGGGTCAACATCGCCCAGAATACCCGGGCCATCATCATGCGTGGGGGAGGGCGCGACAGAACCAGCATCTTCGAGGATTCCGTGATCGTCGCTCGCGGCGACACCGTTCGTCCCGAGACTCCGGCAATCACCCACTCGCTCGCGCAGCTTCGGGCCCGAGCTGCCGCCGATTCGGCGCGGGGATACAGGTTCAACTGGTCGGCACCATTCTTCCTTTCCCCCCATTCGGCCACGACGGTGTACATGGGGGCGAATCGGCTCCTCAAGTCGACCGATCGCGGAGATCACTTCTATCCCATCTCGGCGGACCTCTCTACCAGGGATTCGGCGCGTATCATCATGAGCACACGCACCACGGGTGGAATAACTCGCGACAATTCCGGCGCCGAGACGCACGCGACGATTTCGACTGTGGCCGAGTCGCCGATCAGACCCGGCATCCTGTGGGTCGGCACCGACGATGGCAACGTCTGGCTGACGACCAATGACGGCGGGCAGTGGACCGACATCACCTCGCGCTTTCCTAATGTTCCGAAGAAAACCTGGGTAAGCCGCGTCGAGCCGTCGCACTTCGATACCGCCACGGTCTACGTCACATTCGACAATCACCGCGAGAACGACTTCCGCCCCTACGTCTACGTCTCGAACGATTTTGGAAAGACTTTCCGGTCCATCGGCAACAGTCTTCCGACGGGCGGCGCGGATTTCGTGCACGTGATTCGCGAAGATCCCGCGAATCGCGATCTGCTTTTCCTCGGGAGCGATGTTGGCGCATACGTCTCCACCGACCGTGGAGCGAGGTGGCAGCGCTTCATGACCGGACTGCCGACGGTCCCCGTGCACGATCTGGAGATTCATCCTCGCGATCGCGAGCTGATTGCGGCTACGCACGGGCGGTCCATCTGGATCGTGGACATTGCGCCGCTCGAGCAGATGAACAACGGGTTGATGGCGCGCGGCACCACTTTCTTCACTCCGAAGATCGCCTATCAGTATTCCCAGGCGAACACACAGAACTTCACGGGCAACAAATACTTCCTCGCGCCGAACCCAACGTACGGCGCGGAACTGGTGTACCGCGTGACGTCGGGGACCCCGCGCGATACTGCGCGAATTGTCGTTACGAACATCCGTGGCGATACTGTGCGCACTTTCAACGGTCCGGCCGGTGTAGGGCTGCACCGCGCGTACTGGGATCTACGCGGCCGGCCTAAGCCGCTTGGGCCCGCCGGGGTGCGCGACAGCATTATCGCTGCCCGGGTGAGGCGCCAGCGTGATGATTCACTGCGCGCCGTTCGCGGAGCGGACACCACTGGCGGAGGTGGGAGGGGACAGGGAGGCGGCGGCGCGCCGGGAGAAATAAATCTTCGCCCCGCTGAGGCGCCGATCGGTGGCGCTGCCGCTGGAGGCGGAGAGGGCGGCGGTGGCGGAGGTGGCGGAGGTGGCTCCTTCGGGGGCGCCCGAGTCGGGAATCTCGTCGACGCAGGCGATTACATGGTCACCATCAACGCCGGCGGCCAGACGATGCGACAGGTTGTGCACGTCGAGCGCGTCGGCGAGATACTCAACGTCGATTTGGGTCCAGACCAGGACGAGGATAGCGGCGGCGATCCGAACGATCATTAGGAGGTTACTGCTTGTAGATCGCGCCACCCTTCATCACGAAGCTTACCCGAGTCAACTCGCCGATATCGGCAATCGGGTCGCCCTTGACCGCGACGATGTCGGCGAGCTTGCCTGCTTCGATCGTTCCGAAGTTGTCGCTTTGCCCAAGGAGCTGTGCGGCGACTGACGTCGCCGATTTTATCGCAGCCATCGGAGACATTCCATAGCGAACCATGTACGCGAACTCCTGCGCCTGGTTTTCCGTCCACGCGTAGCCGCCTACATCAGTCCCATAACTGATTAGCGCACCCTTTTTCACTGCCTTCCCAAACGCGATGCGCTCGAGCTCGACCATCTTTGGCCATACGCCTCCGCGTCCAGGCGCGACGTAGACGCCCACGAATATTGTCGGACACCAGTAGACCTTCTGCGCGATCATCCGGTCGAGCAGATCATCGGTGAGGCCGTCGCCGTGCTCGATGCTGTTTACACCCGCTCTCAGCGCGGCGTCAATGCCGTCCCACCCGATCGCGTGAGCGGCCACTTTTTTCCCGAGTCGGTGCGCTTCGCTCACCAACATCTTCAGCTCTTCATCGGTGAAGTTGACCCAGGAGCGAAGGCGTCCGTCCGGCGCGAGATAATAACGGCGGTCAGCGTAGAACTTGATCCAGTCGGCGCCGTATTTCGCTTGCTCCCTCACCGCCTTCCGGACCTCCTCTGGCCCGTCGACGATCTGCACGCCCTCGGGCATCCTCAGCTCCCACGAATAGCCGGCCAGAGGGTAGGTCCCCGTCGTCGACATTGCTCTGGTCGACACGAACATCCTCGGCCCCGGAATAACGCCGCGCGCGATCGCAGTCTTCACATCGACGTCAGCGTACATAGCGCCTTCGGTTTCCAGGTCACGGATCGTCGTGAAACCGTTCATCAGCGCAGCCCGTACCGCCGCGGTCGCACGGATCGCGCGATACGGGATGCTTTCCTTCAGAAGCTGATCATCGTAGTCCGCGCTGGTGATGTCGCCCTGAAGCAGAACGTGGGTGTGATTATCGATGAGTCCGGGTAAGATCGTTCCGCCACCAAGATCGATTGTCTGCGCCCCGGCGGGAATTCGCGACGCAACCTCGGCTCGAGGCCCCACGGCAACGATATGGTCGCCCTCGACAACTACAGCGACATCATTTTGTACGGCATCGGACTTTCCATCGATCATGTGCGCCGCGCGGATCACGTACGAGATCGGAGTTGACGCCGGCGTAGGACTTTGTCCCCATGCGGCACTCGAGTACGCGAGCAAGAATACGAGCGAGACACGTAGCATATGAACCTTGGCAGAGTTGAAGTGTGTAACGCCATTGCAACAGCGTGCATCAATCTGCACCCTTCGCGCGTGGTACGCGCGAGATAAGCGCAGACAACGCAGTTTGCTATTGCGCATTCTTGAACGCGTCTTAGTGTGGATCGTCAGCCGGCGCCATCTGTTTCCGCAAAGGTGTGCAGCTCGAACTCCCACGTCCAGGCAATCGCACGTTGACCATACCGCTTCCGAGCAGTTCCGACCTCGATCGCTTTTCCGGTGAGTTGCTGGTAACGCGAGAAGATGCGCGCAGACATGTGCCGGCCACAGCTGACACCACGTCGCGTGAGAACCGCGCAGAGCTGATTGCGGCGCTCGAAGAGCTGAGCATCGTAGAAGGTGAGCTCCGGTCACAGCATCAGGCACTGGTCGAGGCACATCGGGAGCTCGAGATACAGCGCGAGCGCTACCATACTCTTTTTCAGCTGGCGCCGGACCCTTATCTGGTGACGGATCTGAGAGGAGTTATCGAGGAGGCGAACGCGGCCGCAGCGGACCTGTTGGGAGTACCGACAGAGCTTCTCGTAAGGAAACCGCTTCTTGCCTGTCTGGATGCTGAGGCGCGCTCGGAGTTCGAGCACCGACTGGACAGGCTGACTTCCTCGGGCCACCTCGATAAATGGGCGCTGGCGATTGAGTCGCGCGACGGGAGACTTGTCCCCATGGAGGCGACCGCGTCGCGAGCAGGAGACGGCTCGATCTGCTGGCTGTTCAGGGACGCCAGCGTGCGGCGCGCGTCCGAAGAGAGCATGCACGCGCTGAATCGATCGCTCAACGGGCGTGTGGCGCAACGCACTCGCGAGCTCGAAGTCGCGCTCGAAGGCGAGCAATCGGCGCGCAAGGAGGCCGAGGCTGCAAATCGGATCAAGACTGAGCTTTTCGCCCGGCTCAGTCACGAGTTTCGGACACCGCTGCACGCGGTGTCAGGCTATCTCGAGATTCTGGAGCAGAACATCCATGGGATGCTAACAGCCGATCAGCGCCGCGATGTCGGGCGCATCCACCAGGCGCAAGAACATCTAATTACGCTGGTTAACATGATTCTCGACTTCGCGAAGCTCGAGGGTGGTCCGATCGAGCTTTCGATGGCGGAGATTCCCATCGAGGAGACGCTCCGGGGAGCGGAGGCATTGGTCGGGCCGCAGTTTGCGAAGAAGGCAATAGTCTATACGCACCATTCGGGTGACCCATCTGTAACGGTGTTTGCCGATCGGGAGAAGGTTCAGCAGATCGTGCTCAACCTCCTCGCGAACGCGATGCGGTTCACTCCTTCGGGGGGCGCGGTGGATCTCGACTGGCGGATCGAGAACGACGCGCTGCTCGTGCATGTGCGCGACACCGGCCCCGGAATCCCGGAAGACAAGGCGGAGGAGATCTTCGAGCCGTTCGTCCAGCTGCGCGCGCCGGGGTCGGTTCCGAGCGGTGGCACCGGACTCGGGCTCGCCATCAGCCGCGATCTGGCGAGGGCCATGGGAGGAGACGTGCGCGTCACCAGCGCTATAGGAGACGGCTCGGTATTCACTCTTCTGCTCTCGCTTCGCAAGCACGCCGCGTCGAAGCTTTCAGCCCTGAAGACGGCAAGTTAATTTTCTGAGAGTCTCGCACACTCCGGAGCCGACATTGCAGCAATCAACCGCGGCGCTCTACGATCTCGTAGAAGACCCGTCCGTTTTCATCAAGCAGGACTGGAATTCCTACACGGACGACGATCACGACGTGTGGGGTCTTCTTTACGAGCGCCGTATGAAGGAGCTCCGGAAGAACGGGAGCCGGATCTTCCTCAAAGGCGCGGACACGATTGGGCTCAAACGGGAGACGGTGCCCGATCTGGCTGAAGTAAACCGCCGGCTCGCCCCGCCGACCGGCTGGGAAGCCGTTCCGGTGTCAGGATTCATCCCCGCCAGGAGCTTTTTCCAGTGCTTGTCGCTGCGAAAATTTCCGACGACGGTGACGATAAGAAAGCGCGAACAGCTCGACTATCTGCCGGAGCCAGACATCTTCCACGACGTTTTTGGGCACGTTCCCCTGCACGCCGATCCCGTCTTCGCCGATTTTCTCCAGCACTATGGACAGGTTGCAGCCGCCGCCGAAAACGAAGAGGACACGACCCGCATGGCGCGGCTGTTCTGGTTCACGGTGGAGTTCGGCCTTATCCGCGAGGACGGTCAGATCAAGGTCTACGGGTCAGGACTGATTTCCTCCCACGGCGACGCCGCGAATGCGCTGGGCCCGAAATGCGACCGCCGGCCCTTCTCCCTGGACGCGGTGTTCAACCAGCATTTCGAGATCGATCATTTCCAGGACGTGCTCTTTGTCACCGAGTCGTTCGACCAGCTCTATCAGGCCGTAGAGGAAGCGGGTCGAAGAATCGGGACGATTCG
>JANMWS010000046.1:0-3585 GCA_031394125.1 Gemmatimonadales bacterium
CCTCCCGTAAATGCACATTCTCGTCTACGCCGGGTTCACACTACTCGGGATAACCCTCACCGTGCTTCTCCTTATCGGGGTGCTCGACGTCGTCCGCGGAACGCCGGTGCGCCGCGTTCTCGCCGACGAGAATGGGGGCGACTCGGTAGCAGTTGGACACCCGTTCTTCCGCGAGGCGATGGAGCTACTGACCCGCACGCGGCTTCGGCCAGCCCATGACGTTGAGATTTTCATGAACGGCGATGAGACCTATTCGCGTCTCTTTGCCGAGCTTCGCGCGGCCAAGTCATCGATCACGATGCAGCTCTACTACTGCAACAAGGGTCGGATGGCCGACACCCTCCAGGAGATTCTGATAGATCGGGCGAAAGCGGGGGTCGAGGTTTACTTCCTTTACGATTCGTTCGGAACGACCCTCAAAGGCGATTTCTTCGATCCGCTCAAGGCGGCCGGAGTACGGCTGGGAAGATTCCGCCCATTCAGTTTTCTGTCGATGCAGAAGGCGCAGCACCGAGCCCACATTCGCGTCGTTGTGATCGACGGGACGACTGGGTATACCGGCGGATTTGGAATCGACGACAAATGGTACGGTGACGGCCGTTCGAAGGACCAATGGCGGGACACAAACGTCAGGTTTGTCGGCCCGGCGGTGCGTCAGCTTCAGGCAACCTTTACCGTCTGTTGGGCGGAAACAACCGGCCATCTCCTCACCGGACCACTCCTGTTCCCCGAAGGGGAGGACGCGGACGATGAGCACGCACCGGTTCTCGCCGGACTTCTCCACGCGTCCCCGACCATCGGGAGCACATCAGCGGAGCGGTTGTTCGTCCTGATGATTACCGGCGCGAGGAAACGGCTGGATATCAGCAACTCTTACTTCGTACCCGATGCTTCGATTCGGAATCTGCTGTGCGCCGCCGCAAAGCGCGGCGTTGACGTGCGCATCCTTACCGTCAGCGAGAACACGGATGTGAAGAGCACCTGGTACGCCGGCCGCGCGCGATATGAGGACATGCTGGCGGCGGGCGTCAGGATCTACGAGTACCAGCCGGTGATGATGCACGCCAAGACGATCGCGGTTGACGGCCTCTGGTCCTCAGTGGGAAGCATGAACGCCGACAATCGCTCGATGTCCTTCAACGACGAGTCGAATCTGGTGATCTTCGACGAGGGCGTTGCAACCCGGATGGAGAAGTTGTTCAGCGACGATCTCAAGTACTCGGAAGAGATCGACCTTGCCGAGTTCCGGAAGCGCGGAATGCGCGAGCGGCTGTACGAGCGAGCATGCCATCTCGTTTGGCGGGTACTCTAGCCCGGCGGGATCAGTTGTCCCGCGCGGCACAGCTTGGAACGGAAACGGACGGGGTGGGATTCGAACCCACGGTACGCTATTAACGTACACACACTTTCCAGGCTTGAAAGTATAGGCTGGGATTCGGACAAGATGTCCTCATTTCACTATGACGGACCGCGAAATGTCCTGTGCACCCCTGCCCCGATGTCCGAGGATGTCCGCATCCAACCGACACCGGAACCGACACCTAAAGCGCTAGAACGACGGGGGTGCTTGGGCTTTTCGCCTGTGAGTTATCCAACGATTCGGTCAGCGAGCTAGTAGGCGTCCAGCCTCTTGCTTAAGTGGGTAGGGCCTCAGCCGGACAGATTCAGGCGCTGGTTAACGAAGGCTCCTCTCTCGCTTCTCAACGACATTCACCCTCCGATATCGCACGATCAGGATGTATGCCAGGGCCACGGGACCGTACAGCAGCAACTCAAAGGGCCAAAGCGTGTGCTCACTCGGCCAGCGGACCGCCGGTGGCTCGCCTCCATCCATTAGCGTTATCTAAAGTGTGTCGCGAATCATTCATTCTTGCAGGCCGGGGGGAATCCCATCGCACAGGCCTGTTGCCGCAACTGCTTAGCTCGATCCGCGTCGCGCGGAACGCCGTTGCCACGTTCGTACAAGAGGCTGAGATTGTCGCAGCCGCTCGGATTGCCGAGCTGGCACGCTCGATCAAAGAGTTGCGCCGCCCGGCTCGCGTCCTTAGCCACGGCGCGACCTTCCTGATAAAGGTGCCCGAGGTTGTTGCAGCCGCTCCCATTGCCGCCCTGACATACTCGATCATAGAGCTGCGCCGCGTGCGCGGCATCTTCCGTGATACCGCGTCCTTCGGCGTACGCCGAGCCCAGGAAATGGCATCCCATCATGTCGTTCGCGTCGCGCGCCGCGTCGCACGCCTGCTGATAGAACACTGCGGCTCGCTTGTAGTCTCGCGGGACCGTGCGACCGAACTCGTAATTCCACCCCAATTGAAAACATGCGTTAGAGTGGCCGCCCGCGCAGGTGGCCTCGAGTAACTGCGCGGCCCGAATCGTGTCGCGCTCGATGCCGATCATGCCGAACAAGGAGGCGAATCCGATATTGAAGCAGCCATCGGCGTTACCGCCCGCGCAGGCGCGCTCTTCGAGCAGCTTTGCGCGAGCCAGATCCTGAGGTGCGCCGCGGCCGGTGCCGTAGGCCTTGCCGGCGAGGGCACAGCCACCCAGATCGCCCGTGGTGCACGTACTATCTGCAAGGTGGAACGCCCGTGCCCACAACTGTTCGCCACGCTTCTGGTCACGTGAAACGGCGACGCCACCGAAATAGCGTACGCTGAGATCAACGCAGGCTTTCGCGTCGCCTGCGTCGCAGCGAGTTGTTTCGCTGCGCACGCAGCTGGCGAGATCACCTGTCTTGCAGCGTGCTTGATCATCGCTGGCGATTGGCGTTGTCGATTGGGCGCGGGCGCTGAGCGCGAGGGCGCCGAGGAGAAGCACGAGCATTCCGGGGAAGTAGCCGCGAACGGTGGACATGGCAGACTCCTTGAATCGCCAGTGAGAATGAAGCGACTGCCGTGGTAACATCGGTTAGTCAATCGGACGGCTCGATTGGTCAGAGTCAGAGCTTGCATCCTGCAGCCACTGGCGCAGGCGATTGCATACCCGATGCTTCAAGGTGACCCGTTCTCACACAATAGCAACAGCAATCATTGCCAACCCCTTTGTAGCTACTCTGACGCCGTCAGGCAACATCGCCGAGGGTGACGGAAAACTCGGGAAACTGCCTCGATCAACGCGCATTGCCAGTTGTCAGGCTCGGCCAGTCCCCCGCTGAGTGTCATCTCCTTCGGTTCGTGGCCTCGCCCTCTTCCAGAACTCGATCGTGCCGCTACGGGACTTCCAAAGGGCACAAAAAGGACACAATCGCGAAATTGCGCTCTGAAAAGAAAAAGGCGCAGCGACGGCAAAGTCGTTGCGCCTCAACGGACGGGGTGGGATTCGAACCCACGGTACGCTATTAACGTACACACACTTTCCAGGCGTGCGCCTTAAACCACTCGGCCACCCGTCCCAACATCGTTTTCAGGCGCGAACAATCGACGTCACGCGAGGAAAGGCGACGTCACGCGAGAAGAAAACGCGAGAAACAACAACGGACAGGGAGAGATTCGAACTCTCGATACCGGGTTCACCGGTATGCCGGTTTTCGAGACCGGTGCCTTCAACCACTCGGCCACCTGTCCTGCAGCCTCGCAAATTACCGGG
>JANMWS010000105.1:0-11463 GCA_031394125.1 Gemmatimonadales bacterium
ATCCTGGCGCTCGCGGTTTCGTTGCCGCAATCTCTGAGCGCGCAGAGCAGCGGCTCGATCGCCGGAATAACCATTGATGCCCAGACCGGAATGCCCATTGTCGGGGCTTCCATCACAATCCCGACTCTATCCCGGTCCGTCAACTCTGACGACGCCGGACATTTCCTCCAATCCGCTCTCGATGCGGGTTCGTACGTCGTGCAGGTTCACGCCGTGGGTTACATACCCTCTGCGATGGCCTTTGACATCGCCACGGGGCAGGGCGTCACCCACACCTTCCAGCTGACCACGGTCCCCGCAGTCCTGTCCAATGTCGTCGTCAAAGGGAATAGCGCGAGTGTCGGACGCAGGTTTGAGGACTTCGACCGAAGGCGTGCTCAGGGGCGTGGGCAGTTCCTGACGCGGGCGGAGATCCAGTCGCGGAGCGCCATCAATCTCTCGGACCTCCTCCAAACCATGCGGGGGATACGGACTGACTGCGTGGGCTTCACGTGCCGCGTGGAAACCTCGCGCTCCGCTCACGGGTGTTCCCCCGCGTATTTCGTCGATGGGCGCATGTCGACCACGTTCGGGCCAACCACGCCGGTGAATGACATTCAGGGACTCGAGGTCTATCTTGGTCCCTCGGAGACTCCGGCCGAGTATCTGGGGCCTGAATCGGGGTGCGGCGTGATCGGGATCTGGACGATCTCATCGCCCAACTAGTTGGGATGCACCAGGCGGACCTTGATCTGTCCGCGCCGAATCGGCTCGATCGTCTCCCGTCCCCCCGGCCAGCGAACCCGGACAGCATCAGCTTCTCCGTCGAAGCCCATCACCTGAACCGGCGAGTTCACCGACCAGTAGCCTGATCCCGCCTGGATCTCTCGACTTGGACCGAGCCGATTGCCGGGATAGTGCAAGCGGATCTGCGCGCCCACGGCAGTCGGATTTCCCGGCGGCCCAACCAGTTGCACGATCAAGCCTTTCTTCGCCCCCACGTTCTGATAGAGCCTGGTCGCGGCGCCATTTTGAGAAATCGCCAGATCGAGCCTGCCGTCGCGATTGAAGTCGCCGAAGGCCGCGCCACGCTGGTCGCCGAACACGGCAATCCCCGAGGCTCGGCTGGACATGGGGGAGAATCCTCCCTTCCCGTTTCCGAGCAGCAGCAAACCCAGACCCGCATCGTATCGCGGCGTGCCGATCTCGGTGGGAAAGAAATTTTGCGACAGGAAGATGTCCTCCTTTCCGTCTCCGTTGAAATCCGCCACCCCTGCGTAGAAAGCGGGTGCCATCTGCGCGACCGTCGGTAGCGGTGAGGCTGTGAAGCGATTTCCATCGTTCATGAACACGGCGTGATCGAGGTTGTTGATCTCAAGGCGTCTGGCCCGCTCCAGTGATGGGCCTATCACTTTGCTCAGCGTCGCCGACGAGTACTCACTGAAGGTGGGCACTCTCTGGCGTACGTAAGGGAACGCCGCGCTCAGCCGGGTCAGCGTCTCGAGCGGCGCGATGCCGCCGAGCTCGTCGTCTCGCTGCGCCTCGATCACGTCGAGCGAAGCGTTTTCGTCGAAGTTGCCGTAGTACGCGAAAAGCGGATTCCTGGCGCTCACGTGATACTTGGTATTGCGTCCCCAGCTTGTCGCGACGATGTCGAGCCGGCCGTCGCCGTTCAGATCACCGGTGGCAATGCCGTTCCAGAGGCTAGACAGATTACGGAAGCCGTATGAAGCAGGAGCTTCCACGAACCGGCCGCCACGATTAAAGAAAACGCGCAGATATCCCCACTCGGGGGCGAGAATCAGATCGGGATGGCCGTCGCCGTCGACATCCGAGAAGAGCGCGGCGGAAATCATTCCTACGTTGTCGAGCATAGGTTGGTTCGCCGTATCGCGTACGTAAGCGCCGTGATCAAAGCGATACAGGTGAGACGAAACCGGCACTGGGTAGGCGCCGGGCATGACTCTACCTCCGACGAAGAGGTCAAGATTTCCGTCGCCGTCGTAATCAGCGGCCGCGAGAGGACCGATGCTCGCAGTGTCGCCGGGAATCACTATCCGCGTCCCATCCACTGCGCCGGACAATGCCATGGCGATTACCGAAGGAAGCGCGAAAGCGTCCTGAGGCGTCGCGGCTTCGTAGCTCGCTTGACCGACGAGCAGCTCCTTTCCTCCTCGTCCGTTCGGCATCACCAGAATCGTTGTCTCATCCGCCGGAGCTTCGTGTGCTCCCAGCTCGCGCCTGGTGAAATGGCCGCCGGTATTCTCGAACAGCGCCAATCTTCCACCACTGCCAGAACCGATGATAAGATCGTCAGTCCCATTGTCGTCGACGTCGGTCCACGTGATCCCGGGGCCGAGCTGACTGAGCTTGTTCGCAAGCAGTGGTTGTCGCGCGTAGTCGTCGTATGGGGTCTCGAAGTGGGTGTGACGCAGCATGTTCGAGACATCCATGAAGAGCGGCGGCGGCGCCGAATCGACGTGCTGAGCCTTTCCTCGTCTCACGTCTCCGGCAACGCGCGGCGGCTCACGTATCTCGTAGTCGCGGTTCGCATGCAACCGCGACAGAACCGTCGTCTGGCCGTACCGCCAGAGGACTCTAATGGTGAGAGTATCGGCCCCGCCGGTGGCGAATGTGTAGAGCGGATCAGAGCTCGAGAGGTATAAACCGCCGACCGTGACTTCCTTCTGCTGCATCGGAAGCTTTCCCGCTAGAACCTGAATCTTCGAGCCAACCGCTTCGGTATTGGGCGGCAAACCCATGAGTCGCACAGCCACTCGTCCCGCGGTCGCGTCGTTTCTGAATATTCCTGGAGAACCATTGAGCCGGTTGGTGACGATATCCAGGTCACCGTCGCCGTCGAGATCGGCTGCCGCCATGCCATGCGTCACGGCAGGCTTTGACGCAAAGCCCCACTTCTCGCCGACCTCGGTGAAGGTCAGATCACCGTTGTTGTGGAACGCGACGTTCTTCAGTGGGAGCTTGGGGAACATCTTGAACTCTTCGTGCCACTTCTCCCCTGCGCCTGATGTCTTGATCCGGTCCCAGGTGTCGGAGTCCATCACGTCCCAGAGGTGCCCGGTGCCGATCAACAGATCTTCGTAACCATCGAGATCGACGTCGAGAAAGAGAGACGACCACGACCATTCCGATGCGTCGATTCCGGCTTCGCTGGCGATTTCGGCGTACGTTCCGTCGCCCCGATTGAGGAACAGCGTGTTGCGCTGCATCTGCGGCCTGTCGTCCATCACGCCGATCTGTTTCGGCAGCGGTGTGTGGGTTGGTGACTGCGTTTTGCGCCGCCGGCTGTCGCGGCTCAACATATCGGCGACGAAGAAGTCCGTGTTGCCGTCGCGATCGATGTCGGAGAAATCGATCGCCATCGACGAATTGCTGCTCGATCGAAGTGTGAAGCGAGGTGCCAGGCGAAATGTGCCTTTGCCGTCGTTGATCCAGAACTGATCCGGATCCTCAAAATCGTTGCAGACGTAAAGGTCGGGATACCCGTCGCCGTTGGCGTCGAAGAAGCGCGCAGTCAATCCGAAGCGGTCGGGTTCCTCCGCGAGAATCTTCCCGTTCTCGTCGAGAAATCGCCCCGACGTGAACGGAACCTGAGTGAACTTTCCCTTTCCGTCGTTGAGATAAAACCAATCCGGCTCGGCTCGCTGGGTGCGGACGACCGCGCCGAGATCGGGCCGCATTTCGACGCGATAGTGTTCACGGAATCGGGGAGCGACCTCGAAATGATCGGCTACTTTCCGCACGACCTGGTCGAAGTAGCGCTCCTGCGGAGGAAAAATGTCCAGAGCATCCTTCGCCTTGTAGTTCGCGATGTAAAGATCGAGGGTACCATCGCCATCCACATCCGCCAGCGTCGCTGTCGTGCTTCCGCGATGTGAGTTGAGTCCCGCCGCATCGGTGACTTCGGTGAAGTGGCCGTGTCCGTCGTTCAGAAACAGCCCGTTGGGGCCGCCGAGAGAAGTGACGAGCAGGTCGAGATCCCCGTCTCCGTCGATGTCGACGAGCGTCGCACCCAGAGTATTCCGACCTTTGAGCTCGAGGCCACTCTCGCGAGTAATGTCCTCGAACTTCCAGTTTCCGAGATTTTTGTAGAGCGCGCTTAGCCCGCCCAACCTGGCGAGGAAAATGTCCGCCAGTCCGTCTCCGTCGACATCTCCCAATGCCACGCCGGAGCCCAGGGCAAAATTGCGATTCTGAATCACGGAGTCTGCGGGCACGTTGTCGAGGAAATTGATGCCCAGATTTCTTGCGGACAGCTCGGTGAATCCGGCGTGATCGCCGCTCGCTGCCGGCAGTTCCCGCCACTGGTAAGCGCCTTCGTTGTGCCAGACGACAGGCGGTGGGGCTGAATCACGCGCGCAACCGTACTGCAGGCTGACAACGAGAAGCAGAGGGACCGCGACGCGGATTGTCATGCGGTTTTCGTCCTTGGTGAGGCGCCAGTGTAGGGCTGGAGGAAAGTGCGCGCAAGAAGAAACCGGGACCAGGTGTCGTAAACCCAATCCCGGTTTCGTTTGTTCGCTCAGCTCGCGCCCGCCAGCGGCCTGGCCGCTCTTCGAGATCGAGCTAGATCTCTTCCGGCACCGCCACCGTTTCCGGCAGCACTAAATCCGCATCCGAATCGCTCGCCAGTATCTCGGCGATCGTCGGCTCGGGCGGAAGCTGCGGCGCGGGTGGCACTGGTGCTCCTTCGATCTCCACTTCCTGGTACCGGTACATACCTGTTCCGGCCGGGATGAGGTGACCGATGATGATGTTCTCCTTGAGGCCGAGCAGCTCGTCGCGCGCGCCGCGGATTGCGGCGTCGGTCAGAACTCTCGTGGTCTCCTGGAAGCTCGCCGCAGAGATGAACGACTGCGTCGTTAGACTGGCCTTGGTGATGCCGAGAAGGAGCGGCTCCGAAACCGCCGGCGCTTCCTTTTTCTTCTTGGCCTTGTCGTTCGCTTCCCTGAAGGTCTGCTTGTCGACGTGCTCGCCCTCGAGGAACTCGGTCTCGCCGCTCTCGAGCACTCGCACCTTCTGCAGCATCTGCCGGACGATCACGCCAATGTGCTTGTCGTTGATTTTCACGCCCTGCAGGCGGTAAACCTCCTGCACTTCGTTGAGCAGATACTCCTGAACCGCGCGCGGACCCTTGATGCGGAGAATGTCGTGCGGATTCACCGGACCCTCGGAGAGGCGGTCGCCCGCTCTCACCCAGTCACCGGCGTGCACGCGAAGGTGCTTGCCGGCAGCGATCTCGTACAGTTGACCCGGCTCCTCCGTATCCACCGGCGTGTCCTTCGGCACGACTCTGATCTCGCGCTTGCCGCGCTTGATGTCGCCGAACCTGACCTCGCCATCGATCTCGGAGATCGTCGCTGGATCCTTCGGACGACGCGCCTCGAACAGCTCAGCCACACGCGGCAGACCGCCGGTGATGTCGCGGGTCTTGTACGCCTCTCTCGAAATTTTGGCGATGATCGTTCCGGCGCTGATTTTCTTGCCGTCCTCGACCGTGAGCTGCGCGCCCACCGGAATCACGAAGTCGCGGAGGCGCTTTTCCTTTCCACCCTTCGTTTCGATGATCTCAATATGCGGGTGTAACTTCTTCTCCTTGTCTTCGATGACCACGGTCTGACGGAGACCGGTGAGCTCATCGAGCTCCTCGGAGACCGACTCGCCCGGAAGCAGGTCGACAAAGCGTAGCGTTCCATCGACGTCGGCGATGATCGGATTGGTGTAAGGATCCCAGGTGAAGATGATCTGATCCTTCTTCACATCGTCGCCGTCCTTCACCATCAAAGTGGCGCCGAGGGGAACCTGAAGCCGCGCGCCAACAGACGCGTTGCGGTCGCTCGAGCTCTTGATCGTGAGCTCGCCCTCATACGAAGTGACGATCTGCTGTTTCTCCGCATTCGTCACGACAACGAGTCTGTCGCCATACTCGATCGTTCCCGCGACCTTCGACTTGCGCGCCGTCTGCTCAGCGATACGAGCCGCGGTCCCACCGATGTGGAAGGTGCGGAGCGTCAGCTGAGTACCAGGCTCGCCGATCGACTGCGCGGCGATGATTCCAACCGCTTCACCCTTGTCGACCATTCCCATGGTCGCGAGGTTACGGCCGTAGCACATCTGGCAGAGACCACGCTTCGCCTCACAAGTGAGAACGCTGCGGATCTTAACCGTCTCCAGACCTGACTCCTCGATGCCGCGAGCCATGTCCTCGTCGATGAGCTGACCTGCCTCGACCAGCAGCGAACGCTGGCCGGACTCGTCAATTTCGTGAACATCGTAGATGTCCTCGGCCGCCACGGTGCCGACGATACGCTCGGCCAGCGGCTCAATGATGTCCTCGCCTTCCTTCAGCGCTCCAACTTCGAGGCCAAGGATGGTTCCGCAATCCTCTTCGGTGATCGTCACATCCTGCGCGACGTCGACGAGGCGGCGGGTGAGGTAACCGGCGTCCGCTGTTTTCAGAGCGGTGTCGGCCAGACCCTTACGTGCGCCGTGGGTCGAGATGAAGTACTCGAGCACGGACAAACCTTCGCGGAAGTTCGACTTGATCGGGCTTTCGATGATCTCGCCGATACCACCGGTGAGCTTCTTCTGCGGCTTCGCCATCAGTCCGCGCATGCCTGCGAGCTGGCGGATCTGATCGCGCGATCCACGTGATCCGGAGTCGAACATCATGAACACGGGGTTGAACCCGTCGTTCGACTCGCGCATCGCGCGAACCATCGCGTCGGCGACGTCATTGTTGGCGTGCGTCCACGTGTCGATCACCTTATTGTAGCGCTCGCCGTTCGTGATGTTGCCGGTCTGATACGCCTTCTGGAATCTGTTGACGCGCTCCTCCGCTTCGGCGAGAAGTGTTTCCTTCTCGGCCGGGATGTGGAGGTCTTCGATGCCGATTGAGATTCCACCGCGCGTGGCGTAGCGGAATCCGAACTCCTTCAAGCGATCGAGGAACGGAACCGTTCCCTGGAGCCCGCTACGACGATAGCTCTCGAACACCAGCTCACCGAGCGCCTTCTTCTTCATATCCCGATTCTGGAAAGCGATCTCCTTCGGGATGATGGCGTTGAAGAGCACCCGACCGACAGTTGTCTCCACCCAACGCGGTCCCTCGACATCTTGCACGAAGAAGCGGATGGGCGTGTGGAACGTCACGCGGTCCTGCGACAGCGACAGCTCCACCTCGGCGACGTTGGTGTACGACTTGGCGTTCTTGTCGAACTTGTCGAAGCCCGGAGGAGCCTTGGTCGCGAAGTAGCAGCCAAGCACGATGTCCTGACTGGGCTCGGCGACCGGACGTCCGTCCGACGGCTTCAGGATGTTGTTCGACGACAGCATGAGAAGACGGCACTCGAGCTGAGCTTCGAACGACAGCGGAACGTGCACGGCCATCTGGTCACCGTCGAAGTCGGCGTTGACCGCCGCGCAAACGAGGGGGTGAATACGAATGGCCTTTCCTTCTACGAGCACGGGCTCGAAAGCCTGGATACCGAGTCTGTGAAGGGTCGGAGCACGATTGAGGAGCACCGGGTGATCGCGAATGATCTCTTCGAGGATTTCGTATACCTCCGGAGATTCCTTCTCGACGATCTTCTTGGCGCGCTTCACCGTCTCGGCGATTCCCTTTTCGACGAGCTTATGAATGATGAACGGCTTGAACAGCTCCAGCGCCATCGCCTTGGGCAGACCGCATTGGTGCAGCTTGAGCTCGGGACCGACGACGATGACCGAACGGCCAGAGTAGTCGACGCGCTTGCCGAGCAGGTTCTGCCGGAACCGGCCCTGCTTGCCCTTCAACATGTCGGACAGCGACTTGAGCGGGCGCTTGCCGCGGCCACGAATCGCCTTAGAGCGGCGACCGTTGTCGAACAATGCATCAACGGCTTCCTGGAGCATTCTCTTCTCGTTGCGGAGAATGACTTCAGGCGCGCGGTGCGAGATCAGCTTCATCAACCGGTTGTTGCGGTTGATGACGCGACGATAGAGATCGTTCAGATCCGACGTGGCGAAGCGGCCGCCATCGAGCGGAACGAGCGGACGCAGATCCGGCGGAATCACCGGTATCACGTCCATGATCAGCCATTCAGCCTTGTTGCGCTCCTGGCCCGAATCGCCGGAGTTGCGGAACGCATCAACGACCTTGAGGCGCTTGAGCATCTGCTTCTTGCGATGCTGCGAGCCTTCGTCGACGAGACCGGCGCGCAGCTCTTCTGCCACCTTGTCGACGTCGATTCTCTTGAGCAGCTCACGAACAGCGGGCGCGCCGATGTCGGCGAAGAACGCGTTGTCGCCTTCGTCCTTGGCCTTCTGGCGAAGGTAGAAATACTCGTCTTCGGTAAGGAGAGAATTATTCTCGATCGGACGGCCGGGGCTATCCGGGACCGCCATGTTCTCGGGCACCGACTCCTGCTTGCCCGCATCGACGACGACGTAATTCGAGTAGTAGATGACCTTCTCGAGATCGCGCAGCGTCAGGTCGACGAGATTCCCCATTGGACTCGGAAGAGTCTTGAAGAACCAGATGTGGGCGACGGGCACGGCGAGCTCGATGTGACCCATGCGCTCGCGACGGACGCGGCTCAGGGTGACTTCGACGCCGCAACGATCGCAGATCACACCGCGATAACGGATGCGCTTGTACTTGCCGCAGTGGCATTCCCAGTCCTTCACCGGGCCGAAGATCCGCTCGCAGAACAAGCCATCCTTCTCCGGCTTGAACGAGCGGTAGTTGATGGTCTCGGGCTTTAGAACCTCGCCCCACGACCACCAGGTGCGCAGACCGGCCATCTCCAGCCGCTCGCGCTCCTTTGAATCCTTCGGGCCGCGCATCTCTTCGGGAGATGCGATGCGGACCTGGATGTAATCGAATGAAGACGCGCGCGTCTCGCGCGTGCTGCGAAAATCAATCATCAGTTATACCTCGCTCCCGTTGCCGTTTCTGGAGCCGATGTTGCCGAGGCCGTAGCCGCTGGTCGCGTTCGCTCCCATGCTGACGTGGATTCCCAGCGCCTTCAGCTCCTGAACCAGCACGTTGAAGGACTCCGGAATTCCGGGCTCGGGAAGGTTCTGGCCCTTCACGATCGCCTCGTAAACTCTGCTGCGTCCGTTCACATCGTCCGACTTGACGGTGAGAATCTCCTGCAGCGTATGTGCAGCGCCGTAAGCCTCGAGTGCCCACACTTCCATCTCTCCGAAGCGCTGTCCGCCGAACTGCGCCTTACCGGCGAGCGGCTGCTGCGTGACGAGAGAGTAGGGTCCGATGCTTCGCGCGTGAATCTTGTCGTCGACCAGGTGGGACAGCTTGAGCATGTAGATCTCGCCGACCGTCACCGGATTTGCGAACGTCTCGCCAGTACGGCCATCGCGGAGCCTGACCTTTCCGCCCGCCGAGATTCCGGCGAGACGCATCAGCTCCATGGCTGCCGCATCGACATCGATGTCCGACTTCTTCGGTCCGAACGCCGCCGCGAGCGAAGGCAGCTCCTGGCTGGCAAGAACTGACGCCGGATCCGTATTGCGCTTCTTCTCGATCTGCGTCCCGGCCGTCTTGTACTGAGCGCGGGCGGTCGGCTCGTATTCCTCGTCACCAGCTGCGTGGCTGTGGAATGCGATCTGGTTATCGACTTCCGCCGTGTCTCTGCCCGCCAGCTCGCGTGCGGCTGCCGAGATGAACTCACGGATACGGTTGTAGACATCACGCGTCTCGGCGGATACACCGCGCGCTCCCAGCGCATCGATCGTCGCGTCTGCCAGCAGCTCGACGCGCTCACCGTAGTGGGCGCCGGCTTTGACGTCGGCAACGATGCCACGAATCTCGTCGTCACTGATCTTGACGCCTTCGACCTTGAGATCGAGCGCATCGCGAACCCACGCGACCGCGGCGAGCTTGAGCAGCAAGCCGATTTCGCGCTCGTTCGCGCCCTGGAAGACAGGCGTCTTGGCGTAAAACCCAAGTAGCCGCCCTGCCCATCCCAAATGGGTCTCGAGGATCTGTCCGACGTTCATACGGCTCGGAACGCCGAGTGGGTTGAGAACGATGTCCACAGGACGGCCATCGGGGAGGAACGGCATGTCCTCCTCGGGAACGATGCGGGCAACGATACCCTTGTTGCCGTGGCGTCCGGCCATCTTGTCACCGACCGAAACCTTGCGCTTTTCGGCCATGTAAACCTTCACGAGCTGAATGACGCCCGGCGGCAGCTCATCCGGCTGCAGCACACGGTCGATTCTCTCCTCCGCCTTCTCCTCGAGCTTGGCCTTCTCTTCGTTGGCCAGGTCGATGATGGTGCGGATTCTCTCGTTCATCTTCTTGTCTTCGACCCTGAACGTCTTCAAATCCAGACTGGAAATTTTAAGGTCGCGGAGCATCTGCCCGGTCAGCTTGGTTCCGGCGGGAATCGCTTCCTCTACCGTTCCGGACTTGAGCGCGAGCGACACCGTCTGCCCGTCGAGCAGCTCGTTCAGCTCCGAATCGCGAACTTCGTTGACACGGATCTTCTCCTCGCCTTCGAGTCTGCGGATCTCACCGATTCTCTCGCCGCGATCCTTCTCGACGACCTGGTCCTCGATCCGTGAGAAGATCTTCACGTCGATTACCACGCCTTCCATTCCCGGCGGGACCTTGAGGGACGAATCCTTCACGTCCTTCGCCTTCTCGCCGAAGATGGCGGTGAGGAGCTTCTCTTCAGGAGAGAGCTCCGTCTCGCCCTTGGGTGTGATCTTGCCGACGAGGATATCGCCGGGCTTGACGTGCGCGCCGATGCGTACGATTCCACGCTCGTCGAGGTCGCTCAAAGCTTCCTCGGCAACGTTCGGAATCTCTCGCGTGATCTCTTCCTGGCCGCGCTTGGTGTCGCGGACGTGCAGCTCGAGCTCCTGGATGTGGATCGACGAATAGATGTCGTCCTTCACCAGTCTCTCGGAGAGCACGATCGCGTCTTCGAAGTTGTGTCCGTACCAGGGCATGAACGCCACGGTGACGTTTGCTCCGAGCGCGAGCTGTCCCATTTCGGTGGACGCGCCATCAGCGAGAACTTCTCCCGCTTTGACCTTCTGACCGGCCATCACGATCGGACGCTGGTTCAGCGCGGTATCCTGATTGGTGCGCCAGTACTTCTTGAGGCGATACCGGTCGTGCTGTGTGAGTCTCGCGAGCGGGCGGTCTGAATCCTTCTTGCCGCGCTCCGACGCGCCGGTGTCGACGATGATCTCGTCGGCAGTGACGCTGGTGATCGTCCCGGCTCGGCGAGCAATGACGACTGCTCCCGAGTCGCGAGCGACCTTCTCCTCGAGTCCGGTTCCGACGAGCGGAGTCTGCGGATTGAGAAGCGGAACGGCCTGGCGCTGCATGTTCGAGCCCATCAACGCGCGGTTGGCGTCGTCGTGCTCGAGGAACGGAATGAGCGCGGCGGCGATCGAAACGAGCTGCTCCGGCGCGACATCCATATAGTCGATGCGGTCTGGCTG
>JANMWS010000106.1:0-27668 GCA_031394125.1 Gemmatimonadales bacterium
TTGCAGCCGTGGCAGGCAGCGCCGGTAACCGACGAGCAGCTCCGAAACCCACTGAACATCATTCCGCCAGCGCTACGGCCGCGCGTGGTCCTCCGGTTCAGCGATCAACGCGATCTGCTCGCGTCAGGACTGCTCGATGGCAGCGACGTCGCGCAGCGGCCGGTGGTTGTCGATGCGCCGCTGGGGAAGGGACATGTGATTCTGTTTGCGAACAACCCGGTGTACCGCGGAGAGACAATTGGCAGTTATTTCCTCGTGTTCAACACGCTGCTCAACTTTGACCACCTCGACGTAGGGAGAAAACTTGACACACGGTGATACGTCCGTTTGCGTGCGAATGCTCAACGAAAAACGGTCGCTGAAAACGGGATTTTTGGCACCCGCCGTGCAAAGCAGAGGTTGTGAGCACAGACCTTGGCGCATAATCGGCGACGGAGGACCTGGCGGTGAGTTATCGGACGTTTCTCGATTCAAAGGGCAAGCGGTGGGAAGTGTGGCTGATTACACCCGCCGCGGCTGAGAGACGGAGAGCTGACCGGCGGGCGTCCTCGGCCGGAGGCGCAGCGTATCAGGGAGCGCTCGACCGGCGGCGAACTCCGGAGCGCCGGAGGGGACCGTTCCGACGAGCGGCGGCTGTCGCGAGTGAATACAGCAAGGGTTGGCTCTGTTTCGAGAGCGAGGGCGAGAAGCGACGACTCGCGCCGGTGCCACCCGGCTGGGAAGAGGCTGGGCCCGACCGGATGGCGACCTGGCTCCAGGCTGCGAAACGCGTTGTGAAATGCGGCCCCTGATATACATTCAGCACTCCTGCCGTTTCAGAGCCCATTCCCGGGGACCGCGAAAATTAGAGTAATGCCGCAGACCTTACGCGAACGAGACGCAATGATTTGCCGATCCTGCCAGAACGAGGAGCGTGCATCCGAAGGCTATCCGTGCGCCAATTGCGGGACATTCATCTGCATCATCTGCACTTTTCGAGGCGTTGTCACTTGCCGGAAGTGCCAGGAAGAAAGCATCGATCCTCTGGTACAGCGAAGCGCCTGAGCTTCACGCGGCACCGCTGACATCCCTTTTCCAAACCAATTCACAATGCATAGAACCATCAGGCTCTCTTTCGTCGCGCTCGTGGTTTGCCTCCCCTCCATTGCCTACGCGCAGGGGAAACAGCGGTTCGCAAACCTCGAGGAAGCTCTCCGGGCTGGAGCCATTCTCAGCGGCCGACAGGGACCCCGAAATGTGAACTGGATAGAAGGGGGAAGCCGATACTCGTACACTGACCGCGATCCGCAGACTAACGCTCCCGTAATTCGCGCTTACGATCCAGTATCGGGCAACGCGACAACGCTTTTCACTACAACCGGACTGACGTTTCCGGGAACCAAAGAGCCCTTCAGCTACGATTCGTTCCAGTGGGCGCAGGACTCGAAGCACCTGGTCTTCCGGTCGAATTTCCAGCAGATCTTCAGGCGCTCGGGGATCTCGGATTTCTACATCTATTCTCTCGCGGATCGGAGCCTGCAGCTGGCCACCAAAGGAGCGCGCACGGCGGAGCTCTCACCGAACGGCGCGATGCTCGGCTTCGAGCGCCACGGCGACATGTACGTGACAGACCTGTCGACCCACGCTGAGAAACGTCTCACCCGCGATGCATCGGAGCACATATACAACGGTCATTTCGACTGGGTCTATGAGGAGGAGTTCGGTCTCGCCCAAGCCTGGAAGTGGTCGCCTGACAGCCGGTACATCTCTTATTGGCAGCTGAACGACTCGGCCGAACCGGAGATTCAGATCTCCGATTATTCAGGAGCTCACCAGGAGTGGGAGAGGATCCGCATTCCGCAGGTCGGCGATTCGAACGCCACCGTTCGGATCGGAGTGATAAACGTCGCGGCCGGAACCAACACGTGGCTCGACACAGGCGAGCGCGGAGATTTTTACATCCCCCGCATCTACTGGACCAGCCGTCCGGATACGCTCGCGGTGATGATTCTCAATCGCCCACAAAACGTGATGAAGCTCTTCTTTTTTGACGTTAAGACGGGCGGGCGCCGACAGGTGCTGACGGAATCCTCGAAAAACTGGATCGATATCTTCGACTTCTACGGGGGAGTCGACGACATGATGTCCTTTCCCAAGGAATCGACAGAGTTCTTCTGGCTCTCGGATCGCGACGGCTTCCAGCATCTCTACCGCTACGACTACTCCGGCAAGCTGATCAACCAGGTGACGCGGGGAAATTGGAGCGCGACGCGCATCGAGGGCAGCGACGCCAGCCAGCAGACGATTTACTACACGTCCACCGAAGTCTCGCCTCTGCAACGGCAGCTGTATTCCATCAAATTCGACGGCTCGAGCAAGCGGCGCCTCACCACTGCCGAAGGCAACCATCGCGTGAACATGTCGCCGGCCGCGACGTATTTCATTGACCGGTATTCTTCCGTGCATCAACCGGTTCAAGTGGAGCTCTGGTCGACGCCAGGCCAGAAGATCCGCACGCTGGAGGAGAACCCAGCCGTGACAACCTGGCTGGGAACTCACGCGTATTCCCCAGCCGAGATCTTCTCATTCACCACCTCGGACGGTGTGCACATCGACGCCAACATGGTGAAGCCGGTTCCGTTCGATCCCAACAAACGTTACCCGGTGATCTTTGACGTTTACGGCGGCCCGGGGTCGCAGCAGGTGTACGACTCGTTCGCGACGAGCGGCTGGACGCAGTGGCTGGCTCAGGAGGGGTACATCGTCGTCGGCGTCAATAATCGTGGAAGCAACAATTACGGCAGCGCTTTCATGAAGGTCGTTTACAAGCAGCTTGGCAAATACGAAGCGCTCGATTTCGCCGAGACGGCGCGGTTTCTCGCCAAACAGAGTTACGTGGATCCAGCGCGGGTGGCGATCACCGGTACGAGTTACGGTGGCTACAGCACGGTGTACACTATGGAGATGTACCCGGAACTTTTCCCGGTCGGCGTCGCAAATTCGGCGGGTAGTGACTGGCGCCTCTACGATACGATCTACACCGAGCACTACATGGGGCTGCTGAACGACAACCTCAAGGGGTACGTGGAGAGCGCGCCGGTCGAACAGGCAGCGAAGATGCGCGGCAGGCTTCTCCTCATCCACTCGATGATGGACGACAACGTCCACCCGCAGAACACGATGCAGCTCCTCACGGCATTGACGAATGCGGGGCGAGATGCCGACCTAAGGATTTATCCGCCGGGGCGTCACGGCGCCGCATACAATGCTCAGAGCTCGCTATTGATCCGGCAAGTCACCGACGAATACTTCGCTCGGTACCTCAAAGCGAGCAGCCCTCCAGCGCTCGCGCCGGCGCGTTAGTCCATGAAAGGGAAAACCGGCGCTGAGATCTCAGCGCCGGTTTTTCCGCGCAATCCGATGTGGTGCTTATCGGTGCGTATCTTTTCGAGTGTCGCGAACGTCCTGACGTCTGTCCTTGCGATCGCTGCGGATATCCTTGCGGTCCGACTTCAGCTCTCGCTTGTCGGCCTTGGCTTCCTGCTTATCGCCGGCCTTGACGTCCTGGCGAAGGTCTCTACGATCGGCGCGGACTTCTTTCCTGTCGGCGCGAATGCCGCGCGTGTCGCTGCGAACTTCCTTGCAGTCGGCAGTGCCTGCCGGGTGATTCTTGCACCATGCCGCGAGCTGCACTCTCGTGGGGTGCGCTGCACCTTTCTTAGCGGCCTGGGCCGACGCAGTGCTGCTTGCTGCGAGAACCAGAGCGGCAACGAACGCCGCAATCTTCGCCTTGGACATCAGTGTCTCCTTCCTCTCTCGAGGCTTGGTTTCGGGTAGGCGCATTCACGCACCCTTCAGCTTGAGAGACGCACCATCCGACTCGATGTTAACAGCGATTTCGGCCATTGCTCCGGCTGCGGTTTTCGTTCGGTTCTAGAAAGGTCACATATACATGGAAGTACAGCCTTCAGTCATTCAAACCCACTTTGAGCATGTGGTAATCAGCACCCGCGGGTTTCCCGCCCTTGGGCCAATCACGGACCTTTCTGGGGAAATCGGGACGAGACCTGGTGTTGATGTACGTCGCCACGTCGAATGCCTGCTGCTCCGTGAGCTGTTGCGGACGGTCGATGGGCATCAGCGCGTGGATAAATGAGGCGGCAGTGATGATGTTCGCCATGCCGGCCCCGACGTTGTAGGAGTGCGGCCCCCAAAGCGGCGGCGCGAGCGCCGTGCCCTGGCCATTCGCTCCGTGACACCTCGTGCAGGTGGAAGCGAATATCGCAACGCCACGTTTGAGGTCGCCATTCAGGGGCTTGAGCCGTGCGAGGCCCTGTCCTTCCATTTGCGCGCCGACCGGAATCCCGTTGGACAGGAACGCGAGATACGCGACGATATCTCGCATGTCCGCCCCGGAGGAAGCCAGTGCTTTGCCATTCATGCTTCGCTCGAAGCAGTCGTTTATCCTGTCTTCGATGAGATCGACCTTTCCGCTCCGCGCTCGATACTGTGGGAATCGCGCGTAGCTCCCGACCCAGGGCATGGCGTTCCGGCGAAGTCCGTTATCGAGGTGACAGCTGGCGCAGCGCAGCGAGTTGCCGACATTGCGCGGCAGGCTGTCCCGGGTGGCCAGAAGAATCGCGCGGCCACGCATAGCCGACACTCGATATGCGCTGTCGCGGATCTCAGCATCAGAAGGGATTCGAAAGGGCACGCGACCGTTCGCCGCGGACTGCTGGGCGACAGGCGACGCTTGTGGAAGCGCGCGGCCGGCTGGAACGACCAGCATTAACGTCGAAACAACAGCAGTGAATGATGTCCGAGGAGACAACGCTGCTCCCTTGAGGGTTGAGCCGATTGGTGCCGCTCTTTGCCCCTCGGATTTATGAAGGGCTGGCGGTCAGCGCAAGAGAAAACATTGCGCTGACCGTCGCCGGTCAGTCTGCTCTGATTGACGGCTCGGGGCGTTGTTCAGATCGCGTACTCGAGTCTCCCTTTATGGATGTCACGACATCCTCGACCATACCATCTATTCGGGAGTGAAACACCTGCGTGGCGCCGGCGATCAGCGCGGCCAGGACTCCGTCCAGCGCGCCTCCGAGCTTGCTGCCGGTATCCTTTGTTGCCTGTGATGTGATCTGTGCCGCTTTCACGTCTGCTTTTGAGGCGCTCAGCGCGACTCCGGCTCCGAATGCAACAGCGACCGCGGCCCAGGGATGGTCTCTGACTTTCTGGGTCACGTCCACTTTCCGCTCGAGCTCGGCGATCGCGCCGGACATCCGCTCGCGGGTCTGCTCTATGTCGGCACGAACTTCTGTCGTCGTCTCAGGCATGCTTGTGTCTCCGTAGCGTTGCCAATGTTTCTTGGGGTTTCATGTTGCGCGGCGAGAGGAGTGATGTCCCGCGCTTGAGAAGGAGGAACGCCGCACCGCCGAGAATGGCCGTCAGTACGAAGGCCGCTATCCAGTAATGCCCGCGAAAAAGCGCGTCCCCCATCAGCAGAACGATTCCGAACACCAACATCTGCACGGTGAGGAGACCCAGCATCGCCGCCGCGACGGTAAAACCCGTTCCCTTGCCGATGTCGCGCGCGATCTGCGCGAACTCGATGCGCGCCAGGTGGACCTCCTGCCGTGCGAGGTGCGCCCCGTCTTCCGCCACTTCGCGGAGCAGCTGCCCCACCCCGCGATTCGTCTCGGTGGTGAGCATCTTCATTAGCGGCGGAGCGCCTTGCCGATCAGGTAGCCCGCCCCAAGCGCTACGAGGAGCGACCTGGCAGGATGCTCTTTCACCTGCTTCTCCACTCCCTGTTTCAGCTTCTCCATATCCGCGTCCCTCAGCCACTCCGCGCTCGACTGCATTCCGGTAGCGAGCGTGTCAGTCACGGCGGCAATGCTGGGATCGCTCGTGATCGCGAGCGCCGACCCATCCGCTCCACTCGTCGAAGGGCGGCGATGCCGAAGCGCTTCAGCGCCCGCCTCGAGGCCGTCGGCGAGCATCGAAGGTATCGTTGCCGCTTTGCCTTTCACTGACGTCGCGATGCTCTTTATGCGATCGGCGACGCCCCCTTCGCCCGACGCCGCGCTCTTGTCGGCAGTGGAATTGAGCTGGCCCCCGAAGCTTGTCTGTTCGGCGCCGATATTCGGGCGCGCACTTTCCTGATTATTTCCTTCCATGGATACAGCCCCCCGACAGTTGTTGAGCCGCGCGTTGAGCGGCGATTCCCAACTTCTATGCAGAAGCCGCGCCGGTAGCGCCGATCGTATGTAGGTCTGATGCACGACGTTTGAGCGCGCGCTGGCTCTGCTCGATTGTCACCAACTGGAATCGGACGCTCTCGCCCGGCGATCGCTGGGCGAGGATTGGCAGATCCGCCTCGGCGACTACGGCGATTTTGGGATAACCACCGACCGTCGGCGCGTCTGCCATGAGCACAATGGGGGTACCATTGCCCGGGATCTGAATCGCGCCCTGGCAGCTGGCGTCGGATGGAAGATTGCCGGGCGCTTGACCCACAGCCTTACCATTCAACTTGTAGCCGGTACGATCAGAGGCTGTTGAAACGGCAAATTCTGTCTCGGTGAGCGTATACCAGGCGGCTTCGTCGAAGAGATCGGCGTGGGGCCCACGAGTTATTCGTACGGCTGATGACTCGTAGCGTGGAAGGAGCTCGGGAGGGCATGTGAAGCCTTCCGCCGGCGTGGAATGCGGATGAGGTGCCAGCGTTAGTGTATCATTGCTCGCTAACATCCGGCCGTTGCACCCACCGAAGCGTGCGGGCAGGTACGTCGAACGGCTGCCGAGGAGCAGGGGAACGTCGATACCGCCGCTGAAGGCGATGTAGAGGAACCGGCCAGCGGTCAGCTGCTCCACCGTCAACTGGTCGCCCGCCTGCGCACGGCAGGTCGTGAACGAAGGCATCGTCTGACCAGCCACCGTAGCGCGGACATGGGCGCCGCCTATCGCAAAGACGCAATCGTTTTGGAACCGGATCGTCCCGCCGCCGAGGGCCCATTCAAGGGCCGCGAAATCGAGCGCATTTCCGACGATGGCGTTCAGCGCCTGTAGCGCGAATACATCCATTGCTCCGCCGCGGGGGACACCCGACGAGCGCGAATGCATCCGCCCCATGTCCTGGATCGTTAAGTACGGGGGCGCGCGAGTGATAGCTATCACTGCACGGCGACGAATCGGACGATGTCGCCCGCACGCAGGAGCGCCGGCGGGTCGTTTGACGGATCGAACATCACCCTGTCGGCGTTTCCGATGATGTGCCAACCGCCAGGAGTATCGAGCGGATAGACGGCCGTTTGGGCACCGGCGATTGCGACGCTTCCCGCCGGAACCCGGGGCCTGGGCTCCGACCGGCGCGACAATTGGAGTGACGGGTGCAGCTCGCTCAGATAGGCGAAACCGGGAACGAATCCGAGAAGATCGACAGTATATGGCCGACCACTGTGACGCGCGATGATTTCATCGACCGAAAGCCCGCATGATTCGGAAACCTGCTCGAGATCGGCGCCGTCGTAGATGACACGGATCTCGTGCTCGCGAATTTTGCCGGAGGCGTCTATCGAAGCAGTAGTTTTTTCGCAGACGTCGAGAATCTTCGCCGCCATCTCGCTGTAGGGAGTGCGGAGTGAGTCGTAGAAAACGGCGATGCCGAGATAGGCGGGCACGATGTCCTGGACTTCCACGAGTTGTTCCGCAGCCAGTGATGCCGCTGTCGCGTGCACGCGCTCAAGCAGCTCTGTGCTGCGCTCCGTTCCAAAGACGATGGTGATTGCAGAATCACCGAGTGCCGCTGCGCGCAACTGGGCTCGACTCAAGAGGCGAAGGGCGCGATCCTGACGCCGGACCTTTCGAGCGCTGTCCTCAGCTCGCGTAGAAGCGGCAGGGCGTCGGGATTGTCACCGTGGACACAAAGCGATTGGGCGGCCACTCCCACCACAGACCCGTCGTCGGCGGTGAGGGTGCTCGATTTCACGAGCGTGATTGCCCGTTTGACCGCGCTCTGCACATCGTGGATGACTGCGCCAGGCTGCTGGCGGGGGACGAGCGTGCCATCGCGCCTATACGCACGATCGGCGAATGCCTCGGCGGCGAAGGTAAGACTCGCTTGCGCTGCAGCTCGCGCCATCTCGCTCCCAGCGAGGCCGAGGAGGACGAGCGAGGGATTCACGTCGCGTATCGCCTGCGCGATGGCAGTGGCGGCAGATGAGTCGCGTGCCGCGCGATTGTACAGCGCGCCGTGGGCCTTCACGTAGGAGAGCTTTGCATTCTCGGTGACGCAAATGTCGTGGAAAGTGCGAAGCTGGTAGGCGACATGAAAACGGATCTCCTTAGGAGAGAGACCGAGCTCTCTACGGCCAAATCGTGGAATGTCCGGATAGGACGGATGCGCGCCGATCGCGACGCCACGAGACGCGGCTGCTCTTACGGTGTCGCGAATCGTCGTCGCGTCACCCGCGTGGAATCCGCAGGCGATATTGGCGGACGACACGAGGTCGAGCAACGCTTCGTCCTCCGACACGCGGGAGTTTCCGAAGCCTTCACCCAGATCCGCATTGAGATCGATGGTGGGGTGCAAGGAGCTACTTCTTGCGGCTTCTTTTCTTCCCGCCGGCAACCGGCTTGGCTTCGACGACTTCCCATTCCTGCTCGTCGTCCTCGAACCCGCCGCGCGTGACCTTGGGCAGTAGCTTCTCGCGCACGACTACCGGAGTCAGCCAATAGGTGTAACCGTCATCCGCTTCGACCGGGAACCAGGCGAACTTTGTGCGCACGCGCTCATCCCCAATCTTCCCGCGCGGGTCTCGTCGGCTCTTCCATCTCACAGCGATAATGCCTCCCGTGCTAGATACGGTCTTCGAGTCCTTTGACGCCCGACATGCTGGCGCAATTCGCGCAGCAGTAGAACGTGCCGCTGCTCTCGACCCCGTGGCCGATGATCTTGCAGCCGCAGTGCTCGCACTGGGGAGCCAGCGCATGTATCGCACACTCGAACGAGTCGAAGGTGTGGGATTTTCCCTTCATCGTGACGCTGAACGATTTATCGTAGTCGTTGCCGCAGACTTCGCATTTCGGCATTGCCGCTCCCAGTCGGGGTTGTTGGCCGCAGTACGGGCTCTACGGCGAATCTAGTGCCGCGGCAGTCAGCTCATCGGAAGATTTTCCTCATTTTGGTGTCGGGGTCGCGCGCGAAGCGGAACGTAAACCAAGCGAGGTCGGTGACGAGCTGGTCGTACGTTTGCGGGTCCATCTTGTCCTCGGCGATGCTCAAGCGACTGGCAATCTGTCCCTTGAGATGCTCGATCCATTCTTTGGTGAAGTCAGCCATGTTTGCGCGCGCCTGTGTGCGGTTAACTGAAATTGACCGAGTCGGAGACGAGTACGCCAGCAACAAGCAGGAGGCGGTCCCGGGACGCGCTGGTCTGGTTTCTGCCAATATCCCTCTCGCGTGACATAACGGCGGACAGACCCTACCAGGACCAACTATGAGAAAAATATCACTCACGATCGGCGCGATCGCTCTACTCGCTGGCTGTGGAGTCTCTACCCAGCAGGAAGTGCAGATGGGCCAGCAAGAGGCGCAGCAGGTAAACGCGCAGCTGCCGATGGTTCAGGACGCCGTGATCAACAACTATGTCAACGCGCTTGGTAATCGCATCGCGAGGACGACATCACGGGCCGATCTGAACTGGCAGTTCCAGGTCGTGAATTCGGACATGGTCAACGCTTTTGCGCTCCCCGGCGGCTTCGTCTACGTCAATCGCGGCGTGTTGGCGCGGGCCAGCAACATGTCGGAGGTGGCGGGCGTTCTCGGGCACGAGATCGAGCACGTCGTCAGGCGCCATTCGGTGAAGCAAATGGAGAGCGCCCAGGGCGCTAACGTGGGAGTGGGGATACTCTGCGCACTCACTGGAGTATGCCAGAGCGGCGTGGCCCAGGCAGCGATCAACATCGGAGGCACGGCCGTTTTCGCGAAATTCAGCCGCGCCGACGAAGTCCAAGCCGATGAAGGCGGCTTCAACAACGTAATGCGCGCCGGAATCAGTCCACGCGGAATGTATACGTTCTTTCAGAAGCTTCTGGCGGAGGAGCAGCAGTCAGGTGGCAGGGGTGCCGCGGCTGGGTGGTTCTCAGACCACCCGGGTACTCAGGACCGCCTCGCTGATATTCAGCGGATGCTGAGTCGGGTGCCGGCGTCCCAGTTGAATAGTCTCCAATCGAACGAGTCCGGATTCAGCACGATGAAGGCGAGGCTGGCGCGGCTCGGCCCTGCACCCAAAATACAGGGTCAGTAAATCTGCGGGCGACGCTTAGGTAATGGACGGAGGGTGAGGGATTCGAACCCCCAAGCCCTTGCGGGCGCCAGTTTTCAAGACTGGTGCAATAGCCGTTCTGCCAACCCTCCTGCACTCTCAAGATAAGAGCGGCCGACTGACGCGGCAACGCGCTACCTCGAGTCACTCCCGAGAAGATCTTCGAGCTGCGTCGCGCGCGCGACCTGTACGGTTTGAGCGCGGATCCGAGCTGCGCCTTGCTTGAATCCCCACTGGTCCAGCGCGGCACTGAGCTCCAACCCGGTGCGCACACAGAGATAAGGAACGCCGGCCGAGGGCCGGTCGACCCACATGGCTCGCCTTGCTAATGACGCGGGAGCCTTGAAGACCGTTTCCCATAGCACGCGCGTGGTCGCTGCGTCCAGCCATTCGCCACCGCCAAGGGACACGACTCCGTTTCCCGCCGTGGGAATGTGCGGCATGAGCTTTCTCGCGAGACCCACTGTCACGGTGTACGGGGCAAACCCCATCTCCTCGGCGTATCCGCCCGAAGTGCGGCTGAAAAAGAACGAGCGTTCCGGATAACCGTCGCGGATCATGTACAGAACGAAAAGATCCGCGCGCTCCAGCCCGGAGTAATCTCCAAGCGGTCGAGGATTGATCGCGGCAACGATGTCAGTGCCTTCCTTCCGGAAGGTCTGCGGCGCACTGAGCTCGATCGCGGGTGGGACCGCGTCAGCCTGATCCATTGTCACCTTGAGCGGCGGCCCACCCGGTTTCTTCCACACTTTACCACGGTAGATCGCCGGTCCGCGCAGAGAGTCGTATTCGTAGATGGGACGCCGCAACAGCTGGCGGGTGTACCAGTCGGTGTTGAGCAACGAGAGGCAGGCGACAATCACATCGCGTCGAATCCCCTCGACTTCCTGGGCGTACCAGAGCGGAAACGTGTCGTTGTCGCCGGACGTGATCAGGATTCCATAGGGCTCGACTGAATTGAGAAGATCTGCCGCGAAATCGGCGGTGTCCGTTTGTCCTGCACGCGTAGCTGATTGCCAGTTGGCGAAAAGGGGAACGAACGCGACAGCCAGCACGGGCGTCGCGAGCAGCCAGCCCCGCCGTCGCGGAAGGTTGAGAGTCTCGCTGCCAACGTGAATTTTCTCAGACCCGATCAGCGCGGCAATCGTTTCCCACACGTAGACGAGCCCAAGCGCAGCCCAAACGCTCCACGCTGAAAAGCTCCACAGGTAGAAGTAGTCACGGTCGCGCACTTCGCGCGCGACAGTATCGCTCAATTCCGGTGACTGCGACGCCCCGTACTTGAAGTTCATGTAGTAGATGAGCGCGAGCGTCATCGTCAGCATCAACGGACCGAAGTACGAGAACGATCGTCTGTCCCGCTTCCAGTGGACGTAGCCACCCAGGCCACCCAGTAGCAGGAAGAGCGTCGCGAGCATTCGCTGAATTGGCTGATGCGTGTTGAACGGATCGCGGAGCCACTGCCATCTGAAGTACAGCCACCACATCTCGACCTGCGCAATGAACGGCGCTTGTCTTTCACCGAGGGCGGGCTTGCTGTACTGGCCGCGATTGAAGTTGTACATGAAGCGGTCGTACGTTGCCTTGCTGAACGTGCAGCTGGCGCCGATTCTCGTAGCGCAGCCCGTGGGTTCTCCTTCGTTGATTCCGGGAAAGTGCGCGGCGCGGAGAGGTTGCGTGAGAAATGGCGTCATGCCGAGGGCGAGCGCGCCAGCGATAGCGAGGAGAAGCTTCCACCTCACCAGTGTGCGCGGGCGACGTATTGTCACCGCCGCGGCTACGGCCGGCAGCGCGAGAAACCCAGCCATATGAACCGCATAACCGAGCCCGCTCAAGTACGCGACAAGCACGAGCAGTCTGTCTGCGCGCGGCCCGTCCGGCTCGTCGCACCAGCGCACGATGAGCCACGATACGAGCGCGAGGCCGAGGAGGGAGACAGTGTAGACTTTCTCGTTGACGACGGATTGTGCCCAGACTGTGAAAGCGGTCGCTCCGATCAGGGCGGCGAGCGAGCCCCCTACAATCCTTTGCCAGCGCTGGGGCAGCCATCCCACGAGAACACGCTCGGTAATGAGAAACCACATTCCGGCAGCCGCGGCGCTGCAGAGTGCCGCGAGGATGTTGATGCGCATCGCCACATTCGGCGCGATTGGCAGCACCGCGAAGAAGCGGCCAAGGATGACAAAGAAGGGATTGCCCGGCGGGTGGGGGAGTCCGAGGTCGAACGCCGCGGCGATGTACTCGCTGGTGTCCCACATCGCGGTGGACGGGGCAAGCGTGACGAGATAAAGCAGGAAGACGATCGCCGACGCTATCGCGGCGGCGACATACGATGGCCTGTAATCGAGCTCGTCGCCGGCGTTTGCAGAGCTGGCTGTCATGCTAGTGCCTGAATTGGCGCATGCCGGTAAAGATCATCGCGATGTTGAACTCGTTGGCTGCCTGAATGACTTCTTCGTCGCGCACCGAGCCGCCTGGTTGCACTATCGCGCTGACACCCGCTTCCGCGGCCTGCTCCACACCATCGCGGAAGGGGAAGAATGCATCCGACCCCATCACGGAGCCCTTGGTATCGTGACCAGCGAGCCCTGCCTTGTGGACGGACAGGAAAGCGGCATCTACGCGTGACATCTGACCAGCGCCGATGCCGATGGTGGCGCCGTCGCGCGCGAGGACGATTGCGTTCGATTTGACGCTCCCCACCGCGCGCCAGGCGAAGCGAAGATCGGTGAGCTCTATTTCGGTGGGCTGACGCTTGGTGACGACCCTCCATTCCTCCTTCGCGCCATCGCGTGCGATCCGCTCCTGCGCCAGGAATCCTCCGCGAATCCGCTTGTAGTCGAGCGCCTCGTCGCGCCAACGCGCCTGGCCTTCCAGCACCCGGAGATTCTTTTTGCGCCCCAGGATCTCGAGCGCGCCAGCGCTGAACTTCGGAGCAACGATGCACTCGACGAAAAGGCTCGAAATGGCTTCAGCGGTCTCGTCGTCGACCGGTACCGTGAACGAGATCACCGACCCGAATGCCGAAGCCGGGTCGCACTCCAGAGCTTTCTTATAGGCGTCGAGCGCAGTCTTTCCGGTCGCGAGTCCGCACGGCGTAGTGTGTTTGACGATCGCGCAACACGTTTCGCCCTGAAACGGATCGGTGGCGAAGAGTGCACCCTCGAGATCGAGGAGGTTGTTGAAGGAGAGCTCCTTCCCGCCCTTCTTCTCCAGCGCAGCGATCCCGTCCTTCTGGCGTTCGACGTAGAACGCGGCCCGCTGTCCGGGATTCTCTCCGTATCTGAGGGTCGTCTCACGCTCTAGAGGGATGGCGACGCTGTCGGGAAATGTCTCCGATCTCTCCCGGGCGAACCAGCGCGCGATTGCCGCGTCGTAGGCAGCCGTCCGTTCAAATACCTTTTCCGCGAGCACGCGACGCAGATCCAGATCGTCGTCCTTGGCCTCGAGGGACGCGAGAACTCGTTCGTAATCAGCGGGATCCACGATTACCGTAACGGACGCGAAGTTCTTCGCGGCGGATCGAAGCATGGACGGCCCACCGATGTCTATCTGCTCGATGACTTCCTCCGCCTTGCCACCAGCGCGCGCGGCTGTCTGCTCGAAGGGATAAAGATTGACCGCGACGAGATCGATCGGGGCGATGGTGTGCTCGGCCAGCGCTTTCATGTGCTCGGTAGAGTCCCGTCGAGCGAGAAGCCCGCCATGGATGGCCGGATGAAGCGTCTTCACCCTTCCGTCGAGCATTTCGGGGAAATGCGTGACGTCGTTGACATCGCGAACCTTTACACCGGCCGCTCGTAGCGCCTTGGCTGTGCCTCCGGTCGAGATGAGATCCCAGCCAAGTTTGGCCAACGCGGTGGCAAAGTCGACAAGACCGGTCTTGTCAAAAACAGAAAGGAGAGCAGTGGGCATATCAATCAGTTCGTTTCGATTCGAGTTGTTGCAGGACCGCCAGCATTTCCACCGCACGGGGATACACGGCGTGCTCCACGTTGAGCACTCGCGCTGCCAGCGACTCGGCATTATCCGACCGATTCACCGGGACCCGCCACTGAGCGACGATCGGGCCACGATCGTACTCGTCGCCGACGAGATGGACGGTAACCCCGCTTTCCTGGGCGCCCGACGAGATCACTGCTTCGTGAACGCGTGCACCGTACATGCCTTCCCCTCCAAAAGCGGGAAGAAGCGCGGGATGAATATTGATGATGCGGCCAGCGTATTCACGGATCACCTTGGGCGGAATTCGCTTGAGATACCCGGCCAGCACTACGAGGTCGATCTTGAAGGTCTGGAGGAGGCCGAGGAGCTCGGAGCCATCGTCCTCCGCGTTGAAATGCGCAATGTCGATTGACGCGGTGGCGGCACGAATGAGGGCAGGGGAGTCGGCGCGGTTCGATGCCACGAGCACGACCTTGGCCACTCGCTCACGCGCGAGATTGTCGAAGTGCTCGATAATTGCCTGAAGATTTGAGCCGCGCCCTGATGCGAGCACAGCGAGTCGTGACGGCATCACCGATTTTACGCCGGGCCGTCCTTCGCAGTAAGACCGAAAAGCATATCAACGGCCTCTTGCAGCGAAGGGGCAGTCTCGATTCCATCCTCCTCCGCTTTCCGGCGATCTTCATCTGTGGTCATGTGCGAGGAGATCATGATGCCGCGCCCGCCCAGTTTTATCGACGCGGCGACATCCCGCCAGCGGTCGCCAACGTACGCGACGTTCGCTTGGTCGAGGTCGAAGTCGCGGATCGCGTCCTCGAACATCTTCGTGGCCGGCTTGCGGCATCTCGACGGTCCTGTCGCACTCGGGTGGTCGGGACAATAGTAGCTCGCGTCGACGTGTGCGCCGTGCTGGGCCAGCAGGGACTCGAAGTGGCTTCTCACTGCTTCATAATCCTTCACGGTGAACATGCCGCGGCCGATGCCAGACTGATTTGTCACGACGATGACTGGAATCTTTGCATCGTTGATCCTCTTTACCGCGGCGGCGGCACCGGGGATCAGCCGCACCTGGTCAGGAGACCTGATGTAGTGCGCGTCCTCCATGATTGTGCCGTCGCGGTCGAGAAAAAACGCGTCGGGACGCTTTCTCACGGTGCCAGCCGAATGATTGCTTCGGCGAGAAGCTCGTCCTCCCGCGGCAGCACACTGCGCAAATCGAGCAGGAGGCTCCCCTCCGATATCCGTCCGATCACGGCGGGCTCGCCGAGTCGCAGGTTCTTTTCGACTTCCTGTGCCTTCTGCGACAGAACAATTGCGCGGGAGGGGATCGCCGCGGTTGGAAACGCGCCTCCGCCGACGCTCGCGCTCGAGTCCGCCACCTTTGCCTCGATTCCGGCCGCGCGCAGCTTCGTTACAATTGCTTCTGCTCGTGCTTCGATCTCTCGCAACGGCGCAGTAAGCATCGAGAGCACAGGAATCTCTCTGAGCGCCCGCTCAGGCTCGAGATAAAGTCGGAGCGTTGACTCAAGGGCGGAGAGTGTCAGTTTGTCGACCCTCATTGCCCGCGCGAATGGATTCTTGAGAAGCTTCGCGATCAGCTTGGCGGCTCCGAGGATGATGCCAGCCTGTGGACCGCCGAGGAGCTTATCGCCGCTCATGAGGACGAGTGAAGCTCCGGACTTCAGGGCCATCGACGCCGTGGGCTCGCCCGTCAGCCCATATTCGTCGAGCGAGACCATCAGTCCGCTGCCGAGGTCGTGGATCACGGGCAGGCCGTGTTCGGCGGCGATGAAAGCGAGGCGATCGACGCTCACGTCCGAGGTGAATCCTTCGATCGCGAAGTTGCTGCGATGCACTTTCACGATCGCAGCCGTCCTTGGCGTGATCGCGCGACGATAGTCGTCGTCGTGGGTGCGGTTGGTTGTGCCCACTTCAACGAGCTTTGCGCCTGCGCGAGCCATGATGTCCGGGATGCGGAAGCTGCCGCCGATCTCGACGAGCTCTCCACGGGAGACGAGGACTTCCTTTCGCTGCGCCAAAGCATTGAGCGCCAGCACCATGGCCGCCGCGCAGTTGTTGACGACCAGAGCATCTTCCGCGCCGGTCAGCTGGCACAGCAGTCCAACGCAGTGCGAGTAACGCGATCCCCGCTCACCGGTTGCGAGGTCGTACTCGAGGTTGCTGAACCCCGCTGCAATGTCCGTGATTGCTCTCACCGCGCATTCAGCGAGCGGCGCCCGACCCAGATTGGTGTGGAGCACCACGCCGGTAGCATTGATCACGCGGCGGAGTGAAGGCTGGCTGAGGCTCTGGACCGCGGACGCAATGCTGGCTACCCATTGCTGCTCGGTCCGCTGAGCGTCGCCCTGATTGCGCGCTGCGTCGACAATACTTCTAACGGCATCGAGAACAACGCGTCGGGGGTGCTGCTCCAGCAGCGAGCGCACCCCCGCGCTTTCGAGCAGCGCGTTCACGCTCGGCAGGTCGCGTCGCGGATCCGTCATTTGCTGGTGGACGGAGGTGGTTTGGGAGGAACGACCATCGGTTTTGGGGGCGGAGGCGGGGCGGGCGCTGTGAACGGGCGCTCGCTATTACCGGTAACGCCGAGCAGCCCGCGGATACCGATTGCGCGCACGCGATAGACGAGCTTCGGAGTCAGCGGTCGCTGCAACTTTATTATCGCGGTTGAGATTGCCGTTGGACGCGACATCACGCGCTTCGGTTTCGCAGTGGTATCGATACGTGGATTTACGCCACCCCGCGTTGGAGGAGGAGCTGCGGTTCGTCCGCTCGTGTCCCTTGGCTCGGGACCAGCGCTCGCAATCGGGACAGCAGCCGAATCAGGCCCAACGATGCCAAAGTTCGCGGCAGTGAGCGTCTGCGCTGGATCTATTGGTTTGTCGAACGTCAGTCGCAGAGTTAGAGAGTCAGCCGCGGCGACATCGCGCAGGCGGGGTGGCGCGGTGTCGTGAACGAACAACAACAGCTCGATGCGGACGCTGTCGGCGAGACTGACGGAGGTGCTGTCCCACGGCTCGCTCGGATCGATGCTCATGTTCTTGTTGCGGTCGACGTAAGCCCTGACCGTATACCGGGCTGGTGGCATGTGCTCGAGCGCGAAAGCGCCGCCCGTGTCGACCAGCGCGACGTAGGGATGGATGCTGTCGGGAGGCACAAACGATTCGATCAGCGCGCCGGCCGCGGCTGCTCCGGTGACCCAATCGAAAACCTGTCCAGCGATACGTGTGTGAGGAATCGTCGGACCGGTCGAGAAGAAAGTCGTCACGCCGGTGTTGCGGACGTTTCCGCGAATATCGGCGAGTCCTCGCATCATGATCACGGTGTAGGGCGTGTTCGCGCGCCATCCGTGAGCCGGCTTCACCGCGATCGCATCGCGATGCCACGAGACGCTCGGAACTCCGTCGCGCGGCGAGATCAGGAAGAGATCCGCGAGCGTAGTCGCAGACTGAGGCCTCTCGGAGACTACTTCGTCGAATCGAAAGATCACTTCTTTCGGCTTGACGCCCACGCTCCCGGAATCCGGGATGATCGCGACGAGCTGCGGAGCGGCCACGTCGGGCGGTCCGCCAGGCGGCATGCCGGGAGAAGCGCACGCCAGTCCGAACATCACGGCGGCGATCAGCCGCCGCAAAGCGCTTTCACTTTTGCGGCAAGCTGCTCGCGCCGTTTGGTCCATTCGTCTTCTTTCTTGCGTTCCGACTCGACGACGGCGGCCGGCGCGCGACTGGTGAAGCCTTCATTGAGCAACCGCTTGGACAACGTCTGAAGCTGAGTCTCCAGCTCCCCGAGCTCGCCGCGGAGCTTGCCACACTCCTTGGCCAGATCGACGACCCCGCCCAGCGGAACGATCACCTCGCTACCGTCCGTGAGTACGGCGTGCGCCGCTGCGGCGTCGGTGGGGGACGAGCCGACGTTCACGGTCGCGCGCGCCAGCTGTCCGATGAGACGCGCGTGGTCTGTGAAGAGTCCAGAGTTTGCTCGCGATTGGATGACCGCATCGATCGACTTTCCCGGAGGAATTGCGTAGTCGGAGCGTATCTGCCGAACAGAGCTTACTGCTTCGCGCACGAGATCAAAGCGCGCGATCGAATCTGTCCTACTCTTGGAAACGGGGTGCGGCAGCGGCCAGGGAGCGACCGCCAGGAATTCGCAGCGATCCGCCGCAACCGGTGAGGGAAGGCGCTGCCAGAGTGTCTCAGTTATGAATGGCATGATCGGATGGAGCAGTCTCAACGCATAGTCAAAGACATGAGTGAGCACCGCGCGGGCGACTTCACTATCCGGTCCATCCGCGCCGATGCGGCCCTTCGTGGTTTCCAGATACCAATCGGCGACATCATTCCAGACGAACCGGCGGGCCGCCTCTGCGTATTCGCTTAGTCGGAGCCCCGAGTAACGCTCATCGGCTCGCCAATTTCCATTAATTGGTCGCGATGGGCCAAGCCCCGCATCACACTCGAGGACTGTGGCGTTCAATCGGCCAAGAATCCATTGATCGGCGAGCGTGAGCTCGTCGTCGCGTAGCTCGTCGACGCTTTTTACCGGTGCAGTCCCAACGTTCACCAGCAGGAAGCGGCCGATGTTCCACAGCTTGGTCGCGAAGTTCCGCCCTGGCGCAAAGGATCTCTCGAGATCCTTTGGGTCGAGCACCAAATCGGCTCCCATCCCCATTCCAGCGATCACAGTGTAGCGGAGCGCATCGGCGCCGTAACTCGCAACGACGTCGAGCGGATCAATGCCGTTCCCGAGCGACTTTGACATCTTCACGTGATTGGTGTCGCGAACGGTTCCATGAAGGTAGACAGTGTGGAACGGCGGAGCATCCATGAACGCGTAGCCGGCCATGATCATCCGCGACACCCATAAGTAGAGAATCTCAGGGGCCGTCACGAGATCGTCCGTCGGATAAAACGCGACGAGCGGAGCCGCGCTCCTATCGGGCCAGCCGAGAGTGGAAATCGGGAAGAGCCACGAGGAGAACCAGGTGTCCAGCACATCCTCGTCCTGACGAACTGAACCCCCACACGTGTCGCAAGCGCTCACGTCCGTGCGACTCACTATCTGTCTGTTGCACTTGTCGCAGTACCAGACTGGAATGCGGTGACCCCACCAGAGCTGCCGCGAGATGTTCCAGTCGCGGAGATTTTCCATCCAGTGGACATAGGCCGCCTCCCACCTCTTCGGCAGAACTCGGATCGTGCCGTCACGCACCGCTTGCAGCGCCGGCCTGGCGAGCGGCTCTGTCTTGACGAACCACTGATCGGAGAGCCTTGGCTCGACCACAGTGTCGCAACGGTAGCAATGACGGATCGCGTGCTGATGCGGCTCCACTTTCTTCAGCAGGCGCGATTTGTCGAGCAATCTCACGATCCGCTCTCGCGCCTCGAACCTGTCGATACCGAGCAGCTCGGCCGGCACGCGCGAGCCCGCATCCGTTCCATTCGCCATCGTTCCGTCGGGTGCCATGATCACGGGCATGGGCAGCTTGTGCCGCAGGCCAACCTCGAAATCGTTCGGGTCGTGCGCGGGAGTGATCTTCACCACTCCGGTTCCGAACGCGGGATCGACATATTCGTCGGCGATGACCGGGATCTCGATGTTCGAGATCGGCAGCAACACGCGTTTGCCAATGTGCTCCGTGTAGCGCTCATCATCCGGGTGAACCGCAAGCGCGACATCACCCAGCATTGTCTCGGGGCGCGTCGTGGCGACGGTCAGGCTCGCATTGTCCTTCGCGCCCGCGAGGGGATAGGCGATGTGGTACAAGGTTCCCATTTCCTCGGTATGCTCTGCTTCCTCGTCGCTCAGCGAAGTGAGGCAGCGCGAGCACCAGTGAATGACCCGATGGCCGCGGTATATGAGCCCGCGCTCGTGCAGCTGCACGAAGGCTTCGCGCACCGCGATGGACAGCTCCGGCGAGAGTGTGTACGCCGTTCGGTTCCAGTCGCACGACGCGCCGATCGCGCGCAGCTGCTCCAGAATCTGGCCGCCAGTTTGCCGGACGAAGCTGATAGTCCGCTCGACGAACGCTTCGCGTCCGAGATCGAACCTCGTTTTGCCCTCGGCGGCGAGCTGCTTCTCGATGATATTCTGAGTAGCGATTCCCGCGTGGTCGGTGCCAGGGACCCAGAGCGCCTCATCACCCGCCATGCGTCGCCAGCGAACGACCACATCCTGCACGGTGTTGTTGAGACCGTGACCCATGTGCAACACCGACGTCACATTCGGAGGCGGCATGATGATCACGAACGGATCGCGATCACCTCCGTTCCGGTTGCTGCGCTTTTCGTCGGCTGAAAACACTCCGGCCTCGACCCAGCGCTCATAGATTGCGCGCTCGGTCTGGCCGGGGTCGTACCGCGCCGGCAGCTCGTGAAGTTCCTGTGTTGTGCTCATCTCTGGCGCAAGTTAACGGGCGCCATTTTCGCGGGTAAGACCGCGCGAGTTAGTCGTCCTGCGCGTTCCCCGGATCGGCGACGTGATCAGCTTTCGGAACGCCGCTAGGCGCGACCGCCGAGCCGTCGTTCCGTCCGCCCCGTGCGGCTTTCTTGGTCTTCGTACGCCGCGCCGCTGCGTCGGGGATTTCGTCCGCAGCCGCCATGAAAGCGCGGTCCTCACTCAGCGAACGATCCTCGAGAACCGTCCGAGGATCAGCGTGGCGATCGATCTCGGTGGAGTTGCCCTGACGTCTGCGACCAGTGCCCACCTGTTGTCCCTCCCAGTGGCGTTCGGTGAGTGCAGCGTCGCCGTCCTCATATCGATGTGCTGCGTCGTCGAACAAGTCCTCGTCGGTGCGAATCACGAGCCGGTTCACCACCGTCTCGACGCCGGGGACCCCGCGCGCGACCACCACCGCCTGATGCGCCTCGTCTTCGGAGTTCACCCAGCCTGTGAGCTCGATGATGCCGTCCTCAACGGACCCGATGTCCACCGCGCGCTCGCTGAGTATCGGATCGTTTCTGAACGCCTCGAGCACTCTCTCCTCCAGCTCCTCGGCGCCGTTCAGGGATGCCTTTGGCGTGTCGAAGTCATCGTCGAAATCGGGATCGAACTCGTCCTCGTCGAGTCCTTCGTAGTCGAACTCTTCCTCTTCCTCGCCGGTCCCGCCGCCGAAGGTGTCCTTGATCCTGTCAGTCAGTCCCTTGAACCCTCCGAATCGCTCCGCCATGAGCACACCGGCAGCGAAGCCAGCAGCCGCCCCAATGGCGATGTAGAGTGCGTTACGCGGCGAAGATTCCTCTTCGTCCTCGGCGTAGATGTACGGCGGCTCGTCACGATAGCGGAAGGGAGACATTGGGGACCTGTAGCGAAGGGTTTCTGCAAACGATAGCTTAACGGGGAGCAAAATAAAGGCCATCCGCAGTACTCGAAATAATACCAAAAAATGTTGACGCTGAGACTCCCCGACGGCGCCACCCGTGAAGCACCCGAAGGCGCTCTGCCGCGCGACGTCGTCGCATCGATCGGGCCCAGGCTTCTGCGCGACGCGATCGCGGTCGAACTAGACGGTGAAGTGCTGGATCTCAATACTCCGCTACGCAAAGGCGGAGCGTTCCGGGTAATCACGGAGAAAGATCCCGAATCACTAGCCGTGCTGCGGCATTCGGGCGCGCACATCCTTGCAACCGCTGTCCGGCGGCTCCGCCCCGACGCCAAGATCGGCTTCGGACCCGCCATCGAAGACGGCTTCTATTACGACTTCGAGGTGAAGGAGCCGTTCACCCCGGAAGACCTCGAGAAATTCGAGTCGGAGATGAGGAAGGTCATCGCGGAGAAATTCCCATTCGCCCGCGAAGAGGTGTCACAGGCCGAGGCGCGGAAGCGATTTGCCGACGATCCGCTGAAGCTGGAGCGCCTGGAGGAGTTCTCTACGAACGAGGTCATTTCTACTTATACGGACGGTCCGTTCATCGATCTCTGTCGCGGGCCGCACGTCCCCGATACGTCGTATCTCAAGAATTTCAAGCTGCTCCACACCGCTGGGGCGTATTGGCGCGGCGACGAGCATCGGCAGATGCTCCAGCGCATCTACGCCACTGCGTTCTGGAAGAAGGAGGATCTCGAAGCGCATTTGCACCAGCTCGAGGAGGCAAAGCGCCGCGACCATCGCCACCTCGCGCAGCAGCTCGATCTGTATTCCACCGATCCACGCGTCGGTCCCGGCCTGATCCTGTGGCATCCGAAGGGAGCGATCATACGCAACGAGATCGAGGAATACGAGAAAGGGCTGATCCTTCGCCACGGTTACGATCTCGTGTTTACGCCCCACATCGTCAGCGACAAGTTGTTCCAGATCTCGGGTCACCTCGAGAACTTCAAGGAAAACATGTTCGGCGCGATGGATGTCGAGGGCGCGAGCTATCGGCCGAAGCCGATGAACTGTCCCGGACACATCTGCATCTATCAGTCGCACCAGAGGTCGTATCGCGATCTGCCGATCAGGTACGCCGAGTTCGGTGCTGTTTATCGTTACGAGCGAAGTGGCGTGCTTCACGGGATGATGCGCGTACGCGGCTTCACCCAGGACGACGCACACATCTTCTGTACGCCGGAACAGGTGCCGACAGAGATCGAACGCTTGCTCGATCTCTGTGACGAGATGCTCAAGACCTTTGGCTACCCATACACCATCGAGCTCGCCACTCGACCCGACAAAGCACTCGGCAGTCCGGAGCTGTGGAAGCAGGCGGAACAAACTTTGGCCGAAGTTTTACAAAAGCGCGGCCAGGCGTTCACGTATGACGAAGGCGGCGGCGCCTTCTACGGGCCAAAGCTCGACTTCAAGCTCATCGACGCTATCGGACGAAAATGGCAGGGTCCAACGGTACAGCTCGACTTCAATCTTCCGGAGAGATTCGGGCTCGAGTACACGGGCGCCGACAACGCGCCGCACCGGCCGATCATGCTGCACCGTGTTCTGGTTGGGTCGATGGAGCGTTTCGTCGGCGGTTTGATCGAGCACTTCGCCGGCGCGTTTCCGCTCTGGCTGGCGCCCGAGCAGGTGCGCGTGATCCCGATCGCGGGTGAGGTCAAGGGATTCGCGCAGTCGGTGGTAGAGCGCCTAAAGGCCGCTGGCGTGCGCGTGCATCTCGACGAGCGCTCGGAGACCTTGAACTACCGGATCCGCGAGGGCGAGATGCAGAAGATTCCCTACATGGCGGTCGTCGGAAAGCGCGAAGCCGAGGCGGACTCGATCGCGCTGAGGGTGCGGGGAGCGGGAAAGAAGCAGGAGGTCATCACTGTCGCCGACTTCATCGCCCGAATCCAGGATGAGCTGGCAACGAGGGCGCTCAAGCCCTAGTCTCCACTGCCGCGGCTTCCAAGGGTTCTTCGGTTACTGCGGGTTGCTGCCGCAGCACACGATATAGGACCTTGCCGATCTGGGTCTTCGGCAGCTCCGTCACGAACTCGTACTTCGCCGGCACTTTGTAAGGCGCGAGGCTTTCGCGGCAGAAGGCTTTGACTTCGGCTCCCGTCGCGCGGTGCCCGGGACGCAGAACTATCCACGCCTTCACCACCTCGCCGCGCATGTTGTCCGGGAGGCCGACGACGCCGACCTCGGCCACCGCGGGATGAGCCGCGATGACTTCCTCGATCTCGCGGGGCCACACCTGGTAGCCGGAAGTCTTGATGAGATCCTTTTTCCGGTCGACGAGGAAGAGATAGCCGTCTTCGTCGAGGTAGCCGAGGTCTCCGGTGTAAAGGAGCCGCTCGCCCTGCTCGTTGGTCCTGATCATATCGCGCGTCTCGTCGGGCCTCTGCCAGTATCCCTGCATCAGCTGGGGCGCCTGAAGGACCACTTCTCCAACCCCGCCCTGGGGCACGAGGGTCGTTCCGTTTTCCGTGTCGACGATGCGCACGTGCACATCGGGCAACGGCAAGCCGACCGACCCGATTTTCTTCTGGCCCAGCACTGGATTGGCGTGTACCGCCATCTGCGCCTCGGTGAGAGAGTATCCCTCCACGATTACTCCGCCGGTGAGCTCCTCGAATCTCTTCTTTGTCTCGGCCATCAGTGCGGACCCGCCAGAGAAGCAAAGCTTGATAGAGGTGAAATCAACTTTTCCCTCGCGGGCCATCGGATGATTCATGATTCCGTTGAGAAGGGTCGGAACGGTGCAGATGAAGGCGGGCTTCACATCGATGATCTCTTTCAGCAGATCGCGGATCTCGCGAGGATTTGGAATGAGGGCGATTGGATTGTGGTTGATCAGCGCCAGGCTTTGCAGGCCGGTGTTGGTGTAGACGTGAAAGAGCGGCAGCGGACACATGATGGTGTCGGTCCATTCCTTCATTGCCGGCCGAAGCCATGCCTGCAGCTGCAATCCGGCGATCACCATTCCACGGTGAACACCCACGACTCCCTTCGGAGTGCCTGTCGTCCCACCGCTCATCAGAATGACGGACGGATCGTCGGGAGAGACGCGCGCATCCGGCCGCGGAGCCCGTCGGAAGCCGCGCAGCAGATCGGTGAAGCGATAGTCACCGCTCTGCAGCGAGATGCGTTCGCCTTCCTTTTTTTCCTTGAGAAGAGTGAAGGCGATGCGAAGGAACAGGGGAAGGTATTCCTTGATGTTAGTAGCGACGACGCGCTTGAGCGACGTGGTTGACTGTATGCCCTTCACCTTCTGGTAGAATCGGTTGAGAACGATGAGAGTCTCAGCACCCGTGGTTCTGAGCGCTTCTCCCATCTCCCGCTCGCTGTAGGTGGGATTGAACGGGCACACAATCGCGCCGGCCTTCCATACGGCGAATTCCGCGATCATGAACTGGGGACAGTTGGGGAGGCACAGGGCTACACGATCTCCACCCTTCACACCAATCGCGACCAGCGCCGCCGCGAGCGAATCGCTCTCTTTTTCCAGCTGGCGATAGCTGATCCTCGATCCCTTGAATAAGAGAACCGGCTGATCGGGCCAGTGGCGTGACGACTCGGACAGGTAGTCCAGCAGGGTCCGTTCTGGGTATGGCTGGAGGGTGGTGGGAATCCCCTCGTCGTATCCCTTAAGCCAAGTCGGTGCGGTCATTAACGACCTCCGTGAGATCAGTTGGAACTGGCGCCCGTTCTCTGTGCGTGGTTGGGTCGCCAGCCTCGCTGATCTAACAATGTCCCCCGCGACGGCGCGGGGCTGTACGTACAGTTACGTAGGTGTTTCTATCCCATCGCGGTAACGCGCTCGCGCTGGGGAATTCCGCAACTCTGGCAGGCGGGTCCTTTCGGTCTGAACATTTTTTCCTCCGATCACTGATTGAAAGCGGGCGGGCGACGCGCGTGTGCGCGCCGCTCGCTCTCCTTCGTGCTATTTGGCGCGGGTCCCCGTCGAATTGAGAACCAGCACCGAGTCGGCGGTCTTTACCTTGTAGTGCGCGGTGGTCGAGCCGACCAGGTTTCCGTTCTGAACCCGGAATCCACCATTGGTGGTAACCTGCACTCCCTTGCGACGCACACTCTGATACGGGCCGGCGTCGATCTCGATGCTGTCACCCGCGACGGTGACTGTCGCCGGGATCGCGGCGCGTCCGGGGAACTTGATCGTCCAGCCTGAGGTGGTCGACGTGGCCGTGAGGACATACGTCGTTGGTGTGGTGTCGCCAGTTGCCGGCACCGAGCGCACATCCCACTTCCCGGCAAAGTCGGCGAGGTTGACCGGCGCAGGTCCAGGTGCGGGTGTGGTTGTGGTGCTTGCGGTCGAAGAGGCTGTCGTGTCGACCGCGGCGCTGTCTTTCTTGGCGCAGGCGGCGAGGACCGCAGCGCTGCAGCATATCGCGATGCGGGTTGTGCGGTGCAGCGTGAACATGTAACCCCCGTGTGAGGTGAGAGACGAGCGTCGCGCGGCGCTATGCCGAGCTGGGCGAACGTACGCCCGTAGCTCGGCTGCTGCAAGAGAGGGCTTGGGACCGACTAACTTCGGCCCTTGGTCGACCTCATTTTGCGTCGTATGAGCCAGTAGGCGAGCGCCGCCACCAGAAGGCCGAGGATCACCCAGCCTGTCGGCCCCAGGAATTTGTGAATCTTGGTGAAATTCCGGCCGAGGAGCCTGCCAGAAACAGCGAGCACGGTGCACCACACTAGCGTGCCGATGAAGTTGGCGAGTAGAAACAGCCCGACATTCATCCGCGCGACTCCGGCGGGGATCGAAATCAGTCCCCGAACGCCCGGCAACAGCTGCCCGACGGTAACATCGCGAAAGCTATTTCCGGAAAACCGGTCCGTGGCGCGTTCGACGTCTTTGGGCCGCAACAGTATCCATTTGCCATAGCGCTGGATCCACTTTTTTACGCGATCCTCACCGAGCGCGTAGCCGGCGTAGTAAAGGGGAAGCGCGCCGAGGACGGAGCCCGCAGTGCCGGCGAGGATCACGCCGAGGAGCGTCATCTGACCGTGTTCCGTCCTGAATCCGGCGAGCGGCATAATCAGCTCGGATGGGATCGGGAGAACGATGTTCTCCACGGCCATGAGAATTCCGACCCCCCAATAACTCAGGGAGCTGACGAGATGCGCGATCCAATGGAGCATGGAGTGAGTAGAGCAAGCACTCTGCCACTCACTCCATGCGTTTCAGCGGCGCTAGTTGTTGCGGACGCCCCTCAATGCGGCGCGGAGCTCGTTAGTTATCAGGTTGGACGACGAGTCCATCAACTGATTGAGCGCGTTCTGGAAATCGGCCACGCTCACCGAGCCTAGCGTGCTGGCAGTGATGACGGAGCCGGGAATCCGACTATCGCTCTCGACATACGGTGTGAGCCGGTCGCGGCCGTGGACGTTGACGTTCCAGATCTCCCGTCCGCTGCGCCGGTCGATCAGCACCGCTTCGGCAAAAGTGAACAGATACGCGGCTTCGTCGGCTTTCGCGTTGATGCCAAACCGCTCCATGCGGACTTCCATCAGGTAGTCGGCCTGGCTTTCGTCCGTGATCGGTCGGGTACCCAGATATCTGCTCGCTCTTTCGAGCGTCCGCTGCGCGAGAGCCGCCGGGATGTTCACCCGCGACGTCGCGCTATCCAGTCGCGCATTGGCGCGGCGACCTTCCCGCTCCCTCGCGACATCGGCACCTGCTCGCACCACCGCTTCCAGGGGATTCTGCGAATTTCGCAGGTCGTAGTATCCGGTTAGAAGCTCGGGGGCGGGGGGCGCGATGTACACGACGGCGAGCGTCCGGCTCGCAAAGGGATACTCGGCGAGATGATGCCCGCCGCCGCACGCGACGAACGATGATACGATTGCTGCCAAGCAGGCGAGCGGACGCATTCCGGAACGCAGGGGCGAGGTACTCATTTGGTTGTCCTTGTCAGGTAGATACGAGTAGCGGGGGGCGGCAAGCCGCCCCCGGGCGCACCCAACACACCACCAAGGCCCCGGGGCGGTGCGCGCCCCTGTAAAACACAAACCAACACCCC